>NZ_JBWPWU010000001.1:0-378377 GCF_056590775.1 Porphyromonas sp. C0026D3
AATCGACGTGGCACATTCTTATATCTATAAAAATATCCCTTGTACTACTTGTTTGTTCGCATCGCACCTTCAGCTTTATTTGGCGCGATGCCCTTGTTCATTATGTCTATGACCTCCTCTTTCAAACCGTCACCTCTTTCGGCGTCGGTTTTGCAAAGGTACAAAAAGTTTCTTTCTCTGCAAAACTTCAAAAAAAACAACCGACTCAAAAAAGTCAATTCTCTTCACTATCGAAGATCTGCGGACAAGCTCTCTGTCCCGTTTGCGAGTGCAAAGATAGAAACATTTTCCGACCTGAACAAATCACCAACACACAAAAACTGACAACTCGCTAAAAACCAAATAAATAAGATTTTAATCCACCCCACGGAAAAACGATCTCAAAACGCACCACTCCGGATCCTCCGTTCCTTCCAACTCACATCCGACCTCATGCTCCTATCCGTCTAAGCAATCGTTTCTATCCGTGATACCAAATGCTTCTATCCGTGAAATCGATCGCTTTTATCCGTGAAACTCCACTTCCACCCCAACACCCTGTACACCAGTCACCTAGAAAACCACAAAAACTCATCCAAAAACGTCAAAAGGAAAGGGAGGCCAGAAACGAAAAATAGTAAGCACATGGATGGTTAAAAATCAGGACTATCAACAACCCACTGACACCTTATCTTCAGTATAATCCAGGCTTTAGGTCCTGAATCCCCCACCCTGATGATATATTATATTGGGTATATTTACCCTCAGATAGTTCTCCAAACCTAAAAAACCATCATAATGACCGACAAAAAGAATATCTACAGACTCCTTATAGCCGTCGCTCTGTACCTCATGTTCAGTGCTCCAATGCTGGGACAAATGGATGGGGCTCCTCGTCCAAAATATCATTTGCCGTACAAGAATACGTACGTAAAAGAACTTTTTGTGACCGAAAACTCATTCATCAATTCCAAGCCGGAGGTGATCCGACACGGAAGCTATGAGGAGGCTCGCAAGATCCTTCCGAGTCCGGTGTGGGAAGGGCACGAGAAAGAGATAGAGATGTACTGGTCGGCATGGAAGATCGCGATCAAAAACATCACGGACCCTAAGGATGGCAGTGGGTTTGTCTGCACCTACATTGACACAGCGTACAATGGCAATATCTTCATGTGGGACACCTCTTTCATACTCATGTTTGCAAAGTATGGCGAGCGTTTTTTTCCTTTTCATCGAACCCTAGACAACTTTTACTCACACCAACATCCGGACGGATTTATTTGTCGGGAGATTCGTGCAGATGGGTCGGATGCCTTTCATAGATATGACCCCACTAGCACCGGCCCCAACTTGATTCCCTGGGCCGAGATGTGCTACTTTAGGCAGTACGGGGATCTGGACCGCCTACACAAAGTGTTTCCGGTACTATGTGGATACTATAACTGGCTTCACCTCAACCGGACATGGCCGAATGGCACCTATTGGTCTAGTGGTTGGGGGACGGGTATGGATAACATGCCTCGTGTCCCGGAGCAATACAACCCCATCTTTTCGCATGGGCACATGGTTTGGCTGGACACAAACCTACAGCAGATCTTCACAGCGCACGAGCTTTTGAGGATGGGATTCTATATTGAACGCTGGCAGGAGATTGAGGACTATGAAACCGAAGCCGAACACCTAACCGAATATATTCGCAAAAACTTATGGGATGAGAAAAGTGGTTTTTTGTACGATCAGTACAGTGACGGCAAACTCTGTGAAACTATGGGCATCAGTGCCTACTGGGCATTACTAACAGATGTGCTGAACAAAGAGCAGACGGACCGACTAGTCGCACACCTAACGGACACGACCACCTTTGCTCGTACGCATTGTATCCCATCGCTTGCGGCCAACCATGCCAAGTATCGGGCAAATGGTCGGTACTGGCAAGGAGGGGTATGGCCGGGTACAAACTACATGGTTCTCTACGGTTTGGCCGAAAAAGGCTACTATGACTTGGCTCATCAATTGGCAATGAACCACTACAATAATGTGCTACGGGTGTATGAAAACACAGGGACTTTTTGGGAATACTATGCTCCGGAGAGTACGGAGCCGGGATTTATGGCTAGGGACAACTTTGTCGGATGGGGAGGTGTAGCACCTATAGCCGTCCTCCTAGAGTATGTGATGGGAATAAGGGCAGACTATACCGAAAAGGTAATCAGCTGGGATCTAAACCTACTAGAGGCTCACGGGGTTGATCGCTACCCATATGGCAAAGATGGAGAAATCTCGTTGCGAGCCTCAAAACGAAACAAGCGAAACGAACGCCCAACGATAGCAATAACGACCAATACACCATTTACTCTTGTACTCAGGTACGGAGGGAAAGAAGAGCACCTGAAGATCAACGAAAGCGGCACCTATTGACTCGCACAAGATTCGACACCAAAATATAGCGTCTAGATGATCAAGCTCATACTCTTATCGGACTTTACGGAGTCGTTTGCCTACAAAATCCTGAAAGGTGTGCTCAACTACTCGCGAAAAAATAGCACCTGGGTAGTCAGTCGCATGCCCCCCTCCTACCGTGAACAAAATGGCATCATAGGGGTGTTGGAGTGGGCTAAGTTTTGGGGAGCAGATGCCATTTTAGGACGCTTTGAGAGTGAAAGGGAAGCCCTCGCATATCGGAATTCCGGGCTGGTCGTTTTTGCCCAAGACTACAAGCAACGTTTTTCGGAGATACCCAGTCTCTCTTTTGACTACAAGGCAACCGGGGAGATGGCGGCTCAGTTTTTTGTACAAAAGGGCTACACAAACTTTGCTTTTGTGGGATACAAGGATGCTTTTTGGAGCAAAGAGAGATGCATGGGCTATAGGGACTACTTGGATGAAGTCGGATACAGTGGCAACCTTTGGGTGTACGAGGAGCAGTCGATCGATGACGTTTGGTTTTATGATACGCCCAACCTAGTTGCATTCTTGAAAGGACTTCCTCAAGGCACTGCTGTTTTTGCATGTGATGACAACCAAGGGAGTCGTCTCACGGAAATCTGCAAAGTAAATGACATCAAGATACCAACACACCTAGCGATCCTAGGAGTGGACAACGATGAGACAGTGTGTTCGCTGTCTGATCCTCCCCTATCCAGTATTTTGCAAGACGTAGAGCAGACGGCATATGATGTTGCCAAACAGATAACAGAGCTGATAAATGGCACACGATCGGTCGCCACGACAGTCATTGGAAAGCCGGTAAAAGTAGTCGAACGCATCTCTACCGATATGATCACAACGGATGACCCACACGTCCGAACTGCACTGAAGTACATACACGAGCATGCCACCACGGAGATATCCGTAGTAGATGTACTGAAGCAAGTTCCCCTATGTAGACGACAGTTTGAGAAACGCTTCAGAGAGGCTACACACCTATCTGTGTATAAATATATTCTTGAGCTAAGGATTGCACGCTTTGCTCAGGCGTTGCTGCTATCCGATGGGCAAGTAAAAGAAGTAGCGGCCGATCTGGGATTTCTCAACTACAAGTCGCTGTCTCGGCAATTCAAGCTGATCACCGGGCTTTCACCGCTCGAATACAGGGAGCAAAATAGGCAGATAATCAGGGAATAACCCGCGAATCCGTGTTGTCAAAAATAGGCGTATAGTCACTCGTTGGTATCAGCAGATTATCCTTGATGGTGAGCTCTCTAACTGATTCTGAGTAGTAAAGAGGAGAGGGAAAAGTTGTGAAGGTGTTGTTTTGTACAACGACTCTACCGTGATAACTAAACCCTAGGCTCTTCTGACGAATTTCAGGATCTATGGAAATCACTGCATGAGTAAACTGATACTTGGCCGTAAGGGCATTGACAAAGTGGTTGTCGGAAATAATGATCTCTTCGCACGGGCCACTCTCATACCATCCATTGGCATCACCACACAGTAGGATAGCACTCCCGTGCGTGTGGTCAAATAGGTTGTGGTGGCAGACGACACGCTTCCGTGTAGAAAACAGTGCACCACGGGCTCTATTGTTTCGGATCGTATTGTAGCCAAAGTCAACTGTAGGATAGGCTGATGTGTTTTCGACAGCCAATGGGGTAGCACCATCTGTAATCTGACTTGGCAACGAATCTCGCAGTATGAGGTAAGCTCCCTTGGGGGAGATTGATTGATAGCCTATGCACGTGGTACTAAACACCGGCCTCAAGGTATTGCGGTCAATAAGCGTGACTTCATCTCCATCCCTATACCACCCGATCCCAAAAGTCTGACCATGAGCAAATGCCACTTTCAGTCGGTTGTCACTTAGGACACTGTCTACTCGTAGATAGGTTCCATGAATGTTGATTGCATCGTCTGCCATGTTTTCGTACAGGCCATCCGTTGATCGAATATAGCCTCTGCACCCCGAAAAGTGCGTCGCATCAGCTTGAGTCGTAAAGAATCTGGGCGATTTTTCAGAACGTCGCACTGCGAAATGATCCAATGTGAGATTGTCACTATTTTGCGCCAACAATCCCATTCCTTCTGCATAGTGTACGACCAAATCACGTAGTAAGATGTCTCTGCTCTCTGTTAGGACAATGCCGGGGGTTGGACGCTCTGAGGATCTGAGGACATATACATCACCGACCATGAGGTACCCACTTTCACCCCAACCATAGATCCTAAGCAGGTTTTTGCCACTCCTTTCAATTTTCGTGGGATTGAATGAGACATCGGCACGATTCCACTTCATGTGCCCATCTTCGGAAAATGGCATACACCACTTCGGGACAACTTGAAAACCCTCACACTCTAGGACAATTTGGTTTTCATCTTTTATACTCCACCTGGATTCATCCAAGACCTCAGCTGTGACTACGTCATTCTCGATCTTCTTGATGGTTATTTGTGTCAGGGCCGGTCTGGGATAGTCTATACTAACATTCTGAATGGTTACATTCTCACAGCCTGATAATACAAAAGGAATAAGTCTGCCATGAAAGAGCAAGCGTGTTTCGGCACCAACAATCTTGACATTTCTCAAGTCTTTGAGCCAAAAAGCTACTGGTCTCTGATCAACATGGTCATGGTTGGAAATAAACAACTCATGCGTAGGCAGACTTGAGTCCCAAATATGATACTCGCCTTGGCGGAGGGTTACGATCACTTCCTCGCCGGAGCGATTTGCTTTTTGCACCTGATTTAGGAGCTTGGTTAGAGCCGGACCATTATCATAGGTCGGATCATTAGCTCTACCACCAAACTGCTCTATGCTGAGCGTTTGTGCCACACCGCAGAGAGGGAATAGAAGCGTGGAGAGAAGGGCTACTAGATTTAGAAAAAGTTGGTTAGGCATACTCGTATTTCGTGAGCTAAAAGACCTATGCTACAAAAAGGATCCGGAAATCTCATTTCCAAGGAGATAATCCTCCGCTCTCATTGTTCGTTTGGAGGGAGGTTGGAGGACAAGCAGACGAAGGGCCAGACGCTTTGTCTGTACGATAAGCTCTCGCGCCGGAGTGACTAGGAGCTCCCCCGGCTTTAGGCCTACCACATCCGGCACGACCTCTGCTTTGTAGACCTTTATCTCTGTTTTTTTTCCATCATTCAATGTTGCAAATGCAGTAGGATATGGGCTCATAGCGCGCACACGAAGTAAGATCTGCTCAGCATCCTGTTCCCTAAAGGACAACGCCCGATCGCCCTTGAAAATCTTTGGAGCACAGGGGAGGGGCAAATCACTGTCATCGACGAGTGTACTTTGGCAGGTTCCGAGTCGCTCATCAGGTTTAGCCTCCGCTATCCTATCAATCGTTTTGCACACGAGATTGGCGCCAACCTCCATAAGTTTGTCGTGCAAACTTCCGCCATCATCCTCCTCGGAGATAGGTACTTCCTCCTGGAGTATGATTCGTCCCGTATCTATCTGTTCGTCCAAGAAAAAGGTCGTCACCCCTGTCTTCTTTTCACCATTTAGGATAGCATGCTGTATAGGTGCCGCTCCACGATATTTGGGCAAAAGTGACGCATGGAGGTTGAATGTTCCTCGGGGTGGCATAGCCCATACCTCCATGGGCAACATCCGGAAGGCAACGACGACAAAGAGGTCTCCACCAAGTTCTTTCAACGACGACAAAAAGCCTGGGTCACGGAGCTTTTCTGGTTGCAGGATAGGCACATTGGGGAGTATTTTTTGGGCCATCTCCTTCACTGCCGATGGTTGCAGTCTGTATCCACGCCCCGACGGCCGATCCGGGGCAGTCACTACTCCTACGACCTGATACCCGTTGGACACCAGTTGTCTTAGCGATGTTACGGCAAAGTCGGGTGTGCCAAAAAAGACGATCCTCATATTTTCCTTCATTTCCATAGGCTCTCAGTCTCCCCCAAAGTTTTCATTCAGAATCTCTCGGTACGTATTGAATATCTTGGACTTGCTCACAAACCCCACATACTTCCCCTCCGGTGTTTCGACCGGGAGGTTCCACATCTTGGAGTCCTCAAATGCATGCATCACCTCGTCCATGCTCATGGTGGTCAATATCCTGGTGCTTGGGACGACCATGATCTTGCTCACCTGCATCCGATCATACAGCTCCGGCCGAAACATAATATTGCGGATATTATCAAGGAGGATCATACCCACCATGTGCCCATCGTCCTGTAGTACCGGCATGATATTCCGCGTGCTTTTGCTGCTGGAGAAGATACGCACGGCATCTCCCAGAGTCATGTCCGGTGCCAGAGGGCTAAAATCATCCTCTAGGACTTGATCCACGCCCATCAGGGTGAGCACAGCCTGATCCTTTTGGTGCGTCACGAGCATGCCCTCCTCGGCCAACCTCAGCGCATAGATATTGTGATCCAAAAACAGGCGAGACACACCGTAGCTAGTGACCGACACAACCAATAGTGGCAAAAAGAGGTTGTAGCCTCCGGAGAGCTCTGCGATCAAAAAAGTACCGGTCAGGGGAGCATGCATCACTCCAGCCATTAGTCCGGCCATCCCCATCAAAGTAAAGTTCTCTGAAGGTAAAAATGGCCCCACCCCAAACCGATTCATCAAGTAACTAAAGACAAAGCCCACCAAAGCGCCCACGAAAAGGCTAGGTGCGAAAACGCCACCACTACCCCCTCCGGCATTGGTGGCAACAGTCGCAACGACCTTGGTAAAAATCACCAAAAGCAAAAAAATGGGCAGGATAAAAAAGCCGGAGTTACGCAATAGTTCGAACGGCGAACCACTCATCACCTCCCCCGTCTGCGCTGTGATCAAGTCCAGTATCGTTGTGTATCCCTCACCATACAAAGGGGGAAAAAGAAAGATCAGCGCACTCAAAACAACGGCACATAGTCCAAACCTACGCCACCGCCCGATTTTTTTGAGCAGACCCTCCAGCCCCACGGTCATCTTGACAAAATAAATGGCCACCAAGCCACAGCTGATGCCCAAAAAGAAGACCATCGGTATCCGCTCCAGAGTAAACGGATTCTCAGCAACGTAGGGAAACATTGCCTCCATCCCAAAAAAGAAATAGCTCATGGTCGCAGCCGTAACCGATGCCACCAGCAACGGCATGACAGAGTTGAGGGTCAGATCCATCATGAGGACCTCGATCACAAAGACCAAGCCCGTAATAGGAGCCTTGAATATCCCCGCCACCGCTCCGGCGGCCCCGCAGCCCACCAAGAGCATCAGATTCCCATGCTCTAGCCTAAAAAACTTACCAATATTGCTACCAATCGCCGAGCCGGTCAAGACGATTGGAGCCTCAGCCCCCACCGATCCCCCCAAGCCGATAGTGACTGAGGAAGCCACAAGAGAAGTCCAAGTGTTGTGGACCTTGATCCGGCTCTTTCTCTGACTGACTGCGAAAAGGATCTTGGAGATACCGTGTCCGATGTCATCCTTGACGATGTAGCGGACAAACAACCCGGACAAAAAGATTCCCAGTACCGGGGTGATGAGGTAACTGTAGTTGAACTGAGCCAACCCATTGGCACTCATCACCACATTCTGTATCAGGTGTATGGTCCCCTTGAGTGTCGCTGCGGCTATTGAGCAGGCTATCCCGGTCAGAAACGCCAGCCCCACGACCAAGACCCGCTCGGGGATACGCTCCTCGCGCCAGCGCAGGAACTTCAGTACCGCATTGCTAGTCGGCTTTTGATGTTTCATCGGATAATCTTGAATGCGCCATCCACCTCCAGCTTGATGATATTGGACGCCACATGCGGGGTTCGCTCCTTTTGCCTATATCGGACGATATAGTCCACTCCGGCCTTTACCTCATCACTGATGGCCGAAAAGCTTGCCGGAGACGGCTCTCCGGAGATGTTGGCACTGGTGCTGACAATAGGCTTCCGAAAACGCTCACACAACTTGTTGCAAAACAACTCATCCACGACACGTATCCCGGCACTGCCATCCTCGGCCAAAAGATTGTGCGCCAGCCCATGTACATTGGGGTAAATGATCGTCAGGGGCTGAAGTGCGGCATCGATCAGGTCATAGGCTACACGCGGCACCTCATCCATGAGGAGGGGAAGTATTGCATTCGTCTGGACGATACTGATGAGCGCCTTGGCGTCATCTCGTTTTTTTAGCTCAAAGACACGGCGTACCGCATCTTCATTGGTCGCATCGCACCCAATCCCCCATATCGTATCCGTTGGGTATAGGATTAGCCCTCCGGCCTTGAGGGTGCGGAGAGCTTCATTTAGATCCTCGAGGTCATATCTCGGGGCCTCAGTCGTGCCATTATTTCTCATACATCACACGTATATATAGTCATCCGGAAAGAGAGGGGCTGGGGTGGGAAAAAATAACCACTGGCCTTCACCCTAGGTTTATACTCTCACAAGGCTCAAAGATAACAACATTTCACCAAAGGTTACAAAGTTATCTCTATGTACTCACAAACTATTTTCCCCAGTCGGAAAACTCAAAATCACAATGTGATTTGAACAAACCACTGTGTGATTTGAATAAATCACTTAGTGATTTCTAGAAATCACACTGTGATTTTATCTTTGTCATGGAAGAGGGGCATCTTTTTCTCCGAGGTTGTTGCATTTTCCCCCTCGCAAGTTGTTTTTTTCTCCTCTCAAAAAAAAGCTTTCCCCCTTAGGACGACAAAAGGGCAGGACGTTTTTCGGTCAAAAAAAACGTCCTGCCCTTTTCTTCGCTCAATTTATCTCAATGGGCACAGAAAGTACCCAAGCAGACATCCCGGTATAGTTAGGGGATTTTATCCGTGGTGAGTTCAGGATTGTTTTGGACAAATAGGTCGGCATTTCGCTTGAGCTGAAAAAACTTGGCTCTAGACATAGCACTATTCTTGGTGAGAGTGGAGTACAACTCCGTGGAAAAGTCGGTCATATCCTCGCTCGAGAGGGCAAGGATCTGTCCGGATCCGGCAAAAAGTCGCTGTGGCAGAGGCCGGTGATTGTACGGACAGACATCCTGACAAGTATCACACCCATAAAAGCGACGTCCAAACTTTTTGGCCAGCTCCGATGGGATATCTCCTCGGTGCTCAATCGTGAGGTAGCTGACACATCTGCGTGCATCCAGCCCCTTAGAGGTCAGGGCCTGAGTCGGGCAACTATCCAGGCAACGGCTACAGGTGCCACAGGAGTGGAGGCGAGCCGGGCGAGTGGGCTCCAGATCCAAGGTGGTAAGGAGTTCGCCCAAAAAAACGTAGCTACCGACTTTCGGGACAATCAGATTACGATTCCGGCCTATAAAGCCCAGCCCGGCCACTTCGGCCCAATAACGCTCCAAGAAGGGGACCGTATCCACGATAGGCCTATATGAGTGCCCCATCACCTCACGATCAATCCTCTCTCCGAGGTCCTCCAAGTACTTTTTTAGGACAAGGTGGTAGTCCTGTCCATAGGCGTACTTGGAGACCTGTGGGGCATCCGGACGTTGTCGCTCGCGGGGGTAATAGCTAACAGCGACCACTATCACAGAGCGGGCCTCCGGCAGTATCTCCGAGCCGGGATGAAACCGCACAGCCTGATTGCGCTCCAAGTAGGTCATTCCGGCGTTTTGGCCACTATTGATCCAGGCCGTGTACTTTTGACTGTGCAGATCATCCACAGGGCCAAGCCGAGCCACCCCTGCGGCATCTGCCCCCATCTCCTTGGCCAGCCTCAGTATATCATCAGTAGATACCACTTGTACTTATAGGCGTGCAGACTTGTTGTAGAAAGAGAGCCCGACAATACTCAATAGCCCAATGAGTGTCGTCCACAAGGTCTGGGCAGTGTGGACGATCAGAGCAAAAGAGCCGGCATCGTCACGACCAACACCAAAAAACACAAGCGTAAAAATGACCATAAAGTGCCATGCGCCCAGCCCGGCCTGAACCGGTGCGATCATCGAAAAGGTGATCAGCACAAACGCCATTAGAGCCACCTCCCAGCCAAGGCCGCTCATAAAACTAAATGCGTAAAAGGTCAGGTAAAACTGAAGGAAATAACTCCCCCATATCAGCACGGTGTACAGCAAAAAGCTCCAACGCCGGCGAAGCGTAAACACCGTCAGGACTCCGCTCCAAACCCCACTCAGTGTGTGCTTTATTTTTGTCCAAAAAGCATACCGATGAGCCAAAACCGCACCAATAGACACGGCTAGAAGCATCACCAAGACAAGCACCCAAGAAGTGGCAGAACCCCAAAAGTCCAAAAAGCAGTCAACCAAAGTGGGGTTTTCGTAAAAAAAAGTCTGAAAGAATGGATAATTGAGAAACGTGGCCACTAGCGCAAGCAAGATACCCACAAAGACATCAAGCGTCCGATCCATAACCATGGTCCCAAACAGCTTGGAAAACGAGAGGCCAGTGTACAACCTCATAGCACCACAACGCCAGATCTCGCCCAGCCGAGGCAGTGCCATATTCACGGCATAGGTACCTTGAGTGGTGAGGATTGAATTGACAAGCGTCTTGCCCGGGGGATCCAGCTGGCGCAGCATAATATTCCACCGCAGTCCCCTGAATGTATTGCCAATAGTACCGAAAAGTGACGCCCCGATGATCACCCACCACTTGGAGTCGGTCCTCAGCGTCTCCAACAGCTTGTTGAAGTCTGTGTTTCGATACAAAAACCAGAGGATCACCCCACCGAGCAATAGTGGCAACACAACTTTCAATACCCCTTTGGATGTAATATTCATAAACGGAAATATGATTTTTCCCAACTCACAATCGGAGTATGAGCTAGATACTCCACATCAAGCCCGACACTATCCCGTCCATTTTTGGTAAGTTTGCGCAAGCCTGTGGCTATTTTTACTCGCAAAAGTACCATATTTCATGGACATCGTTTTGCGTCAAATCAAAAAATCAAAACTCATGAAGCCGGTACACGCCAAGAAAGCACTAGGACAGCACTTCCTCCGAGACGAAAGGATAGCTGAGCGTATTGCCCAGATTTTACCCGGTCAGGGCCTACCCGTAGTGGAGGTGGGCCCCGGAATGGGAGTACTGACCAAATATCTGCTGGAAGAGCACAGGACGGTCAAGGTGATCGAACTAGATACCGAGTCGGTAGAGTACCTGAAGGTCGCATTTCCGGACCTCAAGCAAGACATCATCAACGGGGATTTTCTCAGGGTAGACCTCTCCACACTGTTTGGTGCCGGCAGACCCTTTATGGTCATAGGCAACTACCCCTACAACATCTCGTCACAGATTTTTTTTAAGATCCTTGAGTACAAAGACCTAATACCGGTAGCCGGGGGAATGCTCCAAAAAGAGGTGGCAAGCCGTCTCGCATCTCCGCCGGGTAGCAAAGAGTACGGAATCCTGAGCGTATTGCTCCAAGCATGGTACGATGTAGAGTACCTATTTACCGTAGAACCCGGAGTATTCACCCCACCTCCAAAAGTAAAAAGTGGAGTGATCCGAATCACTCGGAATGGTCGTACAAAGCTGGGCTGTGACGAACAACTATTTAGGAGTGTGGTCAAGACAACGTTCAACCAAAGGAGAAAAACGATCCGAAACTCCATCAAACCACTGCTCGGAACCGCCAACCTACCCGACAGTGTAGACCGACTCATGGCAATGCGACCTGAGCAAATGGGCGTGGAGGACTTTGTAATACTAACCAATGCAGTGAACCAAGCCGAAAGATAATGGACCAAAAGTATAAGGAAAAGGACAGACTGATAGCCCTCATCAAAGCGCACAATGATGAGGAACTGAATAAGGTGATCCCAACACTCCATGCCACCGAGCTTGCCGAACTGCTGGAGGAGCTCGGGACGGACGATGCCATCTATCTGCACCAACTACTGCCGAATGAGACGGCGGCGGATGTGCTCCTGGAGCTTGACGATGAAGACCAGCAAAACATCCTACAGCACATCTCGGATGAGGATATCGCGACGAAACTCCTCTCCAACATGGATACCGATGATGCTGCCGAGCTCATCCGTGACCTGGACGAAGACCAGCAAGAGTCGATCCTCTCCAAGGTAGATAACGTCGAACAAGCTGGGGATATCATAGACCTGCTCCACTACGATGAGGACACAGCCGGTGGAGTCATGCGCAAGGAGATGGTCGTGATCAACGAGAACTGGTCCATGCCGAAGTGTGTGGACGAAATGCGTTCTCAGGCAGAAGACCTAAACGAACTCTACTATATTTATGTCGTAGATGATGACAAAAAACTAGTAGGTACTCTACCGATCAAAAAAGTGATCACCAACCCATCGGCCAATCGGATCAGAAATGTCATGCAACGTGATCCGATAATGCTACACGTAAGTGACTCAATAGAGGAGGTCATCAACGCTTTTGACCGCTACGACCTAGTCGCTATACCGGTAGTAGACTCTATCGGCAGACTTGTCGGGGTAATCACGGTAGACGACGTGGTGGACGAGATGCGCGAACAACATGAGAAAGACTACCAATTGGCCTCCGGTCTATCGCAAGACATTGAAAGCTCAGACTCGGTTTTCCGCCAGACGGGTGCACGACTACCTTGGTTGCTCATAGGTATGGCGGGGGGGATATTCAATTCCGTCCTCCTTGGACAATACGATGGCGTCTTTGCCCAACTGCCAGCACTCTCAGTATTCATTCCCCTGATAGGCGGGACCGGTGGTAATGTGGGGATGCAATCCTCTGCTATTATTGTCCAAGACCTCGCAAGCAACTCACTACGTCCGGGGAAGACTTTGCACCTAATAGGGAAAGAACTGGCTGTTGCTATTATCAATGCCAGTATTATAGCACTTGTGGTTTTTGTCTACAACTACTTCTATATCCGTGATCTCATCATCATGGCTAGTGTTTCTATCAGTCTGTTTACCGTTGTGCTCTTTGCCAGCACTTTTGGAACAATCGTACCCTTGACGTTGAACAAGCTGAAGATGGATCCTGCAAGAGCGACAGGGCCTTTTATCACAATCACCAATGACCTTGTCGGGATGTTTATTTACATGACCATTACCCAGATGCTTTTTGCTATTCTACAATGAAGAGGATCCTTTGCTCGCTCGCACTACTTTTTTTGGTCATAGGCTGTGGTCCCGAGAAGACTGTCACCCAAAAGCATGCTGAAAAAGCCACCAGGTCCGACTACATCCCCGCACGCATCGAGATGCGTGCGGCATGGATTCCGACTGTGTTTCGCAACAACTATGCACAGATGGGGGCTGAGGAACTTCAGGCTTACTTCAGAGCCAAACTAGACCAACTCAAGGAGATGGGAGTCAATGCCGTCTTCTTTCAAGTACGCTGCGAAGCCGATGCCTGGTATGAGTCACAATACGAGCCTTGGAGCAGGTTTTTATCGACACAACAGGGAACATCACCAAAGCCATTTTGGGATCCTCTGGCTTTTATGATCGATGAGTGCCACCAACGTTGTATGGAGCTACACGCCTGGATCAACCCCTATAGAGCCTCCACAAAGGTAGGACAACCCTTGGCAAGCAACCATCCGTATTATCGGCACCCGGAGTGGTTTGTACAGTATGGTGACCTACTGCTATTCAACCCCGCACTACAAGAAGTACGCGACTACACCTGCCGGATAGTGGCTGACATAGTCAATAGATACGACATTGATGGTCTACATATCGATGACTATTTCTACCCATACCCCGTAGCAGGAGTCCCGTTTCCTGACCAAAATGATTACAACCGCATGAAGAAAAGCGGACAGTCTATCGCTGACTTTAGGAGGGAAAATGTAAGCCTTCTGATCAAGCAAATGCATCAGACCATCAAGCAGGCCAAGCCATACGTACGATTTGGAGTCAGTCCGTTTGGCATCTACCGCAATGAACGGACCGATCCCACAGGATCCAAGACAAAGGGCTTACAAAACTATGATGACCTATATGCAGACATTTTACTTTGGGATCAGATGCACTGGGTAGATTACATAGTCCCACAGATCTACTGGCACATGGGACACAAGTTAGCTGACTATACCGAGTTGGCCTATTGGTGGAACAAAAACATTCAAAATGCCCATTACTACATCGGGCAATCTGTACGTCCCACCATGGATCATGAGCAATTGCATCCCAAACTGAATATTGCAAGAGAGACCTCAGAGGGCAATGTCATCTGGCCTGCAGATGAGCTATTTGCGAACTACAAAGGGATCCGAAGTATTATCGCCAATCATTACTGGAAATACCCGGCTCTGATTCCACCGACCCCCTACCCTGCTGACCTCAAAGGCTATAAAGAACCAACGCGATCAGCGTACCTGCTGAAAGGAGAGTTGTACCAAGAGCTTGTATGGCTGGGCGACATGACCATGCCCAAAGGACTTGAGACACGATACTACGTCATCTATACGCATCAACGCAAAGCACCTATCCGAGAAATCCTAAAAGCAGAAAACATCACCGCCATAACCAATGCGACAAGATATAGGCCTTTAGATCTGGGAAAGAAGTACAAAGTATCGTTTACCATCACTCGCGTAGACCGATACAACCACGAACACATTGTTGCCAAAGATATTCAAGCCGTGCTATAAGGGTCATTCATGAGACGCAAGGCGTCCTTGCGCATTACTCAAAGATCCACTGCTATACAACCACAACTTATCAATATGGATTTCAAACAAATAGACTCCCTCGTCACTGTACTCTTTATGCTTTTGGCAATTGCCAGCGCAATTGTGTTTTTCACCTTCGCCGATGATAAGAGTTGGTTTTACCTCCTTGGTTGTACTGCTATCGTGATTAGGATAGGACAGTACGCCACAAGGTTTTTCTACAACAGAAAACTAAGAAAACAGCGGCGTAAATTTCTAAGAAACGACGAGTAATTGCTACAAGTGGACAATGAAGGTAGTGGCTCCCAAAGTCAATACATCACCGTCCCACAAGCGCACCTTATCGGTCGGGGCCAAAGGTTGTCCATTCACATAGGTTCCGGAGACACTGTCATTATCAGCGACTGACAAGCTCCCTTTCTTGGTAAGCCATAGCCGTGCATGGTTTCGCCCTAGATCAATGTCATCAGTGAGTACTTGTATCTCTGCCTTACTATTTGGGGTAAATCGACCGAGGACAGACTCTCCTATCGGAATAGGCAACCTCTGAGAATCAGCTAACCGGCTCTCCACTATCTCGAGGTAAGGGTCTTGCTCAGAAAAGTCATGTAGACTGACTGCCACTGCTTTTACAGCCCTATCTCTATGCATTTGCAAGGTAGCTTGGCTGGCATACACAGCTATTGGTCTATGGCAATGAGGGCACACCACCTTTTCAGCCTTTGCTTTCACCACATTCGGCGGAATGATCTCTATATCCTTGGCACAGTATGGGCACGCTATCTTCATTTTTCTGCTTGTGTATTAATGATATGGTGGAGCATTCCTGCATATACGGCGGCTGTTTCACTCCTTAGACGCTCCGTACCAAGTGCGACAGGGACAAATCCATACCGCACTGCCATCTCAACCTCCTCCGACGAAAAGTCACCCTCCGGCCCTATAAGTACGACCGTCGAGCACCCCGGACGCAAAGCTTTTGCCAATTCTAGCTTTGGGTATTCATCGCCACAGTAGGCAATGAATTTTTGCGTCGGCAACTCGGATTGGCACAAGTCACGAATTCCGCCGGGGTATTCATTTATCCGGGTCACCATTCGTTTTCTAGATTGTTTCACTGCCGCAAGCATCACTTTTTGGAGACGCACCATATTATTGTGTTTTCGGATCGTGTGCTCCGTCATAACCAAGGAGAGCGATGCCAAGCCCACCTCCACGAGCTTTTCCAGCAACCACTCCAGTCGGTCTGCATTTTTTAGGGGCGCGACTGCTAGGTGAAGCTCAGGATGAGGTGTAGCGACCTCTCGTACTTTTTCGACCAACTCCACAGGCAGCTCCTTCCCGTCAGTTCCTTTCAGCACAGCCAGATATAGAGATCCTGCCCCATCTGTCACATACAGTTTTTCACCGATTTGCATACGCAATACGCGCCCCACATGATGGGACTCTTCCTCCGAAAGCATGCCTGTAATCGCCACATCGGGCACAACAAATAGCGGATAATCCTCCATTTTTTAATCGGTCTGATCAATATCCAAGTCGTCACTTTCCAAAAAATCACTGATCACTTGAGCCCACTCATAGCACTCAAGCTCTATCGCCAATTGTCTAAGTGCCAAAAGGGCAGTCTGATCTATCTGAGCAAATCCCCACTCTAGTTCCGGGACACTATAGTCCGCAGGCAGTTTTCCGGACTTTATAGCCCGACGGTAAGATTCCAGATAATCCCTACCGGCTACGGAAGTCCTACCATGCTTTTCACTTTGGGGCTCTGTCGTATTGGCCAAACCCTTCTCCACCAAGATCGGGATATTATGCAACACTGCATAGAGTATCGCCTCCTGAGGTCTTGTCGGAAATGACACCCGCTCCCCTGATAAAGCTAGCAGAGATACTTGTGCACAGAGTTTTTCGTCCGAAATAGACTCCCATATCAGGACAGAACTGATTGAGACCCCAAAGTGCTCCACCAGCTCTCCGAGCAAATCCTGATCCTCTCGTAATAGTCCGGAAAAGCACCTCTCGGCCGTCTCAAAGTCATGCTCGTCCTGTTTCGAAATAACGACAGAGTACTCACTCGGATTCCCGGCTGATTCCACAGCTCTCAGGACGACCATAGATCGATCGTTGGATTTCACTATTCGGTTGTAGGACATTTGGATCGTGTGATCAATGGGGGGAGCCATCTCTGCGCCAAAGTCACTTAGGTTATTCAGCATTTTTTCTTTTCATCTTTTGCAGACAAGCTGCCCATTCAAAGTTTTCAACCTGAACTGCCACCTCCAGCAACTCTTCCAGTACATCGCTCTTCTGATTTTGCAAAAACTGCGCTTGTACTTCTGTCATGTGGTCAGGAGTAGCTCCATCTGCAATCATTTGCCGGAGCTCTTTCACTTGGATTTGATTGAGATCTATTGGCTCACCCGAAATCGTGTCTCGCCCCTGTATCCTTACCCGTTGTGCCATCCGATCTAGCAAGGTAGCCTCCACAAAAATAGGAATTCTACCTAGTACGGCCCCCAGTACGGTTCGGTGCAAATGCA
The DNA here is from genome assembly GCF_056590775.1 of Porphyromonas sp. C0026D3. Lineage (NCBI taxonomy): Bacteria > Pseudomonadati > Bacteroidota > Bacteroidia > Bacteroidales > Porphyromonadaceae > Porphyromonas > Porphyromonas sp. C0026D3. Next base: position 17,550 of record NZ_JBWPWU010000001.1, read on the forward strand.
CCGTCAGCGACTCCTTCATCCCCTGCGCATGTGTAACCTCCAGTGAAGTCTTTACCGAAGAGTCCTCTAGGCGTATATTCACCCGATCAAGAGAAATATTTAGGGCTCTACAGTAGCCTGCCAGCACCTCATTGCTGGTGAAGTGCCCTTTCAGGACTTGATACAGTCTACTCAAGTACAGTTGTCCCGTGAGATAGTCTATCGGCACCGGAAATACAGGCTCATGCCGATCAGGGTACGGTCTATATAGAGAATCAACAGGTGTCAGGAGCAAAACAACCACCCCGGGGTTATTGCTAAGGTTGCCAACACCTCCAAGTTCCACCTGCACCATTCTCTCCTCCATCTGTGTACTCATAAAAACATGTCTAGAAACATGAAGCTGTCACAAAGCAAATCACTTCTCTCTGTCACGTCCATTTTCTCGAAAAAACAGCTCTGCATTCTCTAACGCAACATCGGGATCAATCGGGTCAACGCACGCTCCAACACATCGACCTCCTCCCTTGTATTGTAGACAGCGAAACTCACCCGCAAGGTTCCCTCGATACCATAGTGCTCCATCAGCGGTTGCGCACAGTGGTGACCGGTTCGGACAGCTATCCCCATACGATCCAACAATTTTCCGAGATCATATGGATGCACTCCGTCCACCAAAAAGGAGAGGACCGGCTCTTTGTCCGAAGCGGTACCATATATTCGCAGACCACTTATTGACAAGAGTTTGTTGGTCGCATAGTTCAGTAGGTCGTCCTCATGCCGGCGAATCGTATCATAGCCCACTTCTTGGACAAATTCCAAAGCCCTTTTCAGAGCGACACTTCCGATAAAGTCCGGCGTACCTGCCTCGTACTTATACGGTATCTCGCCGTACGTGGTTCCCCCAAAACTAACCCGCTGAATCATCTCTCCGCCACCTTGGTACGGAGGCAGTTGCTCCAACCACTTACGTCGACCATATAGCACACCTATCCCCGTAGGGCCATATACTTTGTGAGCACTAAAGGCCAAGAAGTCGCAGCCCAGTTCTTGGACATTGATTGGTCGATGTGCCACAGCTTGAGCAGCATCCACAAGTACTGGGATCCCCATCTCGTGAGCGTGCTCGGTGATCTGCTGTATGGGATTCACGGTCCCTAGCACATTGGAGGAAAAACAGAGCGAAACTAAACGAGTTCGTTCGCCCATGCACCCATAGAGATGATCTAGATCCAGGGTTCCATCATCATGTATACGAGCCGGGACTACTTTGATCCCATACCGATCGGCAGCCATCTGCCACGGTACGATATTTGAGTGATGTTCCATTTCGGAGACGATGACTTCATCCCCCGGATTCATGAGAGTAGAGCAAAAGGTACTTGCCACGAGGTTGATCCCCTCAGTCGTTCCACGCGTAAAAAGCACCTCAGCTGCCTCCTCAGCGTGCACGAAGTCCGCTACATACGCCCTAGCCTCCTCATGCGCCTCCGTTGCCTTGCGACTAAGATAGTGGTCGCCTCTGTGGATATTGGCGTTGCAGTACAGGCTGTGTTTTTCATATGCCCGGATTACCTCTTCCGGTCGTTGCGTAGTGGCGGCATTGTCTAGGTACACCAGTCTTCGCTTGTCGTCGTAGAGCTGCTGATCCAACCCCGGAAAACGTCGTCGGATCGCATCAATGCCTTTTTTATCTTCTATCATCTATTCCTCATTTTTCTTATTGATCTACTCAAATTTACCACATTCCGAGGAGTGCAAAAAACAAAAATCCAAACCGCTGAAAACAAAAGCATTATAGATCTCTAAATTTTAGACGGATAGAAGCGATCGGTTTCACGGATAGAAGCAAAACTTTTCACGGATAGAAGTGATCGGTTTCACGGATAGAAGTGATCGGTTTCACGGATAGAAGAATTGCTCATGAAGAAAGGACATCTCTCTTTTTGGTACCTTTGCAACCTGTAACAGTAGATAATCTCATACGGAAAGTATGAGTAGAGATAAAAAGGGTTCCCTTGACACAACAAATAATGATATTGGCAAATGTGGGAGATTACTAAAGCTTTTTTGGTCGAAGAGTCACTTGTGCAAACGATCATTGTGCTGTGTTTTACTTGTGGCATAGGCTTGTGGCTTGGCAAACTCCGCATGGGACCCATTTCGCTTGGGGGTGTTTGTGTGTTTTTCCTGGGCATCATGATGGCTCACTTTGGGGTACGAGTCAATGAGCCTATGCTTATCTTCGCACAAAACTTCGGTCTTGTGCTTTTTATCTACGCACTTGGTGTGCAAGTTGGGCCTGGTTTCGTGGCAACATTCAAGACCGCCGGTCTGAGTCTGAACCTATGGAGCCTAGCTCTCATCCTTGCCGGCACCCTAGCCGCAATCCTGCTGATCCTTGTTGGCTACGATACGGTTGGCAATGTCATGGGGATCTTATCCGGAGCCGTAACCAACACGCCTGCACTTGGTGCCGCACAGCAAGCACTCCTAAGTACACAAGGAGGCAGTGAGTCAACCAACGTGGCCATGAACAACATGGCTCTTGCCACCGCCATAACCTATCCTATCGGCACTGTCGGTGTATTTGTCGTCCTAGAGGCACTGCGCTATCTTTTTCCGAAACGGGCGAAGGAAAAGGCCACAAAGGACCCCAACGAACACTTTGTGGCAGAGTACTACCTTGCAAACGAAGGAATCGTGGGACATACTCTGGAGGAGGTGCATCGGACATTCAAGCACGACTATGTCATCTCCCGTATCTATCGTGGATCAGAACTGATTACACCAACCCCCGACACCACTTATGAGCTGGGGGATCATCTTTTGGTCGTCTGCAAGGTCGACTCTGCGGAGGCGCTGGAGCATGTATTTGGTCAACTTGTAGGGGAGGAAGAAAAGCGCACGGACTGGCATAGCATAGAGAGCAGTGACACCCTTGTGAGCAAGCGGATCATTGTCTCCAAACCTGAAGTGAACGGGCACTCCCTGCGCGAACTAAAATTGCGCAATCGATACGGAGTCAATATCACGCGTGTCAATCGTTCGGAAATGGATCTTGTGCCTACGCCCAACCTCATTCTACAGCTTGGAGACCGTATTACAGCCGTCGGGCCAGAAGACAAAGTCGACCGCTTGGCCAAAGAACTTGGCGATCAGCTAAAGCCACTCGACACCCCCTATCTGGTCAGTATATTTTTAGGCATGGGGATGGGACTGATCCTTGGGGCAATCCCTATACACTTGCCTCTGATGGACTCTCCTATCAAGCTAGGTATAGCGGGTGGTCCCATCATCATGGGTATCATTATCGGTGCATATGGTGTCCGATTTCGGCTCAATACCTATATTACACACTCCGCCAACCTCATGTTGCGAACACTCGGTATCACACTGTACCTCGGCGGGCTTGGCTTGGCGAGTGGTGGGGAGTTCTTTGGTATGCTCACAAAGGGTCCCGGACTATCGTGGCTGGGGATGGGTGCTGTACTCACGATTGTCCCGACATTTTTAGTCGGTCTGCTGGCACTCCTTATGACCAAGCAGACGTTTAGTACAATTGCCGGATGGATCTGTGGTGCCATGGCCAATCCCATTGCGCTGGACTACATGGCCGGGCGACTGGAGGACGACACGCCTACCATTAGCTATGCGAGTGTCTATCCGATGGGGATGTTTCTGAGGGTCATCATTGCCCAATTGCTTGTCGTTCTTCTCCTCTCTTAGGCAAATTCTGGGGGGAGTCTCCACGGCAGTTCACCATTGCAGTATCATCGGAGAGCCTATGAAACATAAAAAAGGGGATCGTTTCATAACAATCCCCTTCTGAGTCATCTGAGTGCGATCACCAAGACACGCATAGACACACTGTTAGCGTCGATTTGCCCTCTCCTTGATCCTTAGCCCTTCCGATATAGTCTGAAAGACGTAGCCTTCACCTATTAGCCAATCAAGTGCTCGAGGGAGTGCATAGGTGAGTTTTTCCCATGCCTTTATGGAGTCGTGAAAAACAATGATCGACCCATCACGTGTGTATTGCTTGACATTATGCAACACCTGCTGTGGTGTGACTAGATTACTATAGTCCCTCGTCACGACATCCCACATGATGGTATCAAAATACTTGGCGATGGAGAGGCTCTGACGAAGGCGCATGTGACCATTTGGGGGTCTAAAGAGCGAAGATTGTATCAGGTCGTGCGCCTCCAGAGCATCCTCCACGTAGTTTTTGGTACGAAATAGGAGCCCATGGAGGTGATGATGCGTGTGATTTCCCACCTCATGACCGGCATCAATCACTTGCTGATAGACGTGTGGATACTTATAGACATTATCCCCCACCATGAAAAAAGTGGCCCGAATACCTCTGGTACGAAGCTGCTCCAATACCCAAGGAGTAACAATAGGTATAGGACCATCATCAAAAGTGAGGTAAACAGTCTTGCGACCGGTAAGCTCCAGCGTGGGCATGCGCCATGTTGCTCGTCTAAATAACAAGCGGTATAGTGCGGGGGGCTGCTCTATGAGCATATGTCGTCTACTTTTGTAGTTGCTTGGCTATTTGCAGATAGCTCTCTTGGTAGTACTTTACTTTTTCTCCATACTTAGCCTTGAGCTTACCTCCTGCAGCCTCATTGATCCGAAGCAATTCGGAGGCAATGATCACCTCCATCTCTACTTCACGTAGGTTGAGTGCAAAATAGTTGGCCCTGAGCCTGTAGTACCAGTCCAGATCCTGCAAAGCATTATCGAGAATCTCTGCTGAGATGGCCTCCGCCACATCAATAGCCCCTAGTGCAGTATATGCTGTGATGATACTGAGAGAGGATGCACCGTGCGGAATAACATCTGCCCGAATAGCATGCTGAGACAAGTCTAGCACTTCTTTTGCACGGACCGAATCACCCTTTTCTATCAGGGCAAGGGCGAGCTTTCCAAATACCTGAGAGCGGTAGGTCTCGCACATACGGCGATTGTTTTCGTCCATATATACCCCGGGAAGGTCGGCGCCACCCCAACGAAACTTTTTAGTAACATTTTGATACATTCTCTCAGTATCTATCCTGGCCGGTGTACCCTCTGTCACAAAAGGCATAACCTGAAAGGCCATACCGGTCTGGCGCATGTAGGGTGTCATCCCCACATGCTCACCTTCGCCCACAGTGATGCAGTAGTATATAGGACGCTCAAAGCGGTTACTATCCATCAGATCCAAGATGATCATCTCCTGCTTACCCAGATAGCTTTTTTTGCTGAGGTCAAAGCGCATCACAGGCTCGGTGATGTACGCTGTATCGGAGGGGTAGATGGCTCCGCTTTGTATGAGCTTCTCTGGATTGTAGGCCAGGGTTAGCTTGTTGGTCGGAAGGTAATCAACCTCCTGCGATATACCGGGCACTCGCTTGAGCCTGGGGTCATCGCTGGCGATAAAGTCCAGAGCTGTACGTACCTGGATAGACTCGCTCCCGGACGGTATGATGTAGGCCACTCCTCGACGGTCACCTCCGTACTCCTTCAGTCCCCAGGTGATAGGCAGTGGTGCAGAGTCATAGTGCCACCTTTTCATCTGCTCAATGTACCAGTCCGCTTGCAAGTAGGAGGTGTTGCAGACCTTTAAGTCACGGCGTACCCCCTCCACCTCTTGGGCATACCATAGAGGGAAGGTGTCATTATCACCATTGCAAAAAATGATACCATTCTCCTCACAGCTCTCCAAGTAGTTGCGTCCAAAGTCACTCGCCAAGCTGCGACCACTTCGGTTGTGGTCATCATAGTTTTCGGCGAGTACCAGAGCCGGGACACCTAGGCAAAGGATCGTGATGAGTGCCGCCAGCTTGGGGGCTCCGGTACCTTTCCTTTTCGCAAAGAGGTTGTAAAGAGCAGGCACGCCAAATCCAATCCATATCGCGAAAGCATAAAATGATCCCAAATACGAGTAGTCACGCTCCCGGACTTGAGCAGGGGTTTGATTCACATACAGCACAATGGCTATCCCGGTCATAAAGAAGAGAGCCATGACGATCCAGAAGTTTTCCTGACTTCGCCGTCGACCATACAGCTGCATCAACAACCCCAGTATTCCCAATATTAGGGGTAGCATGAAGTAGCGATTGTATGCTGGGTTGTCCTTGACAAATGTGGGCAAGTCTTTCTGAGGCCCCAAAAACAGTCCGTCTATAAGTGGTATCCCGGTAAGCCAATTTCCTTTCGTGATTTCGCCTTGTCCTTGGAGGTCATTTTGCCTACCGCTAAAGTTCCACATGAAGTAGCGCCAGTACATGTAGTTGAGCTGATACGAAAAGAAATACCGGAGGTTTTCAAAGAAAGTTGGCACCACTACTGTCCGGTGCTCACCACGCTGGACGATATTCATCGGCTCGCCCGTAATATTACCCCAGATTTCATAGCCTTGCTTGAAGTGAGGGAGCATATTGCTGTAGACACGCGGAAAGAACATCTTCATATCGTCACGATACTCCAGCTTCTCGGACTCAACCGCCATGTACCTATCCTTGTCGGATGGATCGTACTTTGGCGCACGACGATAGGTTGTTGTCTTGGTCGTTACTGCATTCCCCTGAGCATCATATTTGGGCAATGAGGCATAGGTCTGACCGTAGATAAGCGGTGTGCTACCGTACTGATCGCGTGCCAAATAATACCGGAGCGAAAAGACGTCCGATGGTGTGTTTTGGTTCATCGGGATATCCGAGTTGGCACGAATCAAAATCACACCGTAGGTACTCAATCCGATAAAGAACACAAACATCGCCAGCGTACTTTGCCCCAATGTATGCAAGGGCAGGCTCTTGCGACTAAAGAGGTACCAACCCAAGGCTGCAATCAGCACAAGTGGTACCACCCAGCCATTCCCCATGAATGGGATACCCATCAATATTACGCTGCACAAAAAGCCTACACGAACCAAGATGGTACTCCGACCGGACATTATGCCGGCAAACGTTGCAATCAGCGTAACAAAGAGTAAGATGATATAAAAGGCTAAACCACTATTGAACGGCAGCCCAAGGGTATTCACAAAAAACAGGTCAAAGTAACCGGCCACTTGCGGAACCCCCTGTATGATCCCAAACATTATAATCACAATCAGGGCAAACGAAGTCAAGATCGCCACGACTCCGCCCTTCCAAGTGGTCTTTTCGGACTTTTTGAAGTAGTAGATCAACGCCATCGCCGGGATAGTGAGGAGGTTAAGCAAGTGCACTCCGACACTCAATCCCATGAGATAGGCGATAAGTATCAGCCACCTGTCCGCCTGAGCATCGTCCGCACTCTCCTCCCACTTCAGCATGAGGTAAAAGACCAAAGCGGTAAAGAAAGAGGAGAAGGAATATACCTCAGCCTCCACAGCACTGTACCAAAAGCTATCCGTGAATGCAAAGAGCAAAGACCCCACCAAGGCACCCCCGAGACCTAGGATTGCCTGCTCCATAGGTAATGCCGAATCAAGCATCAGGGAGGACCTAAGGCCATAGCTACGACGGATCAAGTGGCTAATGGTCCGGAAGAGGATCAGGATGGTCAGCCCCGCAAGGAGGGCACTCAAGCTATTCGCCGAAATCGCAATCCAAGGAATCCCCGCTGGAAAGAAGTGGGAAAAGAGGTTGTACACCAGCATATAGAATGGTGCTCCGGGCGGGTGCCCCACCTCCAGCTTGCTAAATGTCGTGATAAACTCGGGGTTGTCCCACACACTGGCACTTTTCTCCATCGTAAGGAGATAGACCACAGTGCTAGCGATAAAGACCAAGTAGCTAAGCAGACGCTCCCACTGCTTGTATTGGCGTTGTAGCATATTTTGTTGATTACTGATTTGACGCTAATTAAACTGCACAAAGGTACAAAAAAAACAAAGTGACTACTCAACTAAACTCACAATTGAGCGATGAGCCGAGATGAGAAATCATCAAAAAATCAGTACTTTTGTCTCTGTTCGCAACAAATACAAGCAATCTCTTTCCCTACGCTGGTGTCCACCGACAGAGCAAAAAGATCCTTCAGTACAAAGACAAAAAGATGACAGCACTCAGACAAAGCACAGCCCCCACCCTGATCATGGAGACCTCATGGGAGGTTTGCAACAAAGTGGGCGGTATCTATGCCGTTCTCAGCACTCGTGCAGCCACTATGGTGGAGAGCTATGGCAGAGATGCCGTCCTATTCGTCGGGCCTTTCCGGCGACACTTCAGGCAAGAAGATGTCCGCCTCGACAGCGAGGAGCCCGACAGCGTTCTCTCCCAACTCTGTGGGTTGCCGACCTACCTCGGCACCTGGCTTGTTCCCGGAGAGCCTAGAGTGGCATTGGTAGACTTTCAGCCCCTCTATGCCGAACGAGACCTCATCTACTACGACATGTGGGAGGACTACCGTCTCAGCAGCGAGAGTGGATACGGTGACTACGATGAGAGCTGCCTTTTTGCCACCGCATCCGCACGTGTCATGAAAGCATACAGCACCCTACACGGGAGCGAGCGCCCAGTGGCGATATTCAATGAGTGGACCACAGGCATGGGGCTCCTTTGGCTCAAAAAAAATGAACCTGGCCTCCCCACAATATTCATCACCCATGCCACGACAGTCGGCCGATCTATATCAGGCAACAACAAAGAGCTCTACAAGTACATGACCGGCTACCATGGCGACCAAATGGCCCAGGAGCTAGGGGTAGTCGCCAAGCATGCAGTGGAAAAAAAAGCCGCACACGAGGCCACTGTCTTTTGCACCGTGAGTGAGGTCACCGCCGTAGAGTGCGCCCAGCTACTGGAGCGACCGGTGGACGTCGTGACCAAAAACGGCTTTGAGCCGGACTTTGTCCCAAGCAACAACAAGCGGAGCCTCCTCCGCGCAGAGGGACGAAAAAAGTTGCTCAATATCGCACGAACCCTCTACGGAGCCAAGATCAGCGATGATGCAAGCATCATCCTATCGAGCGGTCGCTTCGAGTACCGAAACAAGGGGCTTGACCTTTTTGTTGATGCACTTGCTCGCATCCCCTCAGCCACCACCGACATACTCCCGATCATCGCTGTTCCGGCTTGGGTGAAAGAACCCCGACCGGAGATCCGGCTCGGGCTGAATAGTGACCGACAGCTCTCCCTTCCTGCCAAACAGCCCTACTGCACCCACTGGCTCAACGACCAAGATAGCAACATCCTCATCCGTCAGCTCGATCGGCTGAGACACACCTGGGGCAAACACGTCTACCCTCTTTTCATCCCCGCCTACCTCGACGGACACGACGGCATCTTGGACATCCGCTACTACGACCTACTACCTGCCATAGACCTCACCGTCTTTGCCTCATACTATGAGCCCTGGGGCTACACCCCACTTGAGAGCATCGCCTTTGGGATACCTACCGTCACGACCGACAAGGCGGGGTTCGGACTATGGGCAAGGAGCCTTGTCAACACCGACACACTCAACAGTGGAGTACTCGTACTCGACCGAAGCGATGACAACTACGATGACGTGGCCAATCAGCTCGCCCAAACCATCCAAAACTACAGCCAGGCACCTGACTCCCTAAAAGAAACAGCACACCAAAATGCCCAAAAACTGGCCTCTCAAGCCGACTGGAAACACTTCTTCCAAGACTACCGACAAGCTTTTGAGCTCGCACTAAACAACCACCCCAAAGCCCACTGACACCATGAAAAAAACAACTCTCCTCCTCACCCTCTCCACACTCTTCCTCACCACCGGATGCGACAAAAGTGTCGCACACATGACCCGAGACACACTACTCCTAAACCTACACGGCAATGTCGTACAGATGTCCCAAAAAGACTACACGGCGACCAAAGGCAACGGCGACCTGGCCTTCACCCTGGGAGACCCCATCGAATCCTCCGACTACACCTTTGACAACCAAGGCATGATCACCCACCAAAAAGTGATGGACGCCAACGGAAACACCCTATCCGAAACACACCGAAGCTACAAAGACAGCCCCAAAGAGACCGTGATGACCACATCCGAAGGCACTGTGACCACCACCCGTGACCTTGAAGCCGGCACCATGCAACAAATCTACCGGGACAACAACGGACAAGTCACCAAGACCATCCAAATAAAAATCAACAAAAAGGCCCTACCTCTTCAGGCCACAAGCACTCCCTCCGACGCCCGAGAAGCCATTGACGAAACCCTCTGGGAACGCGACGTCAGAGGGAACGTCACAGCCATCACACAAAGTACCAACGGCATCATCGTCTCCAAAAAAGTCTACGCCATCAACAAAATGGGAGACCCAACACAAGAGATCGAGACCAATGCCACAGACACACTGGCGATCAGAGCCTACCTCTACAACTACGACCAAAAAGGCAACTGGAACCGCCGAATCACCACCCAAAAGAAAAGGGGCAAAGAGTACCAATACACCATCACCGAGCGCGCCTTCAGCTACAACTAAAGACCGATCACCCGCACCAAAAGCAACGAGACACAGAGACCTAGGTCCGCACGCCATTCCACATAGAATGACTTGCGGACTTTTTCTTGCCCAATACAAAGACAATGGTCACCATCAGCACACTCCTCCACCCACGCCATCCCCTTGAGAAAAAAATCCACGCTGGACGAAACTCTAAGTTCCATCTGTTGAAACTGTAGTTTCAACGGGGAGAAACCGCAGTTTCAACGGGGAGAAACTGTAGTTTCATGCGGAAGAAACTACAGTCTCATGCGAAAGAGACTCTAGGACGATCCTAAGACGAGAAAGGCGACAGGCAAATGAAAGACGAAAATCCGGACTAGAGGCCATCGGCCATCAAGTCGGACTAGGAGAAATCGGAAAAAAGAGGAAAAAACCGGTATTAACCGACAGTACACCCCGGCACATACTACCGAGGTCTAATTCCAAGGACGACAAGGCAACGAGAAGCCTTTAGGCCTCAGCCTCATAGAGTGCCAAAAGTTTCGGGAGAACCACATGTTGAGAAAAACGCTCCACACTCGTGCCCATAGAAAAGGAGTCGGAGCCTTTTTGCCGATCGAAATAAAACAAGATCCGCTGAGCAAACTGCAGCGTGTCATAAGGCGCCACAAGAGATTCCGGAGGAACAACGTCAGGAATACCCCCCACCGAAAAGGCACAAACCGGAGTGCCACAAGCTTGTGACTCAAGCAAGGTCAGCCCAAACGTCTCATGGCGGGAGGTGGAGAGGGTCAGATCTGAGGCGCGGTAATACTCTGCCAACGCCTCCGGAAAGACCGGTCCGTGCAGCTCCAGACTGATCGGCCAATCACGAAACACCTCCGGTCGCTTGGGCCTACCGATGCAGATCAACACAGCCCGTGACCGAAACGACTCCGAGAGACGACAGCATCGGTCTAGAATGTCACGGAGCAGATCCGGTCCCTTGACTGGATCGTCCGGACGCGCTGCCACAAAAAGCAAGCGAAATGGCATCTCATTCGCCCGTCGCTCAGGGGCTGGGAAAAACAAGGTGGAGTCGTAAAAATTAGGCAAGTAAGAGACTCTGTGAGTTATGGGTGACTTTTGAGCAAGCTCCACGATCGGACGGCTCACCCCCAAGAAGTGGACCTTGTCCAGGGGCAGTCGGAGCTTTTGGTCAAAATGATGCCTCGTGTAGCTCTCCTCCGCTTGTCCGGGCAACAAGGGGCATCCCCCGCAGCCATGCAAGAAGTGATCACACAGAGTAGTCCCGCCCGCCCCCAACACATAGGGCGAGTGACAACCTCCGGTGATGGGCCAAAGGTCATGAAGTGTCCAAAAAAAGCGTTTGTCCGACAACGAAAGCAAGGACTGAAGACCCGAGAAGGACAAAAAACTCTGCTGCACCCAGTGAATATGTACGACGTCAGCCCATTTGACCCAAGGATGATCCGCCACCTCCACCCCCAGCGTAGCGTCCGAGAAACGAAACAACAACGACCGATCCTTTACCCTCAAGAGCGTACCCAGCTTTTCCAAGTAGCGAAAAAGTCGCCACCGCATGCCCCCCACAGAGCGAATGGGCAAGTGGTCATCCGATCCGGTGAGCGGTGCCGCCACCAACATACGAGCAGGTACACCCACCCGATGCAGGGCCTCCAACTGCTTGTAGGCGGCAGCGGCCGCACCTCCACCCGACACGAACGTCGATAAGATCAGGACATTCACCAAGCGTCTACGGCTGAGTGATGGCAAGGATCCACCACGGAGTAATGAGATGGCCGACTGCCTCCTTGGACTCCCGCTCGGTACCACAAAGGACCTCGAGATGTCGTCCGCTTTTTAGCCGAAGCATGGGCTCAGATGAGGAGAGCGAGGGAGTCCGACGAACACCGACATAGAGACCATTGTCCATCTCGAGCAACACAGGCAACTTCAGCCCCCGAGCATCGACTACCTTGTAGACATCTTGGTCTATGAGAAAGTTAGCATCGGGGCCGAAGTGGAAGCAGGTCTTTTCTCCCACAACGCTCCGATCACCGGTATTGTACAGTTCGTAGCGAAACGACAAACAATCATCGCGCAACAAAAAACGGATCACAAACCACTCTGCTCCTCTGGAAAAGGTGGTCATCAGCTCCACCCCATCCTCAGGCATCGCACACATATCTGTCCAAGTGAGCGTGATGGGCTCCTTACCGCCACCGACAAAATCCAAGCCAAGCGATGAGCGGTCAAAAAGGAGACATCCCCCGTGGATCAAACTGAAAGAAAGATCCGATCCACTCTGCTGGACCTCTAGTTGCAACTTTTGTTTCGGGGAGTGAGCTATAGCAATGAGTTTTGCTTCCATGTTTTTTATCCAATACCGAAGCCAATGTGGCTCAAAGGCTCGGCCTCCTCATCCGTAGCATTTAGGACGAGGTAGGCATGTGGTTCACGAGGATATGAATAGGTACGTCGCAGGAGTTCAAAGTCTCCATACTCCTTTCGCAGCCGACGGTCTACGGGATAGGGGTCGTAGGTAGAAAGTACGGCTCGGAAAAGGCGCAGACCATCATTCGGAAAATCCGACAGATCAATCGTGGAAACCTGAGGTGGCTCCGGAGCCACACGAGAGAGACGTGTACTTTTTAGTCCAAAAAACTCTAGCCCTCGGAGGAGACAGGCACGTGCGGCATTGGACTTGCCATCGGCCGAAAAGCCGGCAATGTGTGGCGTCCCGATGAGGACTCGCTCCAAAAGGTCCGTAGATATGTGGGGCTCATTTTCCCAGCAGTCAATGAGCAGACCGCCTAGGTAGCCGTTGCGCACCCCTCTTAGGAGAGCGGAAGTATCAGTCACTGCGCCACGGCAAAAATTGCCCAACAAAGGTCGACGCTTGCCAATTAGCCGGAGTGTTGCGTCGCTAAAGAGATGATAGGTGGCATGCTCTCCATCGTAGGTAAGAGGCACATGGTACGTAATCAGATCCGATTTGTGCATCAGTGTGGGGTAGTCGACAAATCCCTGCGATCCCTCACGCTCGGCACGAATAGGGTCGTTCAGGAGCAGCTTCATCCCCATCGCCTCCGCATAGCGTGCGACATACGTACCTGTATGTCCCACTCCTACGATACCGATCGTCTTTCCTCTAGGATCAAAAAGGTGGTTCACCGCCAAGTAAGACAGCACGCCCCCAAAATATTGCCCCACCCCGCCGGCATTACAACCCGGGGCATTGTACCAAGCAATCCCGGCACGGTCGCAATAGTCCGTATCTATATGGTCATACCCAATCGTGGCAGAAGTAATGAGGCGGACACGAGAGCCCGCCAACAACTGCTCGGTACACTTGGTGATACTGCGGACGATCAGCCAGTCCATATCTCGGACAGATGACGGGGTAAACTCAGCCGAGGGCAAGTAAGTGACTTCGCCCAGCTCCTCTAGCACCCCACGCAAATAGGGGATTGACTGCTCAGCTAGAATCTTGATCATGACCTCATGAGCATTGCCTGTGCAAGTATCTTGATGTGACGGACCATGGCGAGCAGTCCGTTGGACCGAGTGGGTGAGAAGTGTTCGTGCAACCCCAGCTGATCAATAAAGTAGAGGTCGGCCGATGCTATGTCTTGCGCCTTTTGTCCGGAAAGGACACGCAAAAGCATAGCGATTATCCCCTTGACGATGACCGCATCGGAGTCGGCCCGTAGCTTGAGCGTTCCGTCCGGCTGTGGAGTTCCTACAATCCACACTCTGCTCTGACACCCTTCGATGGTATGCTCGGGCACTTTATCGGAATCGGAGAGAGGCTCAAGCTCATTTCCCATTTCAATAATGAGTGCATAGCGATCCATCCAATCATCCAGCAGCGAAAATTCGCTTATCAATTCGTCCTGACGCTCCTTGATTGTTTCCATAAATATCAAAGTCTATTGTCTATTCGTTCACAGGCGATTTTCCACAAATAGAGGGCCCTATGAGTCACTGCTTCGCCTGCTCCGCATCGTAGTCCAAAAGCACCTGCCAGACAGTCTCTCCGACTGCTTGCAGTGTCTCTCGGCTGATGTTGTCCAAATTGTCATTATGCGTATGCCAATAGTCGCCAAATCCCTTAGCACGGGTCGGGTCATAATTAACGATATTGACGCACGGAATGCGTAGATTTTCGATCACGAAGTAGTGGTCATCCGTGATGGCTCCCCCCATCTCATTGATAAAGTACTTGGCATGCCCTAGACGGCGTCCGGTAGCCCATATTTTATTGACATACCGGCTGGCAGAATTGACAGAGAAGTACTCACGGTAAAAAGTGGCATCCTTGGCCCCAACCATGTCCACCAATATCCCGAAGTCCGCCATATATCCCTCCACGTGTGGGTGCTTAGTCCAATACTGGGTACCCAGTGCCCAGGTTGTTTCGGTACGCCCCTTGTAGTCGACTCCCTCGGGGACCCCATAGTCCTCAGCATCAAAAAGGAGGATATCCACCCCTATATTTTTCAGGTCGGACGTCGCTATCAGCCGAGCCATCTCCAGCAAAAGCCCCGTGCCACTCGCTCCATCATCTGCCCCATCTATGGGCTTGTCACGCAGGGCAGGATTATCATCGTGGTCAGCCATTGGTCGAGTATCCCAGTGGGCAAAGAGCAATGCTCTGTTTTTTCGCTCAGGCTTGTAGCTCGCAATGATATTTGTTGCCCGGAGTTGCGTACCATCGTAGGCCGTGAGTAGCATCGGCTGGGTGCGTACCTCCAGTCCGGTAGCGACAAGAGTTTCCTGTAGATAGGCTAGGCAAGCCTCATGTCCATCGGTATTGGGGACTCTTGGGCCAAACTTCACCTGAGCTCGCACATGCTCATAGGCATTGTCTCCTGAGAAAGGGCTGTCGGTCACCACTTGCGCCTCTACGGTCTCCTTTTCTTCATCGCCTTTTCCCTTGTCGTCGCATGCAAAAGCTGTCAGCCCTAGCAAGAGCATCAAGCATAGAGAGATATTGGTTGGTCGCATAGAAGTATTGTTGTTGTTTATTTAAAATTGTTTGGAGGGCTCTTTTTCAAAGACCTCAGTGCCCAGTCGACGGACGGTTGCCGGTGGCAAACCCGGTCTTGTCGCTGCCGGCTCGAGTACAATCACAGTGCCTGGGACCACACTGAGCATATCGCTGACCGCATGTATCGCATTGTTCCGAGCCTCTTGGATGGAGCCATCTCTCTGTAGGTCTTTTCGGAGCCGGCTTTTGGCTATCTCACGCATACGATTTTCTTGCTCAAGGGTGAGTGTGACACCACGCAACCGTGACCAGACGGTTGTTCCCCACACATCAATGACCCGAAATCCCACCCGATCATTCTCCAGGATAGTCACCTCCTCTCGCGGAAGGCGCACCAAGAGTGTATCTCCCAGTTGATAGGTCTCCAAGGCCTCTACATTGTACGAGATCCTCACTTTGTAGCTTCCGAGTGCAAAAGCCCCCACCCCTTTATCCTCCAGTGTCACCGGAATCATACGATCTCCCTCTAGTGTGGTGACACGGATCAACTCCTTGATGTCCTTGATCATGGAGGCGTAGACTGCCTCACTATTTTGGTGTCCGGTGGTACGATGCTTGACGATAAAAAAGGCGGAAAGGGCGACAACAAAAAGGACGATCACTCCAACGCCCAACTTCAGGATACGCTTATTCATGCTCCAAGACCTCTTTCTGAAACGAAACCGTCACCTCATCATATCCACGAGCATGGAGCATGCCGACAAAGTAGGCTCTCGCCTTATTTTGTCCCCGTACCACCAATTCGTTATAGAGTGGTTCTCCGGGCTCTATCCGCCGGCGGAGAAGCTCTGAAGCTTTGTTTTGGAGAGCAGTTCGCTCCTCATTCGTGATACTTTTTTGAGTACCGGTCACCCGTTCGTGCAGTTTCTCCAGTGTTGTACCTCGCCCAAGAGGTTCGACCTGCACAGCCGGTAACGTAAGTTCCACCCTGTGCCGCGAAGGATCAACCCGGACATCAGCTGCGGCCAATGAGGATAAGTCCACAAAAGCCCCTACATAGCTCACAAAAGAGTACACCCCCACCCGATTCCCGGTTCTGAGTAGGTCATCAATATACCCCACGGCATCATCCAACGAACGAATAGTCGCTAACGTATAGGGGCTGCCGGAGATAATAATCGTCTCCTCAGTACGCATCTCTACGAGGTCCAACTTTCGGACCTCGCCTAGATCGCGCAAAAGGGTTGGTAGATCTTGCGAACTCTCGGACTTACACCCGACAAGAGCGAGGAGTAGGCAGAGCCAAACACACCTACTTATCCGACTCATCGCACTCAACATAACGCTTCACCCCCGACTCGCGAATAGGAGTAATACGGGAAAGTAAATAAAAGAGAGCCATTGACACCACATCGCACAGCAACCACCAAACAGGCTCCATACGTAGTGTCCAAAATGGATTGTACACCACAGCCACGGCAATAAAAAGAACAGTCATTGGCCCAGGACGGCGGAGTCGCTTCACCGCATAGTAGAGCGCACCACCACAGACTATCGTCCGAACCACAGAGGCAACCTCAGGATTAGGTCGTAGCAGAAGCACCATATCCACCAAACAAAGGACGGAGATAATCATGTAGAACGATCGATTATTCATCACACGGTCTCTTTTCTTGGAAATAGGTCTCCAACAATCGACCACTTGCCACGAATGAGCTGATGTGATCGTCAAGCACCTCCTTTTCCATACGTGGTAATAGAGCTCGAATACGTGGATCTTGGTAAAACGAACTCTTCAGTGCCTCGTTGATGGTCTCATACATCCAGTACTTGGCCTGCTTGTTGCGATTATGATCAAAGTAGCCCGTTTTTCTCACAAAGTCAATATACTCCTCCACCATCGCCCATACCTTATCTATGTTCAGGCCATAAAAGCCGGAGTAGGTTTCGACCCTTGGGGTCCAGCCACTCTCAGACTTTGGAAAAAGGTGTAGCGCATTGCGAAAGTGCGAGGCTGCCAGCTCAGCTTTTTTCACATTATCACCATCAGCCTTATTGATCACGATACCATCACACATTTCCATGATGCCTCGCTTGATCCCCTGAAGTTCATCACCTGTTCCGGCCAACTGTATGAGCAAGAAAAAGTCTACCATCGAGTGGACTGCTGTTTCACTCTGCCCCACCCCCACAGTCTCCACAAATATGGTATCGAACCCTGCGGCCTCACACAATACTATTGTCTCGCGCGTTTTCCGAGCAACACCACCCAAGGACCCTGCTGACGGGCTGGGACGGATGAAGGCATTCTCTTGCTTCGACAGCTCAGCCATACATGTCTTGTCTCCCAGTATAGATCCCTTGGTAAGTTCACTCGAAGGGTCTATTGCCAAAACAGCAAGCTTGTGTCCCTTTTCCAGAACATGCATCCCAAAGGCATCTATAGATGTACTCTTACCGGCACCTGGCACACCGGTAATCCCGACACGGACAGAATGCTTGCTGAAGGGCAAGCATCGCTCAATAACCTCTTGGGCCATCGCTCGGTGCTGGGGCAGACGACTTTCCACAAGTGTCACGGCACGAGACAGCATCACTCGGTCTCCATCAAGGATACCGGAGACATAGTCCTCCACCGTCAACTCCTTTTTTCTCACCCTTCGGAAGTGAGGGTTTACCATAGGAGCAACATGGACACCGGCATTCACCTTCAGTCCCTTATATTCCTCACTATTCTCCGGATGATCTCGCATGCTCGTACCTCCTTTCATTGGGTATTATTGAATAAATCGTCTTGTAGTACAAATGTACCAAAAAGCAAGTGGGCTTCAAAAGTAAACTGCCAACCATTCATCAAGAACCAAATCCTTGAAAAAGGAGGACTGATTTTTCATCCGTCCATACCTCGTATTTCCTTCTATCCGATCTAACCAATTGCTTCTATCTGTGAAAACTTTCGCTGCTATCCGTGAAAACTTTCGCTTCTATCCGTGAAAACTTTCGCTTCTATCCGTGAAACTCGCACTGACCTGCAATCTGCTGATTATCTATCATTTGCAAAATGCTAAAAACAAAGGCGAGAACAAGGATGGTAAAGTAGTGGTGCAGAGGACTATTTGGCCACCGTTTAACCACCAGAAAGAGCGCCCCATGAGGACTCTCACCCATGTACTCAGCTCAGTCACAGGAAACACCTATAGAACTATATGAAAAAGGTGTGTCAAAACAATTGTTTTGACACACCTTCTAACTAGTCGGGATGACTGGATTCGAACCAGCGACCTCACGCCCCCCAGACGCGCACTCTAAACCGGACTGAGCTACATCCCGAACTCTCTGGTTGCAAAGATACAAATATTTCTGATGAATACAATACCCCTGCGATTATATTTACGAAATTCGTTGCACCAAAGCCCGAAACAGGCTCTTGATCATGATCGGTGGGTTGTCTAGAGAGTCAAGCATCTCTATGGCCTCTTCTGTAAGTCTGTCCACCTCGGCAAGTGCCAAACGGTCAACGTGATTGGAGATATACACTTGCGTCACCTCGGCGATACGTTTTTCTGTACTCTCAGAGCCCAATGCGACAGTAAGGTTGGCAGGGTCTAGCTCATAGGCCTTGAGCAAAAGCCAAGTACGTTTTCCCTCAACAATATCCCCTCCGGTAACCTTACCAAAGTCCGGTTTATCAGAAAAGACATCCAGATAATCATCCATGATCTGAAAAGCAAGCCCCATTCGATCGGCAGCTGTGGCAATGGTATTGAGTGCCACATTGTCGAGTCCTGCAACCAATGCTCCCATCATCATGCTTCCCCTAAAGAGGTACGATGTCTTGAGACGAATCATACCTAGGTAATCTGCTATCGTGATTGCATCCAAGTCCTTGGACTCGTACTCCATATCCAATTGTTGACCTTCGCAGACACCAGTTGCCATGTCATTGAAAATGGCCAACACCCTGGGCAACAAACTGGGATCCACTTGACTAAGAGCCTTGTAGGACTCAATCATCATGGCATCTCCGGAGAGGATGGCAGTATTTGCCCCCCATTTTTTGTAGACTGTCGGTTGTCCGCGCCGGACCGGAGCGTCGTCCATCAGATCGTCATGCAGGAGGGTAAAATTGTGAAAAAGCTCTACTGCCTTAACGATAGGCTCGATCTGAAGAAGGTCAAAGTCCGCTCCGGAAAAATGCTCATAGGTCAAATAGGCAAGCAACGGCCTGAGGCGCTTGCCCCCCAACTCCAGGATATATGCGATAGGCTCATATAAGCCCTTTGGCTCACAACGGTGCAGGGCGGTGCATTCCTCTGTGATGAGCCGGTCTACGACCCGTAGCGCCGAATTAATTGTCTCTGTATTCATCAGCCTTTTTACTTGCATGGGTCAGATAGTAAACAATAAGGAGATACACGACAACCGTCAGGGCATGACTCCATGCCGAGTCTAGCCACTCCTTCTGCACCAAGTCAACTCCGGAAAGCTTCATGATCGCACTGACAACACCCATCAAGGCACCACCGGCAATGAACCCTGAAGCAATCAGCGTACCCTTGTCACGTCGGGCTTTATTGAGATCTGCAGATTTGGACCTAGAGGAGACATACCAACTTACAGCCCCACCCACCAGGAGAGGAAGGTTCAGGCTTAGCGGTATAAACATCCCCAACGCAAACGGCAATGCCGGCACTTTCGCAACAGTTAGCGCCAAAGCCAGAGCTGCGCCAAGCCCATAGAGGAGCCACTTGGCGCCTTGACCGGTCATCAATGGTTCTATAAGTGCAGCCATAGCATTGGCTTGGGGAGCATTCAGCGCATCAGGGCCGGTAAAGCCATAGGTTTTGTTGAGCACAATGACCACCCCACATACGGTTGCGGCAGAGACCAAAGTCCCTAGAAACTTCCATGTTTGCTGGACTCTAGGTGTAGATCCAAGCCAGTAGCCTATCTTTAGATCCGTAATGAACCCTCCGGCCATTGACAACGCCGTACAGACAACAACACCAATAACCAAAGCTGAGACCATTCCCGAAGGGCCATTCATCCCAAAAGCGACCAAGACAACACTTGCAACGATCAAGGTCATCAAGGTCATCCCGGAGACAGGGTTGGATCCAACAATAGCAATAGCATTGGCAGCCACGGTCGTAAAGAGAAAGGCAATGAGCGAAGTAAGGACAAGTCCCACTACTGCCCATAGAAGGTTTTGTTGCACAACACCGAAATAGAAAAACACACCAATGCAAGCCAAAGCCAAAACAATCCCCCACACGATTATCGCCATAGGGATATCTCGTTGCGTACGAGGCAAAGCCTTCCCAAGTTCATCGTTTTCGTTTGCATGAGTAGCCCCTCCGAGTTCTTTCTTGGCAAGGCCTACAGCCGATCCAATAATCTTCCGGTTGTTCCATATGCTGATCACACCGGCCATAGCGATACCTCCAATACCGATATTACGTCCGTAGTGCAAGAAGATTTCTTGCGCAGACATTTCGCCCACTGTTGTTGTGATCGTAGGATCTCCAAAAGCCAAGATATCCCCACCCCAAATCATACTCATCAAGGGAACTATGACCCACCAAACCAGTGCTGATCCCGCACAAATAATAGCAGCATATTTCAGCCCGATGATGTAGCCCAGTCCAAGGACAGCGGCACTAGTATTGAGTTGGAAGACCAGTTTGGCACGATCGGCAACCATTGCGCCCCACGACACAACCGTAGACGAGATCGTCTCATGCCACGCACCTAGGGTAGCGACCAACCAATCGTACAAGCCACCTATCAAGCCGGAAATCAGCAAAGGCTTTGCTTGAGCACCACCCTTCTCACTGCTGAGTAGTACCTGAGTTGTTGCGGTAGCCTCCGGAAAAGGATATTGACCATGCATATCCTTCACAAAATACTTTCGGAAAGGAATCAACATCAATATTCCCAAGACACCTCCCAAAAGAGAGCTCACAAAAATCTGCAAAAAACTAACAGAGATCTCCGGATACTTCTCCTGCAAGATAAATATGGCCGGAATAGTGAAGATCGCCCCGGCCACTATTACTCCACTGGATGCACCGATACTTTGTATCATGACATTCTCGAGAAGTGCATTCTTTCGGTTGGTTGCCGAGGTGATCCCTGCGGCAATTATAGCAATTGGGATAGCGGCTTCAAATACCTGTCCTACCTTTAGTCCCAAGTAAGCGGCTGCGGCACTAAAGACTATCGCCATCAGAATTCCCCAAAATAGGCTATAACCGGTTAGCTCCTTTGGCATGGGGCTATCGGGAACAAAAGGATGGTACTCTTCGCCCGGTTTCAGAGGACGATAGGCATTATCGGCGAGTTCGCCACGCTTGATGTGGTTAGAGTCGGTCATGTCACTTTATTCCTAATGTTTGTGTTGCTAGTTCTATTTCCCTGTCGTAACCTGTATGCTTGCCTTCAACGTCTGAGAGTTTCACACAGCTTTGCCACGGCTGATCCTTGGTGATTTTACAAGCAAAGAGCTTCATGACTATATTCCGTGGCTCCGTATGATTTCCGACATCATTAGTCAGGTTGGTACCGACGCCAAAGGTAGCTCGGATACCTCGCTGATCACAGTATTCCTTTATTTTCACTGCCTTGGGGATATCCAGCGCGTCAGAAAAGACTAGATACTTAGTGGCCGGATTTATTTTGAGTTCCTTGTATCGTGCAATCGCCATGTCGGTAAAAAGATAAGGATCACCACTATCATGCCTTAGCGAAGTAAAGAGGAGGGCATGCTTCTTGGAAAAATTGCTCATAAAGACACGCGTAGTGTAGGTATCGGTCAGCACGGTGCCCAGGTCTCCATCGTAGACATTGATCCAGTCCTCCATAGACATATAGTTGGCCATCTTGTACCCATATATTGCTGCATGAAACTGCACCCACTCATGCGGATGCGTACCGGTCACACGCAAATGGTGCTTCATGGCGTAATACATATTGCTGGTACCAAAAAGGCTCTTGCCGGCATGCTCTTTCAGGAGAGCGGTAATACGATCCTCCACATCACTGCTAAAGCGTCGGCGCATCCCAAACATTGAGACTTGCAGATCATGAGCTTTCATCTCCTCCGCTTTTTCGATCGCCTGCTGCACGGTGTGTGCAATATCCGGCTTTTGTCCGGTCTCCTCGTAGTACAGCTCACTGACAATAGCCAAGATTGGGGTCTCCCAGAGGGTGATTCTGTATAGCAATCCTTCGGCCTGTATGTGCAACCGCCCCTCATCATCCTGGTGAACCGTCACTTCATTCGGATCAAAACGATACCCCCGCAGAAAGTCTATATAGCATGGCGGTAGGTACGGACATTCTTGGGACAAAAACTCTGCTTCGGACTCTTGAAGCTTGAGCTCACTCATTTTCCGAATTTCCGACATTAGCTTGTCTCCAAAGCCCTTGGGGTACGCCATCCCATCACGATCCACGAATTCAAATCGACCATAAGCCCGAGGAAAAAGTTTGGTGTAGGCATATCCGGTCGTAAACTTGTACAAGTCTGTGTCAAGCAGGCTCCTAATGATTGGTTCCTTTTTATTCATTTCTATATTCGTCCAATACCGGAGTACCAAAAGCCCAAGGCTCTCAGTTCGTCCGGAACATATATATTTCGGCCATCTACAATGACCGGCTCTTTCATCTCATTCATTACCCGAGTCCAGTCCGGCAGTCGAAACTGTTTCCACTCCGTCAGAAGCACTACCGCATCTGCTCCACGAGCCGCATCATATATATCCTCAGCATAGTATATCCCGTGAGGGAATTTTTTGCGTGCCTCGATCATGGCGACAGGGTCATAGGCTCGGACCTCTGCTCCGGCTTGTAGCAAAAGGTCAGCCACAACCAATGAGGGCGCATCTCGCATATCATCCGTCTCGGGTTTGAAGCTGAGCCCCCACAGGGCGATTACCCGTCCCGAGAGATCGGGGCCAAAGTGGTTGACAATCTTTTCGTACGGACGTCGCTTTTGTTGTTCGTTGACCTCATGTACCCGGTCTATAATGCTCATTTGCATACCATTTTGCCTAGCTGTATGCGATAGAGCCTGTACATCCTTAGGGAAACAGGAGCCCCCATAGCCACATCCGGGATACAAAAAGGATTTTCCGATTCGTTTGTCCGCCCCCATACCCTCGCGAATCATCTCAACGTCAGCACCTAGTTTTTCAGCCAAGTTTGCTAATTCGTTCATGAAGCTGATACGCGTGGCCAGCATGGAGTTGGATGCGTACTTCGTCAGTTCGCTGGATAGTATGTCCATGAAAAGGACCCTAAAGTGATTAATCAAAAAAGGGCGATACAATTGGCTCATCAACTGCTTGGCTCTCTCGCCTTCCACTCCGACGACCACACGATCCGGACTCATAAAATCCTTGATTGCTGTTCCCTCTTTCAAAAA
This sequence comes from Porphyromonas sp. C0026D3, assembly GCF_056590775.1. Lineage (NCBI taxonomy): Bacteria > Pseudomonadati > Bacteroidota > Bacteroidia > Bacteroidales > Porphyromonadaceae > Porphyromonas > Porphyromonas sp. C0026D3. Next base: position 41,358 of record NZ_JBWPWU010000001.1, read on the forward strand.
CTCCGGATTGTTTGCCACCTCAAGTGGAAAGTTCAGTCCACGTTCTCGCATCTTTGAGAGGATGATCTCTTTTACGCGAAAAGTGGTTCCCACGGGGACTGTGCTCTTGGTGACGACCAATACCGGTCGGATAGCCACACTGCCTATACACTCGGCAACGGCATGCACCGCACTAAGATCCGCCTCTCCTCGATCGGTAGAGGGGGTCCCTACTGCGATAAACACAACATCGACTGTCTCTATGCACTCACGCAGATCCTTGTGAAATGATAAGCGACCGGCCGAACTGTTTTTTGAGACTAATTCTTGAAGTCCGGGTTCATATATTGGTATTACACCACGTCGAAGTCCATCAATCTTGCTCGAATCGGTGTCCACACAATGCACACGAGCCCCCATTTCTGCAAAACAAGCGCCTGTCACAAGGCCCACATATCCTGTCCCTATGATTGCTACATCCATATCAGCACAAAACTAATCAAAAAACTATTATCCAAGTAAAAACCCAACTTTGTATAGCCATGACTCCTTACCCTCTAGTGCAACAGTGGTTCAAATTTAACAAGAAGACTTTGAAAAGTGCTCGGGAACTTGGGTTTTCTTAGTCTGTATCGTCTCGTGAGTTCCTTCGGATGTTTTCCGTCAAAACTTCGCCGTTTTTTGAAAATACTGCTCACTCATTCTAGGCCACCAATTCGGTAGCACTAGCAACGTACAGTCTGAGTGAATTTGGTTAACTTTGTGCGGTAGATACACTAATTCAGCAAATGAGAATAGATATACTAACTGTACTGCCTGAAATGCTGGAGCCTTTTCTGCGCCTTTCTATACTAAAGAGAGCACAGGATAAGGGGCTGGTGGATATTGTGGTACACAATCTCCGTGACTACACGACCAACAAATGGAGGAGAGTCGATGACTACCCCTATGGAGGCAGTGCCGGTATGGTCATACAGATTGAGCCGGTAGATAGGGCGCTCAGTGCACTCAAGGAAAAACGCCACTACGATGAAGTGATCTACACCTCGCCTGATGGGGAGGAGTTTTCTCAACCACTTGCCAACCAACTATCCATGGTCCAAAATATGGTCATCCTATGTGGGCACTACAAAGGAATAGACCACCGGATACGAGAGCACTTGATCACCCGAGAGATTAGTGTAGGCGACTACGTGCTCACAGGGGGCGAACTCCCGGCGGCCATAATGACTGATGCCATTGTCCGCCTCCTCCCCGGAGCCATAGGAGACGAACAAAGTGCCCTCTCCGACTCCTTCCAGGACGGACTTTTGGCGCCACCGGTCTACACAAGACCGGCTGAATACAAAGGCTGGACGGTACCGGAAGTATTACTCTCCGGAAATACCTCAATGATTGCTGACTGGAGCCAATCTCAGGCCATAGAGCGTACCAAGCGACTACGCCCATACCTACTACACGAAAACGAAGAAGACACTAAATAAACAGTTATGCTAAAGAAAATTCTCATACTTGACTTTGGAAGTCAGACCACTCAGCTCATAGGACGGCGCATACGAGACCTAGGCGTCTATTCTGAGATTATTCCCTACCATAGTCTTCCGGAAAACCTTGACGACGTATGGGGGGTCATCCTATCTGGCAGTCCGTATTCGGTGAGCGACGCAAAGGCTTTCAAGATAGACATCCCTGCACTACTCGACAAGGACATACCTGTATTGGGGATCTGCTATGGTGCACAGCTGATGATGGACGCCTTGGGTGGAAAGGTGGAGAAGTCCGAGACCAGAGAGTATGGGCGCACCAACCTTCGCATCATTGACGGAAAGGACCCACTTATCGCAGGGATTCACAATGGTTCGCAGGCTTGGATGTCCCACGGAGACACGATAACTGAACTAGCCGAAGGCTTTTGCGCTCTTGCAAAAACCGACACCATACCCACTGCCATATACCGCTCCAAGAGCAAGAAAGTATGGGGCGTGCAATTTCATCCGGAAGTACAGCATACCGAAGATGGAAACCGTTTGCTCCAAAACTTCTTAGACATCTGTGGTGCCGAAAAAAACTGGTCACCGGCATCGTTCGTAAGCATGACTGTCCAAGAGTTGAAAGAGAAACTAGGGACAGACCACGTGTTGCTTGCACTCAGTGGAGGAGTAGACTCCAGCGTGGCCGCTGTTTTGCTCAACAAAGCTATAGGTCAAAGGTTGCACTGCATCTTTGTGGACCATGGTCTGCTCCGAAAAGATGAGTTTGAAAACGTTCTTGAAAGTTATCAGCACCTTGGACTCAATGTAAAGGGGGTCAATGCGAAAGATTACTTTTACAAACAACTGACTGGGATAACCGACCCCGAGCAAAAGCGCAAGATAATCGGCAAGGGCTTCATCGACGTATTTGAGCAAGAGGCCCTCAAGCTCAAGGATATCAAATGGCTTGCGCAGGGTACCATCTATCCTGATGTCATTGAGTCAATTTCAATCACCGGCATGGTGATCAAGAGCCACCACAATGTCGGCGGATTGCCGGACAAAATGAAGCTAAAGCTTGTTGAGCCACTACGTCTGCTGTTCAAGGATGAAGTAAGGCGTGTCGGGCTAGAGTTGGGAATGTCGCATGACCTAGTCTACAGACATCCCTTCCCGGGTCCGGGGTTAGGCATACGCATCATCGGAGAGATCACTCCGGAGCGTGTCCGAATCCTACAGGAGGCTGACCATATCTACACCTCCCTTTTGCGTGAGTACAAGCTCTACGATGAAGTGTGGCAAGCCGGTGCAATACTCCTGCCCATTCACTCAGTGGGCGTGATGGGTGACGAACGGACCTATGACCAGGTAGTAGCACTTCGGGCTGTGAGTTCGCGTGATGCCATGACTGCAGACTGGGTACACCTTCCCTATGACTTTCTCGCAAAAGTCTCAAATGAGATTATCAACAAGGTACGCGGGGTAAACCGAGTCGTCTACGACATCTCCTCCAAACCGCCGGCCACGATTGAGTGGGAATAGTTGAGAATAGATCTGACGGTTTGTTGCAAAAGAACCAAAGAAATTGCCCCGAAAGGTCAGCAAGGATTCTCGGCAACAAATGTGATAAAAACCAAAACTATATATACTCGTGAAGATACACCATGAAGGCACAGGGATGATCATTGGCGCTATTATGCTCTTTGGGTTTACCGAAGCCTACCTGTACCTAGCTTTTGAAAACAAACTGGCCTTTTGGCTAGTACTGCCGGTAGTACTGACCTTGACCTGGTTGACAATCAACTTCTTTAGGATTCCACACCGGAAGTTTGATGGTGACACAGGGCACCTCGTTGTTGCAAGTGCCGATGGACACATTGTGGCGATTGAGCCTGTATATGAGCCTGAGATTCTCAAGTGCGAGTGCATACAGGTGTCTACCTTCATGTCTGCCACCAATGTCCATGCCAATTGGGTGCCTGTAGAGGGCGTTGTGAGAGTTGTGAGACACCACGAGGGCAACTTCATGAAAGCCTACCTGCCAAAAAGTAGTGTCGAAAACGAACGCTCCACCATACTGATTGAGACCAAATGCGGTCGACAAGTCTTGGTCCGTCAGGTAGCGGGTGCGCTAGCCAAACGCATCGTCACCTATATAGAAGAGGGAGAAAGTGTTCACCCCAACGATATCCTAGGCTTCATTAAGTTTGGTTCGCGCGTTGATCTCTACCTGCCGATAGACAGTACGATCCGTGTACATCTTGATGAAAAAGTTGTTGCCAACCAAACGGTCATTGCAGACCTCTCTGCACAATCATGAACAAAGTACGCGCTTTCATTCCCAACCTTCTGAGCCTGTCCAATGCCTTCTTCGGTGGCCTTGGCCTCTACTTCATCGTACAGGGCAAAGCCATAGAGTACACCTTGTGGTGCATGGTAGGCAGTCTTATTTGCGACTTTTTTGATGGGTTTTCGGCTCGCAAGCTCAAGGCCTTTTCGCCACTTGGCAAGGATATCGACTCTCTTAGCGATGCCGTTTCATTTGGCGTTGTTCCGAGTATCCTTTTGGCGATTTCTCTTGAGCAGGTTTCATTTTTCGCTCCTTGGCTATCAGTTCTGATCATTGCCGCGTCGGTATACAGGCTGGCAAAGTTCAATCACGACGAGCGCCAGTCTACCTCCTTCTTGGGACTTCCGACTCCGGCCAACGCACTCTTCATCGCCGGGCTTTCCGTATTGCTTAGGGAGTACAACGACATCCTGACCACCCTACCCCGTATGATCGAGTACAAGGTTCAAGGTGGATACCTTGTATTGATTTTGTCATTGAGTTTCTTGCTTGTCAGTGACATTCCGATGTTTGGGCTAAAGAAAGTTGACAAAGGTTCGGCAGAGCTAGTCATGCTCATCGTCGTTTCACTGTCCACGCTAGGAGGGATTATCTGGCTTGGATGGGGAGGATTTGCCATAGGCCTTGGACTATACATCCTCCTAAACGTAGCCCGAAGTCTATCAAAGCTAGCCATCAAATAGGGTTCGCACCAAGACAGCACAATGCGACAGATCACCCTTGACCCAATATAGCCCCAGTCTGGCCCAGAAGGTCAAGGGTGACTGCTTTTTGTATTTCTCAGTTTCGTCAAAGCATCAAGGCAAAAATTCACAAAGCACAAAAACACTCCGATTTTTTCACTTAATATTTTTCAACAACCGATGAAACAAACAATCAAGTTTCTCTTGTTTTCCCTCTTCGCATTCGCCATTGCGCAGGGAGCAAAAGGGCAGGTGACGACCTCATCTCTGCGAGGGCAGGTCACCGATGGTCACGAGCCACTGATGGCCGCTACCGTCATAGCCACGCACGAACCCTCCGGCACACGGTACCATGCGCTGACCGATGCGGAGGGCAACTTTTTTATCAACAACATGCGCATAGGTGGCCCCTACAACGTCAAAGTCACCTTTGTCGGCTACAAAGATCACACGGCCACCAACGTTCAGCTGGCACTTGGAGAGACATTCGTCCTGAATATAAAGATGGAGGAGGATGTGGCACAGCTCGGAGAGGTCGTCGTGACAGCCAGTAGCAACAACCCCGTATTCAACAGCCAACGGACAGGGGCTATGACTGCCATCAGCAAGCGAGAAATATCCACACTTCCGTCGATCAGTAGGAGCATCACAGACTTCACGAGGCTGACTCCACAGGCCAATGGCTCTGCCTTTGGTGGACGAGACGGACGGCTAAACAACATTACCATTGATGGTGGGCAGTTCAGAAATAACTTTGGTCTAAGCGACAAGCTCATGCCCGGAGGTTCTGCACAGCCGATTTCGCTAGACGCCATCGAGGCCGTGAGCGTAAGTATTGCCCCCTTTGACGTCAGGTTGTCGAGCTTTACCGGTGCCAGCATCAATGCGGTAACAAAGAGTGGTACCAATACCTTTGCCGGATCAGCCTACACCTACCAAAGGGGCAAAGGAATGACCGGCACCAAAGTAGGCAAAGCGACACTCAGCAAGCACAGTCAAAAGGACGAGCAAGTCTACGGCTTCTCCATCGGTGGTCCAATCCTCAAAAACAAGCTTTTCTTCTTCGTCAACGGAGAGTTTGAAAACCAGGCAAATCCCTACCTAGGATACATGCCTAGTGCAGACGGAATTGCCAAAAAGGCCGAAAACCTATCTCGAGCAAAGCTATCCGACATGGCCGCCATGAAAGACTTCTTGCTCAAAAAGTACAGATACAACCCCGGCGAGTACGAGCACTTCCCTAGCTTGGACCAAAAGAACTACAAAATTCTTGCCAAAATTGACTGGAATATCAATGACAACCACAAGCTTTCTCTCCGATACAACTATCTGAGAAACTTTAGTTGGAGTACCACCAACCAAACCTCCATACCCTATGGCATCGGCAAACCCATAAACCCTGGTCGCATCTCAGAGACAGGTATGGCCTTCTCCAACTCTTGGTACGGCAACAAAAATGAGGTCCACGGCTTTGCTGGAGAGCTCAATAGTCGCTTTGGCAACAACATCACCAACAAGCTGATGATCACCTACACCGGCACCATTGACCCACAACGGACAAGCCCATCGACGATCTTTCCACACGTGGATATCCTAAAAGATGGAAAGTACTACATGACTTTTGGCTACGAGCTCTTTAGCTACAAAAACCAAGTGGTCAACAACACCCTCTCGATCTCCGATGACCTAACCTACACACTCGGCAACCACACCCTGCTGGCCGGTATTCGATACGACAACATCTATGTACACAACCAGTACATCCGCTGCGGCACCTCGTACTATCGCTACCGCAGTATGGAGGACTTCATGACCGACAAAAAGCCGGACGCCTTTGGCATCACCTACGGATACAACGGTCAAGATCCCAAGGGAGTCCGGATGAGCTTTGGCCTTGTGGGGCTCTATCTACAGGACGAGTGGAGTATCTCATCACGCCTCAAGCTCACTCCGGGGATCAGAATTGAGATGCCTATATACCACAGCAAGCTCACCAACAACCCACAGGTAGATCGTATCCGAAAACTTCGCTACGACTACAAGCTAGACGTCAGCAGTTGGCCAAAGCCCCAGATCATGATCAACCCTCGCATCGGGTTCAACTGGGACCTACTGGGAGACCGCTCCGTACAGCTACGTGGTGGTACAGGACTATTCTCTGGCCTGCTACCCTTTGTATGGTTTACCAACCAGCCCTCCAACTCCGGTGTCGTACAAAGCCCTGAGATGGGAATCCCAGGCAATGAACTTCCCGACGACTTTAGGTTTGAACCAAAGTTCAGAGATCAGATCGCCAAGTACCCCAACCTCTTCCCGGAGAATCTGCAGACAGACAAGAACTTTGAGGGAAATATCGCACAGGTTGAAAAAACCTTCCGCATGCCACAGATCTGGCGAAGCAACCTCGCAGTGGATATAGCCCTCCCAGCCAACACCACCCTGACATTGGAGGCTCTCTACTCCAAGGATATCCAAGCACTCATCCAGCGCAATGTGAACCTGCCTGCACCCTCCGGCACAATGCCAGATGGTCGCCCAAAATACAGCAGCAATCGGATCGTAAAAGGGGTGAAGAATGCGACTGTCCTCATGAATACCAATAAGGGCTACCAAGGCTCCTTCACGGCTCAGATACGCAACAAAGCGATCAAAGGTCTGGACCTAATGCTTGCCTACACCTACTCGGTGGCAAAGTGTCAGTCCGACAACCCCGGTAACAATGGAGCATCAGCGTGGGCCTACAACCACACCTACACCGACATAAACGATCCGGAAATGAGCTATTCGCAGTTCGCACTGCCACACCGCGTCGTGGGGTCACTCAACTACAGGGTAGATTACCTACGACACATGGCCACGACGATCGGGGTCTACTACAGCGGATCACACCAAGGGCGTTTCAGCTACATATACCCCAAGGATATCAACCATGATGGCTCCAGCGGTGACTTGCTCTACATCCCCACAGGAGTCAATGACCCAAAGCTCACCTTTGTTGACCTAAAAGACAAAAAAGGTAAGCTCCTCGCCACCGCTGCCGATCAGTACCAGGCATTCATGGACTTTGTTAACGGCAACGACTACCTTCGGAGTCGCAAAGGGAACTTCGCAGAACGCGCCGGCGCCTTGGAGCCATGGCTCAACAGATTTGACCTAAAGATCCAGCAAGACTTTTATCACAACTTCGGGACCAGGCGCGACTACACCCTACAGCTAAGTCTGGATGTCATCAACTTTGGCAACTTGCTCAACCCCAACTGGGGCACTCGAAAAAAAGCCGCACTCGAGAGTAGCTGGGGCAACACTTTACCCATCGCTATGGCGGGAAAGGGCACCGGTGTCATACTCAATGGGGTCACGAGTGTGGAGCAGTTCAGAGAACGTGCCAATAGGTGGGACAACGTTCTCGGGATAACCTCTACCTGGGGCATGCTTTTCGGAGCACGACTCATCTTCTAGATCAACGTACACCTAATTTTCCCCAAAGGGGGTGTGCCAAAGCTTTGGCGCACCCCCTTTGCTATATGAGAAGAGTAGCAAGTGGATGAAAAATTAGCTCCCCTGGACTAAACTCTTGGTCCCAACGGGTGAGACTGTAGTTTCAATGGGGAGAAACTACAGTTTCAACGGGTAGAAACTAAAGTTTCAATGGGATGAGACTATAGTCTCATCGGAAGAGACTGGTACACTTTAGGAAGAAAAAGTAAAAAGACCGAGTCAGCGAAAGACAGAATACGAAAAAGGTAGCCCGATAGAAGTGATTGCTTCTATCGGGCCACCAAGTGCTTGCCTCTCAGCTTGAAAGCGATGGGGTTAATTTTGGGGGCACTCCTATTGTTGGGGGGCAAAGGTGTCCAACGCAAGACGCTCTCCATCCCAGACCGCATAGCTATCGAAGTGTATCCAGTCACCTAGGATGACAACCTGTGTCGTGTGGGTGATCATGAGGTGCAACATAATGTGACGGTGACCAAAAATAAAAAAGTCGGGAGCATTTGCTCCCTCTTTCGCCGTATACTCCTTGGCAAAACGCACCAAGTACTCATCGTGCTCCCCTTGGTACGGAGAGACATCGTACTCACGAGTTCCGCGCTTGCGACTGCTAAAGGACCACCCTTGCGCCAAAGCAGAGGAAAGGTCCGGATGGATAAGTGAATAGAGTTTTTGGCAAATAGGGGAGTGAAAAATCTGCCTGAGAAATTGGAAACGCTTGTTTTCAATTTCATATTCATCCCCGTGGGCAACGAAAAAACGCTTGCCAAAAAACTCCAGCTCCGCCGGAGACTTGTGCAACGTCAGCCCGATCTCACTCGGGAGATAGTCAAAGATCCAGACGTCGTGGTTACCGGTAAAGTAGTGAATCTCCACCCCACTGTCGGCAAGATCGGCCAATGCACCCAAAAAGCGGACATACCCTCTCGGTACTACATGCTTGTACTCAAACCAGTAGTCGAAGACATCTCCCACGAGCACCAAGGCATAGGCATCCTCTCTAATGGCCCTAAGCCACCGGACGAGCTTGCGCTCCACAGCCATGGGGTCGGTGTGATACTTGGCACCCAGGTGCATATCGGAAGCAAAGTAGACCTTGTCTCTCATGCCGGCAAGAAATACTAGAGAAAGCCCAACTCGAGCAACGCCTCCTCGGACATCATATCCTTGGACCAAACCGGGTCAAAGGTGAGGTGGACTTCAACGCTCTTTACCCCTTTGATGCTCTCAACCTTCATTTGCACATCCTCCAAGATGAAGTCTGCCATCGGGCAGTTGGGAGCGGTGAGAGTCATCGTGATATCCACATGCCCGGTCTCGTGATTGACCTCCACATCGTAGACCAACCCAAGGTCATAGATGTTCACAGGGATTTCAGGATCGTATACAGTGTGTAGGATGGAGACAATGTCCTCCTCTATCTGGAGGAATTCATTCTCTTTTGGGTTATTTTCCATTGTTATTTGTCGTTTTATTCTGTTCTTTCACCCGCTCTTTTAGCTCCTTGATTCCTTTCTGTAGGATCAGGTCCGATGCGCCCGGATCAATACCGTATCCTTGGTTTTGGACGTAGACATCCGGCTCCACTCCCGCCTCGACATACTTGCGATCCCGATTGTAGTTTTTGACTGCCGAGTATCGTATCCTCCAGCCATTCGGCAGCTCTTGAGTGGCCGGCAGTCCGGCTCCTCCGCCACTCCTGATGCCGACTCTGGTCACGTTTGGTGCGCAAGCGATCTTGTACAAAAAGTCGTTGGTGGCACTGTAGCACCCTTTGTCCTGCAAGACAATCACAGGCTTGTCCACCCAAGTGATCGTCTTGTCGGGTTCCACATACAACGCACGCAGCTCCGAGAACTGATTACGACCGGGGCCTACCTTGTGGCTGGTGTAACCAACGAGTGTCTTTTCACTAAAAAAGTAGCTAAGTAGCTTCGTCGTATTTTGGAGCGACCCACCGCCATTTGCTCGAAGATCTAGTATGATGCCGTCTACCGAATTATTCTTGAAGAGACTCAGGATAAGTGGCATGTTGCCTAAGGAGCTGGTGAAGCTACCGTACATAATGTACCCGAACTTCAACTGCTCGGATTTGCTCAGAAAGACATGGTACGCCATACCACCGGATATAAACAGCTTTGTTCCCAGAGTTTTTCGACGTGCATAGATATTCAATCCCTCTGTAGGATCCTGCTTTTCCCATGGACTATACCTCGAAGTGTTGAAGGGGGTGATGAGATTGACATGCCCATCCTTGAGCTTTTCGAGCATCTCTGCCATGATATTAAAGAAAGTAAGGTCGTCTAGCTTCTCGCTCTTGATACGCTTGCTGTATTCGGTATGCACCTGATCCCAGTCCACCTCCTTTTCATCCAAGAAGCAGTAACGCTCATTGATGATCCGCCACAGTGCCTCAAAGTTTTTTTCGTAGTCCGTCACACGTGGCTGGTTGGGGATACAGCCCCATATGCAGGATAGGGACAAAGCAAGCAGGAGTAATACGGAAGTATATTTTTTCATCACTCTATGGATCTTATTACGTTTGTGGAGCGTGCACTCCTGTTTCCGGACAAGGCAAAGGAGTCAAAGGAGATGCCCAAAAGGACGGACCAGTACCCTTGCCGAAAGTTTAGGTGACTAATCATCTGATTCTGGTAGCCATGCTCAGCACCCACACTGACGGTGAGGTTTCGGATCGGAAGCTCCAATAGCAAGCGTTGTCGGAGGCAGCGGTAGTTGGGAAAAGAGGAAAGATGGAGACGAATAGGGGCATTGTTTCCACCGGACGCATAGTCGTAGTAACTCTGGCCATAGTCCGGCTGAAATGCCAGCCCTACCAGTGGAACTTGAAGAGTGTACCCGATAGCTATGGGCATGGCGTCAATAGGTAGGACATACCTGATCCTTGTCCAACCATCCAGTCCGATGCCGGCTTTGATATTCCCTATATTATTGGTGTTGGCCGACTTGAGGTTTCCTTGCGCCTGCAGGGTCAGCATAGGTGCTAAGTCTACTGTCATACCGCGCCAACTACAAGCCCGATAGACCCCGGCAATTGAATAGCGCGCACCCAATAAGTACATGAAGGAGCCATTTCCCTTGTTTTTGGGAAGACCTAAGTGTAGGTTGGCGTCCGTATAGATGTGCCACGCTCCTCCACGTATGGCCGGATAGTCTGTCATGAAGAGGAGCTGAAAGGCATGACCGGTATGGGGGATTTCGCTAAGGTAGGTGTCCAAAACTCCTACCTGTCCTCCACCCATCAGGAGTGTAGTGTGGGTCATCGGAAGTGGATTGGTCGCTTGGTATGGGATCCCTCCGATCCATTCCGTCAGCTTTTGACCAAAGGTCTGTGCAGATACGATGCACGGACCAACACTAAAAATAAGCCCCAGGCATAGGGCCTTACGGAATATCTTCATCTTCTTTTTCTTCGAGATCGTCAAAAGCTAATCTTTTTTGTCCCGTCACCTCCTCAATCAAAGCCAAATCATCCTCCGAATCGTCCAGCGAATCCTGCGAAGGCTCTCCTGCGGGATCCGAGTCTTGATCATCCGGCTCCTTGTGAGATTTGGCGATAGGCTCAAGTTCCTCCACCTCCGCAACATTGTAGTTGCTGATGCGCTTGCCTTTTGCACGAATACTTTTCGTGCCTATAAAGTCGTCGGCATCAATGGTAATAGGCTCTCGTTGCTCATCAGAACCGCCAAAGCGGACTTCAAACTGGGGAAAACGCTCATCGGTCAAGTAAATGAGTTCGTTGGCATCTTCCTGCATAAGGTTCTCGCGGTTGACATTTTCCTCTATCGGGAAGCGCTTGATATAGGTATAACCGGCCTCTTTGTCAAAGTAGACTGCCGTCCAGATCTTTTGAGGGTCATATTTTTCGATCTGGTAGACAGTCCGCTCAAAGTGAGTGGTGTCGCTGTAGTTGGTGGTATATACTGTGCCATCCTCCAGGATGACAAGCACTCTATCCTCCCCCTTGAATTCTCCCAAGTACTCTCCACGATCATCGTAGTTGATCCGATACACATCCCAATCAAACCAAACCTTACGTCCCCCCAGAGTACTTCCGCCTTGCTCCTTGAGCGTGATTTTGAATACACTCCCCTTGGTCAATATATTTCCCTTGGATCCTCGTCCCTTGATCAGGACTTCGGCAAAGTCTTTTTCAAAAACGAGCTTTCGTTGCCGGTGTCCTCTCACCTTTCCGGGACGGAGTACCACCTTTACCATTTCGGCCTCACCGTTGCCATTGGCAGAGAAATAAAGGACCTTGGATCCCGGAGTACCCTGCGTCACATCGTACGCTCTGTCTCGTGTCGCAGTTTTTACATTGAACCGCTTGATGTATGAGGTGCCACTTTTGCCATCCCGATAGACCACATTGTAGATCGTGCGTGCATCATTGCGGATCCACCTTGCCACATGGATGATATTTTTCCCGACAAAGGTCTTTTCTGCAACCTTTAGGATCTGGTAGGTCCCATCCTCCAAAAAGACTATGACGTCATCAATATTTGAAATATCGCATACGTACTCATCCTTTTTCAAGGAGGTCCCGATGAAGCCCTCTTCGCGGTTGACATACAGTTTTTCATTTTTCATGACAACCTTAGCCACCTCGATAACCTCAAAGCTCTGAACGCTTGTTTTTCTTGGAAAAAGCGGGCCATACTGATCCAATAGGTCTTGATACCACTGTATGGCGACCGAACGCACATCTGCCAGCTTTAGACGAACCTCCTCCATCTCGGACTCAAGTTGGACAATAAGGAGGGAGCTTTTCTCTTCGTTGAACTTGAGTATGCGAGCCATCCGGATATCTAGCAGAACCCTCAGATCATCGTCGGTAACGGGCCTAATCATCGTACATAGGACATCATCAAGACGTGTGCGTATGTGTCGGAGGGCAGTCTGAATATCAGTTGCGTCCTCAAACTCCCTATCCTTATATATCCGACGAACTATGAAAAGTTGCTCCAAAGAGTTTGCAAGATGCTTCTCCTGTAACTCATTGAGCTGAATCTGCAACTCATCATGAATGTACCCCATCGTCCGATCACATCCATCACGCAACACATCACTCACGGACAAAAACTGTGGGGTCTGATCTTTAATCACACAGCAGTTAGGAGAGATACTCACTTCGCAGTCGGTGACAGCGTATAGAGCATCTATCATCTTGTCCGAGGACGTTCCTGGGGGGAGGTGAATTTCGATATTGGCTGTTGCAGCGGTTTTATCCTCAATCTTTTTCAACTTGATCCGGCCACTGTCATTGGCCTTCAAGATGGACTCGATGAGTGAGGTAGTTGTCCTAGAAAACGGCACTTCCGTGATAGCAATGACCCTGGAGTCTCGTTTTTCGATTTTGGCACGCACTTTTACCTGCCCTCCACGCTCACCATCGTTGTAGCGTCCTATGTCGATCAGGCCACCTGTGGGAAAGTCGGGATAAAGTGTAAAGTCCTCACCACGCAGATACTTCACACAGGCCTCCAAAAGCTCGGATACATTGTGTGGCAGGATCTTACACGACAGACCTACAGCGATACCCTCCGCGCCCTGAGCCAAGAGCAACGGGAACTTCACCGGCAATGCCACGGGTTCTATATTTACGCCATCATACGATGGCATATACTCCGTAATCTTGGGGCTAAAAAGGACTTGCTTGGCCAGCGACATCAGTCGAGCCTCTATGTATCGAGGAGCTGCCGCGCCATCTCCGGTAAGAATATTTCCCCAGTTTCCTTGCGTATCGATCAGTAGCTCTCTTTGTCCCAGCTGAACCAGCGCATCACCAATGCTGGCATCACCGTGAGGATGCAGCTGCATCACCTGACCAACGATATTTGCCACCTTCGTAAGGCGGTCACCCATACCGGACATGGTATAGAGGATCCTTCTCTGGACGGGTTTGAGCCCATCAGAAATGTGGGGAACAGCACGCTCCAATATGACATAAGAAGCATACGACAAAAACCACGAGCGGTACATACCACTCAAGATGTACCCCCCCTTTGCATCTCGATTGGAGGCATGAGGGATCTCCTCTGATGGTTTCACTTGATTTTCTTCGTCAATGTATTGATCCTTATCCTCGTCCTTCATTGGATGTTCTTGTTGGTAAAAACAGCTCCGCTACCCAGCAAAAGCGCAACGGTAGCCTACAAACCTACTCAAAAACGAGCACTCATCAAAAGCCAAATCAGCCACTGGTCTCCTGTAACAGTGGGCTTCTTTATTCATTTTCTCAGGGTAGAAGAGAAGTCCACACGGTTTTCGATACTTCGGCCCAAAGTAACCTCATCGGCATACTCCAGCTCATCACCTATGGACACACCTCGCGCAATAACGGTGACTCGGACATTGAGAGGCTCGAGCAACTTATAGACATAAAAATTGGTCGTATCCCCCTCCATAGTCGTACTCAGGGCCAACAACACTTCGGTCACCCCCTCCTCCTGCACTCTTTTGGGAAGATCATCCAAGAAAAGGTCACTCGCTCGAACTCCATCCATGGGCGAAACAAGCCCTCCCAGCACGTGATATCTACCTCTATAGAGCCCGGTACGTTCTATGGCCAACACCTCACGGATGCTCTCCACGACACAGAGGATGCTATCATCCCTTTGAGGATCCTTACAGATACTGCAAATATGATCATCGGAGATAGTGTGGCACTTTTCACAAAAGTGGATCTCATCAACAAAGGCGTTTAGATCAGCTGTAAACTGGTGTGTGAAATCCTTGTCTTGTCGGAGCAAAAAGAGCGCCAGGCGCATAGCGCTCTTGCGACCAACTCCCGGTAGTCCCGAGAAAGCATCCACGGCCTTCTGCAACAGTCGAGAATAGCTACCAAGACTCATAGATCATCGAAGTGCTTGCGACGTAGGACAAAATCTCTTCCCAAGTATTTTTCTCGTACGATCTCATTATCTGCCAACTCCTCAGCCCTGCCCTGAAAGAGCACTTTCCCTTCAAAAAGGAGATACGCTCGATCGGTGATGGAGAGAGTTTCATTGACATTGTGGTCGGTAATCAGTATGCCTATGTTTTGTCGCTTGAGCTTTGCCACTATAGACTGTATATCCTGTACTGCTATGGGGTCCACACCGGCAAAGGGCTCATCCAGCATGATAAACTTTGGATCAATCGCAAGGCATCGGGCTATCTCTGCGCGCCTACGTTCGCCACCACTCAGTCTCTCACCTAGGTTTCTACGCACTTTTTCCAAGCCAAATTCATCGATCAACTGCTCCAGCTTATTGATCTGGGCCTCACGAGTCATTCCGGTCATTTCCAATACAGACAGGATATTGTCCTCCACTGACATCTTGCGAAATATTGACTCCTCTTGTGCCAAGTAGCCTATTCCTAGGCGAGCACGCTTGTAGATTGGCTCATTGGTAATCTCTCGATCATCGAGAAAAATCCGACCATTATTTGGTGTAACCAATCCGACTGTCATGTAGAATGTAGTCGTTTTGCCCGCACCATTCGGTCCCAATAGTCCCACGATCTCTCCTTGGGAGACATCAATGGAGACATGATTGACGACAGTCCTATTTTTGTATTTCTTTACGAGGTCTTCAGTTCTTAGCTTCATGGAGTACTATCGCATACAAAAGTGAGATACGGATCACATTGACTCAAGGATTTGCTCCAAGTAGTCTAGGAGTTCCTCTCGCCCACTTTTCTTGGCGGACGAGGTTATAAAATACGGTGGAAGCTCCTCCCAGGTCTCACTTAGTTTATTCATATAATCTTGGACTTTGATTTTTGCGGCTGTGGCGGAAAGTTTATCCGATTTGGTAAAAACAAGCGCAAAAGGAACCCCTGCCACCCCCATTTTGTTGATAAAGTCCAAGTCTATCCGAAGGGGGTCATGCCTAATATCCAGAAGAATAAAAAGGCACGCCATTTCATTACGCTTTTCGGTATAGTCCGCAATCATTCGAGTCAGGTCACGCTGGACTGGCTTCGGAACTTTCGCAAAACCATATCCGGGCAAGTCGACAATATAAAATTGGTCATTCACCAAAAAGTGATTGATAAGCTGTGTTTTACCGGGCGTCTGAGATGTTTTGGCAAGAGTCCCCTTTTGTAGCAACATATTGATCAGAGAAGACTTCCCTACATTAGATCGACCAATAAACGCAAACTCTGCCCGACCATCTGATGGGCATTGCTCTAGCACAGAGCTACTTTTGTAAAATACAGCTGTACGAATATCCATTACTTTACTCTTTAGTGTTCAGACTGAAAAAACTCCTTACATCATGTCCCAACCTCTCAACTGACCCGGTAATGTCGTTGAAAAAATCAAATATATTTCTGGCTCTGTCACTATCCTTTCCGGCACACACAGTCAGGCTATTGGGCACCACCTCTATTTCCAAGTTGGTCACTGCTCCTCTTGGCTCTCCATCAATGTGGTACAATGCGGGCTCATAGGTTGATATTTTGATTCTCTTCCCGCGATACATCTTGGTGTATTCATTGTCCGACAGATCTCCGGAGAAAAGTTGATAGGCTATCCGTCCTCCCTCTACTTTCGGGAAATTTTTGATGATCGTCACATCCAGCACTCCATCTCTCATACTTGCATTTGGTGCTATGAATGCATTGTTGCCATATTGGCTGGCATTAGCCACAGTTACGAGGAACGCTCGTGCACTCTTTTCCACCCCATCGATATTGATCAGTACGTCTGCTGGCTGATAGCCAAAGTAGGAGTTGACCGAGTCGGCCACATAATTGGCTATGCCACGCCTTTCCGAGCTTGCAAAGTCATCGGACACCTTTCCATCAAATCCTATTCCACAAGTCGTAAAGAACGGCTCTCCATTCGCCACACATGTATCGATGCGCACTTGGTCGTTGCGCAACAAAACCTCCAATGCCTTATCCATAGACATTGGGATGCACAATTCACGTGCCAAACCATTTCCGGATCCCCGCGGAAGGATACCAAGTGGCTTCGAAGTCCCTCTGAGAGCTTCACCGACCTCATTCACTGTACCATCACCACCACATGCCACCACCACATCATAGTCTTGATCAAGTGCGGCTTGGGCCAACTCAAATCCATGCCCGGCATATTCCGTGAGACGTGGTTCGACAGAGTGCCCTGCCTGCTGGATGGCATCTACGATTTTCTCCACACTCCTATACGAAAATCGCCTAGGGCCGGAGTTGGGGTTGACTATCAGCAAATACTTCATCCTACTGCTCCATTGTTTAGCTAAAAAGTGACACCACCTTTCTGTTTAGTTTCGACCACGTTCTTCTCTTCCACTTGTATATCTATCGACAAGCGGATTGGAGGTAAGTTCCGCGTGCAGAGCTCTATTTCTCAAGATATCTATAGCCTCAAAAATTGATGCCCTGAACGAAGCTGGATCAGCAATACCCTTTCCGGCTATATCATACGCAGTACCATGGTCGGGGGAGGTCCTGAGTATTGGCAGTCCGGAGGTAACATTGACTCCACCACTCATTCCGAGGAGTTTGAATGGGATCAGCCCCTGATCGTGATACATCGACACAATGGCATCAAAGCGACGGTATGCTCCACTACCCCACAGTCCATCACTGGCATATGGTCCAAAGACAAGCATCCCATTTTCAAACAACCGCTGGATGACCGGCGCGATCACTCGCTCCTCTTCTCTTCCCAAAAGTCCATTTTCGCCGGCATGGGGATTGAGCCCCACTACGGCTATCCGTGGTTTCTGAATACAGAAGTCCACACTCAATGCTGTCTCCAGTCTCAAGAGATAGTCCTCTAGGAGCTCCTCCGTAATTGTCTCAGGCACCATTCGCAGGGGGAGGTGCGTAGTCACAAGTCCGACCACCGGCAGTCCCGCCATCCGAAACAGCATTAGAGGACGAGCTTCCGGAAATGGTGCCGCAAAATACTCCGTGTGCCCGGGATATTCAAAGTCTCGACTCCTAGCCATGTCCTTGTTGATAGGAGCCGTGACTACTGCATCTATACGACCGGCCATCACATCCTCCCTTGCCCTCTGTAGGGCAAGGACGGCCAGAGCACCGGCGGCTTGTGTGGGCACACCCGGGGTCACCTCCGGGACAGCACCATTTGTTGAAAGCGAGACAAGATTGAGAGTACCGGAAGTCGCCTCACCGGCATTGCCGACAACCCTCATTTTTACGGGAAGGTCAATCGACAATAGGTTCTCATAGTACTCCAGTATCTCCTGTACACCATACACCACCGGTATAAAATGCTCCAGCATCCGTTCATCGGACAGTGTCCTGAGTAACACTTCATAGCCCACGCCATTGTAGTCACCGTGGGTGATACCTATCTTGAATACGTTGTTCCTCATCATTCTTCTTCGGGAAAAGTATGGGTGTCAAAATCTGATCCGACCGGACGCAAAGTGAAAAGTGCCGCCTCATTGAGCAACATCAGGTTTCGCTTTTTCGTAGCCGGTGCATAGACCAGTGCCTCGGCGACTACCACTCGCTTTTGAGAGGCATCAAGCATCGCATGCAGGACAAAAGGACCACCCATCATATCATTGACCATTGCCCACAAGCCTCTGATCTCTGCTCGATAGCCCCCCTTATACTCAAATCCACGAAAGGCAGGTGGCACACGCTTCTCCGTGGTGATATAGGATCCATCGTACTGTCCCGTAACATTTTGCGCCAAAACAGAGTCCCGCTTATGGATAAGGTAGTCAAGAGTAAATGTGTTTTCGTCCGAGTATGGAAAAGTGTAGACGAGGAAGTCTAGACGACGCTTGCCATCCATATTGGAGGCCCACACAAAGTCCTCTCCCTCATGGCTGTACTTCATCTCCACCGGTACATTCACCGTATACCCTTGAATCTTCTGCTCCACCAGCCCGGCAAAAGGGCTCGAGTAAGTTTGCTTCAAGACAGACTCCCACCGCTTGATCTCCTCTTCATAGATATACTTGCTCAGCTGTGCACCGCGCACGCGTAGGAGCCGATAAAAAGAGTCTAGGCTCTCCGACTTGGCATGGATCAATAATTGTCCATCAGCGTACTGATCACGGACGATACTCACCGATGGCTGGGTGTACCTTTTGGGGTCAATACTGACAAAGAGGATGTTGCGCAACGATCGGAACATTGCTGAAAAGTTGCCGGCAGTAGTATACATCAAGTCCTGCATCGGCTCCTTCTGTGGCAAAACAAAGACGGGGCGCGCAAAGGCACCGGCGATACTGTCTCTGATTGCACCGCTATCCATGCCGTCAGGCAACACCACCATCAGAGAAGATGGTGCCCCCGTAGCTCCGAGAGGATTCTTTTTTTGTTTTTCTCCACATCCCCAAAACAACGACAACCCGAGCAAAAGACAGAGTATGCCTACATTTTTCCTCATCATACAATCTATTTTTGCACAATATATATACTTCATACAAATGTACCGAAACTTCCCAAAACAAAAGAGAGAAACAAGGAGAGTGCAACTCTCCTATCTCTCCTGTCTCAAAACCGGACTGACCGAAGGCTAGAAAGAAAGGGTGTGCCAAAACCGCAGTTTTGACACACCCCCTAGCTTGGATTGAGTCACCCAATTAGCTTGGCTTATTTCTCATTTTTTGCAACCGCAGGCTTTACCTTCATCAGCTCGCACTCAAATATGAGGGTCTGATAGCCGCCATCACGATTCAGAGGACGAGGGCCATAGGCCAGCTCAGCCGGGATCCATAGAGTGAACTTGCTTCCCTCCTTCATCAGTTGCAGTCCCTCAGTCCATCCGGGGATTACACCATTGAGGGGGAACTCAGCCGGTTCGCCACGATCATACGAGGAGTCAAACACCTCACCGCTCAGGAGTGTACCCTTGTAGTTTACCACCACGGTATCGGTTGCGCTTGGGATCACACCGGTTCCCTCCTCAGTCACTTTGTACTGAAGGCCACTGGCTGTGGTCTGGACGCCTTCTTTGGTCTTGTTTTCCTCCAAAAACTTCTCACCCTTGGTGCGGTTTTCTTCATCCTGCTTTTGCTGAGCCTTCATGAAATAAGACTGCAAAAATGCTTGAGCGTCTCTGGGATGCATCACGGATGTATCACCTTTGACACCATCACGAAGTGCTGCGACAATCATATCCAGATCCAGCTTGTCACCGGGGAGGTTTGCAATCCCCTCACCCATGCCAAATCCATTGACCATACCTACTGCATAGGCGGCACTGTCGGCACTTGTTTTGAGTTTGGATGTACCCGTCTTGCCTCCACATGAGCTCAAGATCATCACACCCAGAGAAGTGGCTGTAGCAGCCAATAGTGTTAGTCCTATTTTCTTCATAGTTCTGTTTTTATTAGTTGTTATTAGTTGTTTTTATTCTATCCCGAGGAGCTCAATATCAAAGACTAGAGTGCTATAGGGCTCAATAGCCTGACCTGCGCCATGTTCGCCATAGGCATATTGGTAGGGAATGACCACGCGCCACTTATCACCCACGCTCATCAGTTGGAGCACTTCCTGCCAGCCTTTAATTACCCCATTGACCGGAAACGTGGCCGGCTCTCCTCGCTTGATAGAGCTATCAAATACCGTGCCATTGATGAGCGAACCTTCATAGTGGCACTTCACGGTGTCATTGGCGGTGGGCTTGGGACCATTGCCATGCTTGAGTACACTATATTGTACACCCGACGCCAGAGTCGTCACCCCCTCACGTTGTCCATTGATCATCTGGTACTCCGCTCCGGCCGCACGGTTATTCTCATAGCGATCCTCCTGTAGTTGTGCGAAGTACTCGTTTACGACCTGCTTGGCATCATCGTAGCTTATCTCCGGCTCTTCATCATTCAGCACACTATTGAGGGCGCGGACAAAGTCCTCGGTATTCAACTCATGAATACCTGCGTTGCGGAAGTTGTTGCCGATACTCAGACCGAGTGCGTAGCTTACTTTATTCATCGTTATTATTGGGTATTTTAAATTAACCTTGCAAAGGTAGCAAAATTTAGCAAGCTTTCTATCTTAGGGGTGTTGCACGAAATGCTCATCTCGCACATTTATCATAATTTCCCCAAAAAAACGACTGAGGAGCACCTATTTTGTGGTCCAAATCCACGTCCTTACAAACAACAGAAAACCAACTGGTTACAAGAGGCTGTTTTTTTTAACGGATAGAAGCGATCTGTTTCACGGATAGAAGCGATCACCTAGACGGATAGAAGCGATCACCTAGACGGATAGAAGATTTTTTTTGCACCCATATTTAGTGTTTTAGAAAAAAGGAATGGCCGAAAAAAAATACGATTGTTTTCAGCCAAAAGTCTTTGAGAGATAAAACCAGCACGCACCACTGGCCGAAAAGGCAAAGCAAATTGATTCGAGAACGTGAGCAAACCCCGGATATCACACCTGTCTCCATTCACCATTTTTTCTATCCCTCACATTTCATTAACTTTGGAGTCCAGTACGAAGAATCAAAATCCTATATTCTAAGACTAAGAATGAACAAGTCCTCAACTACAAACCGTTGCACCCAAGGAGTTTTTCACTTGGGCTTACTCTTTGGCATAGCCACTTTTTTGGGATGTGGATCAATAGAAACGAACAATAATCAGCCTGGAAACGACAGCACTTCTATCGAGATACTGGCAAGCATAGACGGACTTCGCGCTCACGAGACAGTGTGGGACAAAGGGGATGCTATCGGGGTTTTTGCGGTGCGCCATGGGCAAATACTCGGTGCAACCACTCGCTACGGGACTGTGGACAATGCTCGGTACACCACAGCAGATGGTGATGGGCGATTCACGGCCTCAGGACAGGGGATAACACTCTCCGAGAGCGGAGATGCCGACGTAGTGGCCTACTACCCCTTTAGCCCCGAAGCAGGAAGCTATACACTGAATATAGACCTATCGGACCAAAGCAATCCCTCCAAATTGGACCTACTGAGAGGCAAAACGGAGTCACCGCTAAATACCGGCAGCCGGACAGCCAACCTGATCTTTGGCCACGAAATGGCTCAAGCCGTCTTTTCGATAAAGACAACAAATACCAAAATCGATCTCTCCAAGCTAAGCGTGGCACTGGATGGACTCACCACCTCTGCTGTGTACGACATACCCACCGGGACATTCGTACTCGGTCAGGACAAAGCCTCCATCAAGGCCTATGTAGCTCGGACCTCCACAACCACCCAGGCGATCAGGACCCTATTTTTGCTCCCCGGCACAGACCTAGGCGATGCACGCATCACCTTCTCAATCGGGAGCAGAAAGGTGACCTTCACCCCCAAAGCCGCACGGATAGAGAAGGGTAAAAAGTACACTTTCCATGCCGAGATCACCGCAACAAAAGGGACTGACCTCACCGTAGAGGCAACTGTGGACGAAAGCAAAATACCCAACGGTGACCCAATCCCTCTCTACCCGGATTCCGAGGGTGACACCCCCACTCCACCGGCAGACCCGACCAAGAGAGCGGCCTATGCCGAGATACCCATACCTACTCGCAATCACGGTAATACCGAGCTCATCATGCACATGGCAGAGGACAGGCTCTTTGGTGACAACTACACAACCCCCGGCGGTGAGGGCAAAAGAAGAAACTACACCATCTACTTCTCCAAAGACAGTTATCAGCCTCTCTTTGTGGCCTATCCACTATACAAGTCATGTATGTTGCCAAAACGAGGAGAGCGTACCAATGATTGGAACTGGGATCCCAAACTGGCCAACAAATGGCAAGTCAATCTCACAAAAACGTACCGAACAGGGTACTCAAGGGGGCACATGATGGCAAGTGCGGATCGAATTGCCACAAGTGAGCTGAACAAAACCACCTTTTATTTCACAAACATGGTGCCACAAGACCAAAGTCAAAACTCCGGTGTGTGGCAAAACCTTGAGAAACGAGCGCAGGATCTTGCCCAAAGTGATCCTAGGGTCGACACACTATATATCGTCTGTGGGCCGATACTTCCCAAGGAAGATGTAAAAACCGTAACGGATATAGACGGTGAAAAAAGAATCCCCGTACCGACATATACCTACAAAGTCATCCTGTCCAAAGACAAAAAAGATGGCAAATGGCACAGCATGGGGGTAAGGATCCCCAACACCAAAGGCAAAAAGAACTGGGTCGACTTCATGGTGCCCGTGAAGTCACTTGAAAAGGAGCTAGGCTTCACCTTCTTCACCCACTTGGATCCTAGCATTGCAGATGAGGTCAAGAGCCAAGTGGATCCCGACTATTGGAAAAAATAACCAGACAATAACTAACCAAAATCAAACTTTCGTTGAGTATGAAACAAGCAACAAGGTTTTTAGCCACCACGGTCGTGGCCGGTGCTACCATCCTACTGAGCGGCTGCTGTCGTTCGGGTGCACATGACGTACTGAATCCTCTCCTAGAGCGAGATGGGAGCTTTAGCATCAACGCATCAATCAACACCCTGCGGATGACCAATGACACTTGGGAGAGTGGCGATGCTCTTGGGGTTTTTGCCCTGCAACCAGGGAGCAACACCCTTTTTGGCACCAAAGCCAACCTCAAGTACACCACTGCTGATGCCACTGGAAAATTTGTAGGTGCCGATGGTGGAATCACACTCGAGGGAGCAGAGACTGCTGACATTGTTGCCTACTACCCATTCGGACAAAATGTAGGCCAAGATATGGTCTATGCTCTGAATGTGGCCGACCAGACCAACCTGGCCAAGATTGATCTACTCCGGGGCAAGGTCGGCAACATCACGGCACAGACCAAAGAGGCTCAGATGACCTTTGATCACAAGCTGGCACTGCTGGACCTGAGCGTCATCGGAGAAAACCTCAACGCCGTGACCGCAACAGTCGCCGGACTCAAGACTGATGGCTCCTACAACATCGCCACAGATGCCATCACACCGGGCAGCACCACAGGTACGGTGACAGCCACACTAAAAAATGGCAAGATCCAAATGATCCTCATACCCGGACAAAACCTGGAGAAAATCACTTTCAAAGTCAACAATAAGGAAGCGACACACACTCTGGCAACTCCGGTGGAACTGAAATCGGGCTATAAGTACAGCCTCAAGTTTGAAGTCGGACCCAAAGGCACAGAACTGAAGATAGCCTCGACCAACATCAACCCCTGGACCGAGGGTATCACAGACCATGGGACTATTGAGCTCCCCTTGGATGACACAACCAATCCAGGCACCGGCAGCTCAGAAGAAACGCCTGGTGGTGCAACCCCACAACCCGGACAACCCGAACAACCACAAGCCGGAAGCCCTCTTTTCCCGGGATCTGACTTTGAGGATTGGGATGCCTTTACCAACTCCGTCAAGGCAACAAAATCATACGCCCTGAAAACGGACTTTGCAACCCAAGTCGATGGGGGCAGAAACGGCAAGGCACTGAAACTATCCGGTACACGGACAGGAAATGATGTGGTATTCACCGTCACTGACCCGGCAAACATCGAAGGAAAGCATATCTCAAAAGTGACCTTCTTTGTCAAGGGGACCAGCGCCTCCAAATCCATTGTGGTACAACTGTCCGACAAGAATAAGAATATAAAATCCTACAGTGTCAAAGACATCGGGACAACCGAGGTGGTTGTGAATCCGGTCGATGGGAACAAAAACAATGTCTACACAGGGGTGATCAACACGAATGGGAACTGGACAAAGATTATCCTAGACACTAGTAGCTTTGAAATGGGACAAGACAAGCACAACAACATCTTTACTCTCCGTGTCGGCAAAGCGTCCGCTTATGACCTGATGATCGATGACATCACCTTTGAGTAACGGATGAACAAAAATCATTTCCAAACATTTGGAACAAGGATATAGACTATTTTGAGGCAAACACAGAGTGGTGCAAACCAGCTCCTGTGTTTGCCCCATTTCTTATTTCACACAAGACTAATTTTATTATGTGGCTCAACCAATGGACAACCCGAATATTGGGCTTGCTACTCACTTGTACCTTTTTGACCGGTGCATATGGGCAGTCGACCGGCTCATTGACGGGGCGTGTCATAACAACCGAAGGCAATGGTACTCCTCTGATCGGTGCAACGGTCACCCTACAGAGATCCAACCGTGTCCTTACGACTGATCTCCATGGACGCTTCCAAGCCAACAATCTCTTGAGCGGTCAGGAAACTCTACTGATCACCTCGGCAGGCTTTGTCTCCCTGGAAATAAAAACAGAGATACCCAATAGCGGAACACTCGATCTGGGAGACCTACCACTATTTTCCTCCCGTCTCAACGACTATCAGTCGTATGTCGGTGTGGTCAATGACCTCGAACTCAACGAATCCGGAGATACACAGGCTGTCAGCACCTCGGTAATAGTATCAAATGACGTGTACCTCAAGGGATCCGGATACCAGCTATCGCAGTTTCGCCACCGCACTCGTGGATACGACAGCAGATACGAACAGCGGTACATCAATGGTGTCAACTTCAACGAGCAGATAAGAGGAGTCTTCAACTACTCCTCCATCGGCGCACTCAACGATATTACCCGCAATGGTAACCGGATCAACTACCTTGGGGCTTCCGACTTTTCATTTGGCGACATTGGCGGATCCGAAAACATCAACATGCGACCCTCTACCTACCGTCGCGGTGCCAAGATAACCCTCTCCGGTGCCAACCGCAACTACTACCTCCGTGGAATGGGTAGCTACAGCACAGGCCTGCTGGATAATGGTTGGGCGCTTACCGTCCTACTCGGTGGGCGATATGCTCATGAGGGTGTGGTCGAAGGCACTTTTTACAAAAACATCTCCTATGCCCTCGGGCTGGAGAAACAATGGGACAAGGGCAAGCACAGTCTCAGCTTCATTACATTTGGCTCGCCTGTAGAGCGTGCACAGCAAGGCTCATCGGTACAGCAAGCACTGGATCTGGTCGGCTGCAATACCTACAACCCCAACTGGGGATGGCAAAACGGACAGAAGCGCAACGCACGTGTAGTCAAGAGCTGGGACCCTACAGCCGTGCTCTCCTATGTATGGGAGCCCAACAAGGAAACCTCATGGACGACAGGACTGGGTATTCACTACAATAGGTATGGCCGGACCGGACTCAACTGGTACAACGGTGCAGACCCACGCCCCGACTACTATCGCTACCTGCCCAACTACTTCAAGGGGCAACCTTTTATGCAAAAGTACTACTCGTACCTATGGAAGAGTGGACAACTGTCACAGATCGACTGGAAGCACCTCTACGAGGTTAATCACCTGAACAACCTCTCGGGAAACGGTTCTGCTGTGTATATGGTGGAAGAGCGACGAAGCGACCTTTTTGAGACCGCTTTCAACTCTACCTACAACACCCACCTCACAGACCACATCAAGCTCACGGCCGGTGTCGGGTACAAGTACTCACTGTCACGTCAGTTCAAGACTGTAGATGACCTCCTCGGTGCCAACTCTCTACTCGATGTGGACAAGTTTGCCGAGCGAGACTTTCCAGGCGACAAGACAACCATCCAAAATGACCTCAACCGCCCCGATAGGCGAGTCTACAAGGGTGATGTATTTGGCTACGACTACCGCTATGCTCTACACAATGTGGATGCGTGGGTTCAGCAAGAACATACCTACCACTATCTAGACTTTTACTACGGTGCACGCATAGCACTCAACACGGTCCAACGAAACGGTCTCATGCGTAATGGTCGTTACCCCGACTCCTCGTATGGAAAAGGGAAGCTACATACCTTCATCACCTTTGATGCCAAAGCAGGGCTGACCTATAAGATCAACGGACACCACCTCCTCAGTGCCAATGCGAGCGTACAGAGTCGTCCACCTCTGGCGTACGACCTATACGTCTCCCCGGATATCACAGACAATGTGGCACCGATGACCAAAACGACCAAAAACAGCAACATTGACCTCAACTACACCTTCTCAACACCAAAAGTAACGGGGCGGGTTAGTTTATTCTACACAAAGTTCTGGGACGATATGGACAAGGTTGCCTACTATAATGACGTGCAGCGTACCTTTGTCTTCCATACCCTGTATGATCTCCAAAAGACCCACAGAGGAGTGGAGCTGGGGATCAACTGGGCACCGACCTCGGATCTCAACTTTGACTTCATCGGGACCGCCGCTCAGTACTACTATGCCAATAATCCTATGGGGGTCATGAACTCCACCAATGGTAGCATCGTCAACCGTCAGGAGGTTGCTCTCATGAAAGACCTCTACATCGGTGGCGTGCCACAAGTACTGGGGACAGTTGGTGTCAACTATTTCATCAACTACTGGTTTTTGAGCCTCAACGTAAATGGGTTTGGGATGAACTACATTAACCCGGCACCTATTCGACGCCTAGCCTCCAACTACACCGGTGTACTCACACAGTCAGCCATCGAGCGCCTACCAGAGGGACCGGGACGTGCCGAAGCGCAAAAAAGCTTTGATGCATTTAGACGAATGACCACCCAGGAGCGTTTCAGAAGCGACTGCACAGTGGATCTCAGTGTCGGGAAGATTATATACCTCCCCGGCAGGCAGCAGATCAATCTAAATGCCTCGGTGCAAAACCTCCTCAACAATCGCAACATCCGCACCGGAGGGTACGAGCAGGGGCGCATCAACTTCCACTATCCGGAAAACTTTGGGAACAAGCATTTTTACATGCAGGGTATCAACTTCTTTATCAACGCCAGCTACCAATTCTAAACACCAGATATGAAACTAAAAAACATACTTCTATCCATAGGGCTTCTTTTCGCCATAGTAGGTTGTCAGCGCAAGTATGACCAGCCACTGCTCCAGGAGCCAAAGGCCAATGGGCTACAATCCAACATCACCATAGCCGAGCTCAAGAAAAAGTACAGCCACGCCAAGCAAAATGCTCCAGTCCTGATCGAGAGCGAATACATCCTTAGGGCCGTCGTCTGCGGAAACGATGAGTCCGGCAACATCTACAAGACCCTCTACGTACAAGACAAGACTGGTGGTATGCCAATAGCTGTCGACCAAAGCTCCATTTTTGCAGACTACCAAGTGGGGCAAGAACTCTTCATCAACCTAAAAGGACTATCCATCAATGTCTATGGGGGCGTCCAGCAGATTGGCTATGTCGAAAAGGCAGACCCCAAAAAGACACGCATCGCTGCAGAGCTACTAAAGAAGATAACAACCCTGCACGAATACCCGGATCCCGCCAAGGTGGTCCCGATCCGTACCACCATCGCCGGAATCAACGACAGCATGATTGGCCAGGTCGTAGAGCTCAGTGATGTCGCGTGGAAGGAAGTCGGCCAAATCTTTGCCGTCAAGGAAGAAACCTCCGATCGCAACCTATACGATGGCAGTGGACAAAGCCTACTGGTCCGCAACAGTGGCTACTCAAACTTTGCCAACGACAAAATACCGGACGGGATTGGGACAGTCATCGGTATTCTCAGCAAGTACAATAAAAACTATCAGCTCCTCATCCGCACGAAATCCGACCTCCGCAACTTCCGACCCGGAAAACCAACGCCCAACACCCCGGACAGTGGCAACACGGGTGGCAGTACAGGAGACAACACACCGGCACAGCCATCAACTCCGGGAGCCGCCGACAAACAATCGGCAAGTGCCACCCTACTATTCCCCGGAGCTGACTTTGAGGATGAGGTCGCATTCAAAAAAGCTACCGGAAATTTTGGGCTGAAATTTTCCGAAGTCGTTGCCGGGACAGGTGTCAACGGCACCAAAGCTCTTCACCTAACCGGGAAAGTGCCTGACAATAAATACTTCTTCAGTGTGAACGGCAGCAAAATACCGGCCGGCAAAGAAAAGACAATAAAGACCATCTCCTTTTACCTAAAAGGAAAAGCAACCGGCAAATCCATCTCCATAAACGTCTACCACCCGGATGGCAAGTTTGTGGGCTACAACCTGGGCGACGTCACTGTATCCAAACTTATCCCCAAAGGCAAGTCCACTCGCAACGAACAGTTTGTCAACGACTACAAGGGCAAGATCGACACTGGAGATAAGTGGGTCCTGATCACACTGGACGTGGCAGGCGTCGAGCTTAACTCTTCGGCAGAAACCAAAATTATTGCCTTCAAGTATGGCTCCAATGGAGAATACAACGTCTACATTGACGACATCAAGTTTGAATAATCGACAACTATGAACCGACACACATTTTTCAGCCATGCCATCTTGGCGACCCTACTACTCCTTGCGGGGTGTGGGGGCGCCAAGCGGGGCTTGGCGCCTCAGATAGGCAAGCAGTATAATAGCTATGCCATTGCGTTCTACAATGTTGAGAACCTTTTTGACTGCGATGATGACCCCAATAACAAAGGCGACAACGACTTCCTACCGGACGGGCCCTACAACTGGACGGAGCCGAAGTACGAAAAGAAGCTGGACAACATCGCACTGGTCTTGAGCCGTCTTGGGCGCGAACACACTCCCATGGGACCGGCAGTGGTTGGGGTGGCAGAGGTCGAAAACCGTCGCGTACTAGAGGACTTGGTCAGACGACCGGTTGTCGCAGAGATGGGACTGCAGGTAGTCCACGAGGACTCGCCTGACCGTCGAGGCATCGATGTCGCCCTACTCTACAACCCAGCTCTATTTACTGTCACCAACCACCGTAGCCATCGCTACCCCACCCTTGACGAAAACCCCACATTTCGAACAAGAGACCAACTACTGGTGAGTGGCAAAATAGCCGGTGAAGAGGTACACATTATTGTCTGCCACTGGCCGTCTCGGTATGGTGGAGCCAAGTCAAACCATTTGCGTGAAAAGGCAGCCGAGCTGACTTGCCACATTGCCGACTCACTATACAACCTCAACCCCAGAGCCAAAATAATAGTCATGGGGGATATGAACGACGACCCAGACAACTCCAGCATGGCCAAAGTACTTGCCGCCAAGAAGCACAAAAACGAGGTGCCCCAACAAGGGTTTTTCAACACAACATGGGAGCCATTCTCCAAAGGAATAGGTACCCTGGTCTACAAAAACAAGTGGAACCTCTTTGACCAAATAGCAATATCGGAGCCACTTTTGTCCGATCACTACAAAACACTCACCTACTGGAAGGTGGACCTATTCAATCGTCCATTCCTTCACACCAAGGAAGGTAAGCGAAAAGGGTACCCACATCGCACTTTTGATGGCAACACATTCATCAATGGGTACAGCGACCACTTTCCCGTACTTATATACCTCCTAAAGGAACGCTAAGAGTCGCACCGACACCATACAACCTGTGCAAAAGGAGAGTAGACCCGATCCTACGGTCTACTCTCTTTTTGTACAATAATAACAATGGGGGAAGACTACAGTTTCATGCGGTAGAAACTACAGTTTCATACGGTAGGTAGGATAAGACAATAGATCGTGCTTTGAAAGAAATTCCAATCGGATAAAGACAGAAAAAATAGGGGCTGATCACAGCCCCTATTTCGGAAGGACGACCTTCCCTTTCACTTCCTCCTTTTTCCTCTCACCCCATCACGGCAACATTAGCAGGATATTTGGGCGAAGAGCGCCTTGCATAGGGCGATGCAGACCCCTATGCAGACCAAGATCAGGAGTGCATTGATGTACTTCGCCCGAGGCTTACTGTCTTGGTGTAGATCCAGAGCGAAGTACTCACGGAAGAAGATATAGAGGGCTGGTATGGCTGTGAGGACCAAGATGAAGTCCTCCGGTATCCCAAAAAACCAAGTCTTTGTCACTCCCACCATAGCCCAGTTGAGCAGCAGCAGGACGATAAATATATTGACCCGTCTTGTAAAAAGCAAGAGCAGTGCGATCGTATAGATAGCCACTGTGCAAGGCATCACCGGTGTGGTGATGTAGGGGAAGGAGAGACCTCTAGAGATCGAGGCCAAGGGGTACATCAGCGGAAGTAGGAGGACGAAGGACCCAAAAGGCTTGAACTTATCTCGTAGGACAAACTGCGTATCGTTTTCCAAAAGGTCCTTTACCCACGCCAGAGCCAGAATCCCCCAGTATATGCTCAGTAGCGTGGAGTAGCTACGCTCTGCACAGTAGACAGCGTAGTAGGCCACAGCGATCCACGTATATAGGAGTATCAGATAGGACTTGGCAATGATCGTACTGCTACGCGAGGGACGATTCGCCAGCAGGAAAAAGACTCCGATGGCACATAGGACTAGGAGTAGCTGTATCGGCCAGGTTGCCACATTGTACTTGGCGATTGTATTCCAAAAGGTATTCATGAGATCAGACTTTGCCTATTATTTCTTACGTGTTAGGGAGAAGGTCCGCTGGGGAAAAAGGAGGATGGGGAGTGTGGCTCCTGCGGCTAGGACAAAGATAACCGTGATGGCCACAATGCTATTGAAAAAAAACATCTCCATATACTTTTGCTGCCCCTCAATGTTATCTAGATTTTGGAGGAACATGATCTGCGCAAAAAACATATTGTACGCATACTTCCCGGGGATCATCGGGAGGAGGGCCGGGATCGAGAGGACCGTGATCGGTGTACGTATACGCTTGCCCAGCCATAGTGCCCCAAAACCAATCGTCAGCGAAGCACAAAGGGAGCCGATAGCGATATTTAGCCCACCCACCGTCATCAGGACGAAACGTAGCGCATGCCCCACAGCGGCCAGTATAGCAATACTGCCATAAGCCCTCAGCGGAGGGTCGGAGATAGCGCCAAAGCCCATCGCCGCAATCGCCGCAAAAAAACCATCGAGAAGGATATCCACAATCATCATAGCAAGCTACTCCTAAAGATAAAGAGCGTGATCGAAAAGCCCCACCCGATACAACCGATCAACAAAAACGCCTCCACAAGCCTAGAGAAGCCCGTTTGGACGTACCCCTCCACGATATCTATCACCCCATTGATAAGTGGTACCCCGGGCACCAAATAGAGTACACTCGTCGTCAGAGCAATCTCACTGTCCGTATTGAAGATCAGAGAGATACTCGTACAGAGAGAGGCCACAAAGGCCGACGTCATAAAGGCTATGTAGTGGTTTACATGCTCCTGGATCAACTTTTGCTTGCAGATAAAGCCCACGATCGTAGCCCAAAATACGATACCCATGGCCGGCAGATCACCTCC
This sequence comes from Porphyromonas sp. C0026D3, assembly GCF_056590775.1. NCBI lineage: Bacteria > Pseudomonadati > Bacteroidota > Bacteroidia > Bacteroidales > Porphyromonadaceae > Porphyromonas > Porphyromonas sp. C0026D3. Next base: position 73,407 of record NZ_JBWPWU010000001.1, read on the forward strand.
AAAAAGTCGGCAAAACGAAGCATTTGCTAGCCCCACCATGATTAGTACAAAGAGTGGATGGGTACGAGGTTCAGCCAAGATCTGCTCATACCGCTCACGTACCTCGTCCAAGGATAGCTGCTCATCGACCACCTCCCAGCTCAAAGCACTCAAGCGGGCATTGTACTCAAAGCTGATAGGCAGCGAGGGAATTGAGTCCTCAATAGCAAAGTGTGTATTGGTCTTGGGATCGTACAGCTTGATTAGGACCCCTTTTTGTACCATCATCGTCACGACGGTATAGCCAAAGCGCTTGCCTATACGTCGCGTACAGCGCACGACACGGGAGGTGTGCACGCCACAGCCCATCATATGTATCGCATAGGCGGAGAGAAAAGTTCCGACGGCCTTCAGACTATTACCGTGAAGATCGTTTTCCATAGTCGTTCTTCTCTGAGAGTTGGGGTAAGCGACCTCACCGGCAGCTCACCTGACTTTGTAATGCATGTTTACGTTCCTCTAGTGCCATGCCCCATCCCAGAGCCTGAATGATGACCTATCGCGGAGTTTTGGACAACTAGGTTGCAAAGGTATCTTTTTTTGCTCAAATAGGCAGAGGATTGGTGTTTAGAGATTTGCGGATTCTCGGTTTGTCCACACCTTTTCAGACGGTAAAACAATTGGTAACTTTGTGCGATAAGGTAGTACCATGAATTTCGATCTCATATCATCATACCAACCCACCGGTGACCAGCCGGAAGCGATCCAACAACTTGTGCATGGCATCCGTCAAGGTCAGAAGCACCAGACACTTCTGGGAGTAACGGGATCCGGCAAGACTTTCACGGTGGCAAATGTGATCCAACAAATCGATCGCCCCACCCTTGTCCTGAGTCACAACAAGACCTTGGCGGCGCAGCTGTATGGGGAGTTCAAGAGCTTCTTTCCGCACAATGCGGTCGAGTACTTTGTCTCATACTACGACTACTACCAGCCCGAGGCATACATCCCGAGCTCCGACATGTATATCGAAAAAGACATGGCCATCAACGATGAGATCGAGAAGCTTAGGCTAAAAACAACCGCATCCTTGCTATCCGGGCGTTCGGACGTGATAGTTGTCGCCTCCGTCTCCTGCATCTATGGTATGGGCAATCCTTCCGACTTTGCCTCCAAGCGAGTCGTCATCACTTGTGGCAAACGCATTGACCGCGACGATCTCTTGCGAGAACTAGTCAATGCGTACTACATCAACAGCAACTCCGACTTTAGGCCCGGCACCTTTCGGGTAAAAGGAGATACCTTGGATATCTTTCCGGCCGTTGAGGGCTATGAGGGAGTGGCCTATCGTGTTGAGTTTTGGGATGACGAGATTGATCGCATATCCGCTTTTGAACCCCTCACCTACAAGGTCACAGACAAGCTGGACGAGGTTCATATCTATCCTGCCAATCTTTTTGTCACGACAAAGGAGCAGACAGCGCGTGCCGTCGAGATGATCAAGTACGATCTCGAGCAACAGACTGCCTATTTTTTCAAACTGGGACAGGTCGCAGAAGCCGAACGCCTCAGCGAAAGGGTCAATAACGATTTGGCGATGCTCCAAGAGGTGGGCTATTGCTCCGGCATTGAAAACTATTCCAGATACTTTGACGGACGAAGTCCCGGCGAACGTCCTTTCTGTCTACTGGACTACTTTCCGGAGGACTACCTGATGGTCATTGATGAGAGTCACGTCACGATCCCTCAGGTGAGAGGTATGTATGGAGGCGATTTCAAGAGAAAGACAAACTTGGTGAATTATGGCTTTAGGTTGCCAGCTGCGATTGACAACCGACCACTAAAGTTTGGAGAGTTTGAAAGGCTCACCAATAATGTCATATACGTCAGCGCGACTCCGGCAGACTATGAGCTGGAGCAAAGTGGCGGGGTCATCGTAGAGCAGATCATACGCCCGACAGGATTGCCGGACCCAAGGATAGAGGTCCGCCCGACCAAAAACCAGATCGACGACCTGGTGGAAGAGATCCAAAAACGGATAGAGCTGAACGAACGGACGCTCGTGACCACCCTGACCAAGCGGATGGCCGAAGAGCTGGCAGAGCATCTGGCAGAGATGGGAATCAAGACCGAGTATATCCATAGCGAGGTTGTTACAATCCGGCGAGTTGAGATCATGGAGTCACTACGTGCCGGAGAATTTGATGTCCTCGTGGGGGTGAATTTGTTGCGAGAGGGATTGGATCTACCGGAGGTGTCGCTTGTGGCTATCCTTGATGCAGATAAGGAGGGCTTTTTGCGCAACCACCGCTCACTCACCCAGACAGCAGGGAGAGCCGCAAGGAATCTGAACGGGCTCGTCATCTTTTACGCAGATCAAATAACCGCCAGCATGCAACTGACGATCGATGAGACGGAGCGAAGACGCACCAAGCAACTGGCCTACAACAAGGCCCATGGCATCACCCCCAAGCAGATCATCAAAAAGAGTGCCTCCATACTGGACCTGACAGGACCAAGCAGAGACCTACAAGCTCCGAAGCCTCGAGAATACAAGATTGAGCAAGAGAAGATAAGGGCGGCGGAAAAAAGCCTGGACCTCATGGACGCACAGACACTGGAGGAGCAGATCATAAGCACAAGAGCCGCCATGGAGTCCGCTGCAAAGGCACTCGACTTTGTCTCCGCAGCACAGCAACGCGACTACCTTTTTGAACTACAGGCAAAACTAGGCAATACGAGCAAACTGACAGCGCTGGAACAAAAAGCCATAGCCCGAAAACAAGCCGTGGCTCATCAGAAAGAAGCACACCGAAAGAACCTATCCAAAAAATAAACTCGGCCATTTCATGGACTACAAGGACATAAAAATCTCAGACTACACTTACCACCTTCCGGAAGACAAGATCGCCAAATATCCACTGGAGCATCGAGACTCCAGTCTTTTGCTCCACTACGCAAATGGCGACATAGACACGCATCACTTCATTGACCTTCCCTCACTACTTCCTGCAGACACGCTTGTCGTGATGAACGACACAAAAGTGATCCAAGCCCGACTCACATTTTATCGAGAGACCGGCAGTCGTATAGAGATTTTTTGCCTTGATCCCATTGTTCCGAATGTATACGAGCAGGCACTTAGCAGCAAACGAGAGACGACTTGGCACTGTATGGTCGGCAACGCTCGCAGGTGGAAAGAGCAGACCCTCAGCCGCACCCTCCCTGATGGCACCATACTTCGCGCAGAACGTCTGCCCAACGACACGACATCTTCTCAGTACATAAAATTTTGCTGGGATACAGACCTCACCTTTGGAGAAATACTGGAGAGTATTGGCGAACTGCCGATCCCGCCCTATCTGCATAGGTCAACAGAAGAGAGCGATCTACAGACTTACCAAACTGTTTATGCAAAGCACGAAGGGTCGGTCGCCGCACCGACGGCCGGACTACACTTCACCCAAAGGGTCCTCAAGGAGATGGAGGGCAAAGGCATCCGGACTGCCAAAGTGACATTGCATGTCGGGGCTGGGACATTCAAACCCGTCAAGAGTGAAACCATGGGAGGTCACGAGATGCACTCCGAGGTGGTCCACGTCCCCTCAGAGACACTCCGGACCATCATACGACAAGTGGAAGCCCGGAAATCCATTACGGCCATTGGTACAACCTCTACCCGCACTCTCGAGAGTTTGTACTACATGGGGGCAAATGTCCTTCGCAAGACAGACAACCCCTACTACGTCCGACAGTGGGCACCCTACAGCGTGTCCTACGAGGATCTAACCCTATTGGAGGCACTAAAAGCACTGGACAATGGGGAAGATGTGGTCGGCTCGACCCAATTGATCATAGAGCCGGGGTTTCGGTACCGCTTGGTCGACAAGCTGGTGACAAATTTTCATCAGCCACACTCTACACTACTCCTACTGGTCGCTGCACTTGTTGGTGAGGATTGGCGAAAAATATACCAGTACGCTCTCACGCACAACTATCGCTTCCTCAGCTATGGCGACAGCTCACTGCTAGAAAAGCCGGCATGTCCACACAAATAGAAGTCCTGAACAAAAGGCTCCTCAAGCTTGCGCTACCCAATATTCTCAGCAACATCACCGTACCACTGCTGGGGATCATTGACTTGGCGTTGGCCGGACACCTCAGTGATATTGGCGCGATAGGTGGTGTCTCTGTCGCTTCTACGATCTTCAACCTCATTTATTGGAACTTCAGTTTCCTCCGGATGGGGACTACCGGCCTAACGGCTCAGGCCAACGGAGCCGAGGACAAGAGTGCCATGGGGCGCAATCTAGCCCAGTCACTGGGCATCGCCCTATCATTCGGCCTCCTCATACTGGCTCTACGCTCGCATGCACTCGAGGTATTACTAGGGGTGCTCCAACCCGATCCACAGGTTGTTGGCTATGCCACACAGTATTTCCAAATTGTCATCTGGGGAGCACCGGCAATCCTAGGCACTTATGCCCTCAATGGCTGGATCATTGGGATGCAAAACACCTGGTACCCTATGATCGTAAGCATCATCACCAACATCACCAACATCCTGATGTCGGCACTTCTCGTAATCGTGTACAACTACGGGATCGTGGGGATTGCCATTGGGACTGTGGTAGCACAGTGGCTTGGTGCATTGCTCCTATTGGCCGGTGCGTATGGGCTTTTCCTGAGAGGACAAAAAGCCACACTTCCGACCTCATGGACGGAACTAAAGGTCGGAATCCGGAAGTACTTTAGCACAAACGTTCACATCCTAATCCGGACAATGCTTTTGGCCTTTGTCGCCTTTTACTTCACAGCAGCCGGTACCCGGATGGGGACACTGACCTTGTCGGCCAACGCTCTGCTCCTACAATTTTCCACCATTTTTAGTTACTTCATTGATGGGTTTGCCTATGCCGCCGAGGCTATTGTCGGACAAGCCTATGGCAGGAAAGATCGCACCAAGCTCCTCCAAGCCATACGCATACTCATGGTATGGGGATTGGGGCTGGCACTACTTGTGGCGCTCATCTACTATCTAGGAGGCAGACACTTTATATATTTCCTCACGGACCTTCCCGATGCTCGGCACCTTGCTCTGCATTACATTGATTGGGTCTATCTCCTGCCACTCACAGGCTTCCTCGCATTCCTCATGGATGGTGTCTATGTCGGACTCACTGCCACTAGGCAAATGATGATCAGCATGTTTGTCGCAGTGGGTGTCTTTTTTGCGCTGAACCTCACCCTGCCATTCCAAGACCCCAACAATGCACTCTGGTTTGCATTCGTCACCTACTTACTCATCAGAGGAGTCATGCTTGCCATCATGCTTCCACGCAAACTCACCCCACGCTACTACATCGGCGTAGGAAGTACCCTGCTCAACTCCGAGTACAAAATAAGGAAGCTTCTCACCGACCATTACGGCAAAAAAATACGACTGGCTCCATTTTACTACACCATAGACACCAAGGGAACAGAGCGCAAGTACCTCAATACGGTTGCGGAGCTACACTCCGACAAAGAACCACAAGCCCTCCAACTTGAACTAAAAGGTATTGAAAAACAAGCCGGAAGAGTCCACGGAGAGGACGAAGTGGCCCTAGATCTAGACCTCGTCTGTCGCGAAAACGAAATTCTCCGACCGAGCGACTACCACAGAGACTACTTCCGCCAAGGTTACAAAGCGCTAGGATAATCCAAGTACACCTTGCTAGAACTAAAGGTCATACAAACACGACAAAAACCGGTACAAAAGCGTTGAAAACTTCGGGCTATTTTTCACTTCTATCTGTCTAAGCATTTACTTCTATCCGTGAAACCAAACGCTTCTATCCGTGAAACCAAACGCTTCTATCCGTAAAAAACAGGACGTCTGTAGATGGCTGTTCACCTGGAGATTACAAGCAGGCAAAAATCATACCTTTTCAGAGGGTAAAAGGAAAGCTGATTTTTGAAAAAAGAAGACAACAAAAAGGGTGTGCCGAAATCGCTGTTTCGGCACACCCTCTCTCTTTATTCTTCGTAAAAACGAACGTTAGTGTGTTCGGCTATTGCAGAGTGTGGCTACCGCATAGCCGATAGCAAATCCTACGACAAGGTTGACACCCATTAGGATTCTGGCAGCCTTTACTCCGCCATTCATGGTCGGTTCGCCGACAACTCGCCCCAGTCGGGCAAGCCTTTGGTTGATTTCCACTGCACTGTACTTTGCCATATTGGTTTTCTTCTTTTAGGTTTTGGTGAACAAATTACTTTGACCAAGATGCCAAAAATTTGGCGAACCCGACACAATTTATAGCAAGAATATGATCATGAGTTGCGCAGTGACCACTCTCAAAAACATCGTCAGAGGATAGACTGTGGCATATCCTACCGAAGAAGCGTCTGTGTCGGACAGGGTATTGGCATAGCCCAGTGCAGGGGGGTCGGTCGTACTACCGGCGATCATACCGGCTAGTGTGAAGTAGTCTATCTTGAAGACAAAGCGACCAATCAACCCAGCAATAAGTATGGGTAGCATGGTGATCATCATGCTGTAGCAGACCCAAGCGAGCCCACCTTGGTGTATCATTGTATCCAAGAAGCCATTTCCTGCACCTATACCCACACAGGCCAAGAAGAGGGAAAGCCCCACCTCGCGCAACATCAGGTTGGCCGAAAGCGTCGTGTAGCTGACCAAGTGGTTGTACCCGTATGCAGACATCAAGATCGCCACAATCAGTGGTCCTCCAGCCATACCGAGCTTGATAGGCTGTGGAATGCCCGGGAACATTATCGGCACAGAACCGAAGAAAATACCGAGAGCTATTCCGATAAAGATACTTGACAGATTGGGCTCATGTAGGTGTTTTTCGGAGTTGCCGATCAGGTCAGTCACTTTCTGGATAGCGGAGTCGCTTCCCACCACTGTCAGCTTGTCTCCATACTGGAGTCTCAACCCCGGTGCGGCTACGATATCCATACCGGATCGAGTGATACGCGTCACATTGACCCCATAGATCGCACGCAGATTGAGTTGCTGCAGTTGCTTGCCGGTGATCTGCTTGTTGCTCACCAGTAGCTTGCAGCTGATGTACTTGGAGTCTTTTGGCGTCCACTGCTTGCGATCCATCACGACCTCATGTCCCACGGTCATCGTAAAGGGCTCCACGTCATCTTTATGGATGATCACGAAGATACGGTCACCGGTCATTAGCATCGTGTCTGCATCCACTGTGCTGACTTCATTGGACTCTTTTTTCCATATATGAGAGACCACGAACCTGCGTCCCTCAAGCGTGTGTGCCAGATCCGACACTTTGGCACCATTCAGTGCCGGATTCTCTATCTCCACAGAGAGGGGGACAGTGGTTACCTCCGAGTCACCGGCTGCTTCCGCAAGGCGCTCCTCCTCCGTTCTGAGGTTGACTCGGGCAATCACCCGGATCAAAATAATGGTCAGGATGATACCGATCACACCCAAAGGATAGGCTACGGCGTAGCCCTGAGCGATAGATGGGTCGTCCACCCCTTTGATATCGGTAAATGCTTGCTGAGCCGCACCGAGTCCGGGGGTGTTTGTGATGGCACCGCTCATGATTCCCACAAGGGTCTGGATAGGCAAGCCGGTAACCTCGTAGAGTATCACTGTGATCAGTGCACCCAAGCCCACGACCAAGACCGCAAGCATATTGAGGGTCATCCCCTCCTTTTTGAAGTTTGAGAAAAAGCTCGGCCCCACCTGAAGTCCTATAGAGTAGACGAAAAGTATCAGGCCGAATTCTTTGCAGAAGTGCATCAGGTGTGGGTCCAAGGACATGCCCATCTCTCCAAAGAAGATGCCCACAAATAGGATGAACGTTGCACCAAGAGAGATGCCAAAAACCTTAATCTTTCCGAGCATTATCCCTAAAGCAACCGTCAAGGCAATCAAGATCAACGAGTGTGCCACTCCGGTACCGAGGAAAAGCTCCTGTAACCAATCCATAAATCAAAAATAATAGTAATAAAATATTCGGTCCGAGACCGATGTTGCGCTTTCTTTTTTTCCTAACAACAGCTACAAGAGCGTACGTCCGAGACATTTCTCATATCATAGGACCCTGCAGACACTAGCGAGCAAGTGAAGTCATGCCCAACGCACTTTTTTCAAAAAAAAACAGAGGGGAGATTCCCAGCGGTCGAAAGACCAAGAATTACCCTTCTCTTATAGCAACGCAAATCTACCATTTTTTAGTTATTGGCACAATTAACTGGAGGAGTAGACAGAGATGGCGAATGAAACAGTTGCGGAAGAGAGAGATCAGGTCCAATCCACAGAGAATCCAAAAACAAAAAAAGGCAAAAACGCAAACTTTCCTCCTAAAAAACACTACAAACACAGGACTTCAAGAATATTTGCGTACCTTTCACTTGAGAAGATGGACACATACATGAAAAACTAGGAGGAATAAAAGATATGAAAACACTCAGATGGACTATATCGACCAGCATACTCACTGTGGTACTGCTCCTCTTCGGACAGATGGCAAGTGCGCAAGACAACGCTTACCTGACCCCCTCCAAGGCACGAGAGTATCGTATGCAGGAGAAAAAGGCAAGGGCCGAACGATCTGCCCGCCTCCAAAAGCAAAGAGAGCAACAAAAGGCTGAGTACGAAAAACTACAGTCCGAACAAGAAAAGATCAGCGACTGGTACAACCGACGAGGTATGAAAGTCACGGTCGAGCAAATGGAGGACAATCTAGATGAACTGGAGGGCACCACCGCTCGCCCGAAAGGAGGCAAGTACACTCAGCGTCTGCGGAGATTTGGCGAAAACTCAGGCAACTCCATTGTCCTCAACAATGTGGATCGTGTCTATATCTTGGACGACATGGACTACGATCCCTGGACCAACTCCTACTACGGCAGAGACTGGCAAAACGGAGTGAATATCCAGATCAACACCTATCCCTACTATGGAGCGTCGTGGAGATATAGCCGCTGGTACAATCCCTGGTGCTACGGTGGCTGGTATGACCCCTGGTACAGTGGCTGGTATGGCCCGAGATACTATGGTGGCTGGTACGACCCATGGTACTACGACGGCTGGTATAGCCCGAGGTACTATGGTGGAGGATGGGGCTACTCCTATTATGGTTGGGACACTCCCTACCACAGCTACGACCGAGGCTACCTACAGGGCTACTACGACGGCAGCAACTACCCGTCCACACGCGTAGAGCGAAGATACAATGCCTACGGGCGTGCCTCCGGACGCTACTCACAGGACTTTGAACAATACGGTGGCAGCCTAGGACGGACCGAACGCGCTGTACGCACACGAGCCACAGCCACTGTCCCCGATTACAGCAGAGGCAACTACGACAGCAGAGGAGGACGCTACGACAGCTATGAGACACGTACCAACTCGCGCTGGAACGAAAGCTACACCCCCACACGCAGCTACACCCCCACACGATCGACCGACAGTGGCGGCTCTGTCACACGATCCACCCCGACAAGGACTACCAACACCAACAACACCGGGACCTACGGATCCGGAGGACGCCGTCGGTGATAGGTGGAGTGTGCGGACCTTCCTCACCAAAAGGGACACCGCACCAGCCCCCCACCGGGATGCAAGACGACTCCGGGGTCAGACCCGGAGCCTCCTTGCTCATCAGCTAACTACAAACGAAAGGACCTAACCATGACTAAAGGATATCAACTATTTTTGGCGACCCTGCTCCTAGGATCGCTACCACTTATCGAAGCACAAGCGCAAGCCCCCTCCGATGGCTATCGCAACAGCCTGGAGGGCATCCACGGGACAGCACGAGCAAGAGCCATGAGCGATGCCGTAGGAGCACTCGGGGCAGACCCCACAGCTATATGGATCAACCCAGCCGGCAGTGCACTCTACTACCAAGGCGCATTTTCCCTGGGTCTTGATGGGGGATTCGGCAGCAACTCTGTCGACTTCCGAAACAAGGAGGTGGCGAAAAACCACACCTCCACCTACGGCTTCTCCGACTTCAACCACCTCGCCTACATCGGGTCCGGTGTGGAGTTTTCCGATCAGCCTTTGCGTATCAACTGGGGACTCATCTACAACAAAGACTACAACCACAAGCGCAACTACACCCTACTGATGCCCCGCCCCGCCTCCAGCATCACCGACTACTTGACCATAAAAGCAATGCAGAGTGGCCTACCATTCGACCGCTACAAGCACACCAACACGTACGACCCACGACTCCAGCCCCTCAACCAAAGCATCGTCTTGGGACTCAATGCCGGCCTCATTGAGGGAAATATCGGTGGAAAACCCAAAGAATTTTACCGGCCAAACACCTGGGTCTGGGAAAAAGAGGCGGAGCAAAGCGACCAGATCTTTCTACTACCACAAGTCTCCAAACTGACGGTAAAAGAGACCGGTGGCAAAAACTCTCTGGACCTCAACCTCGGGATCGGCTACGACGACCGCTACTTCTTTGGGGCCACACTGCGATCCACCGGGAGTACCTACCGACGTCACTCCGAGTATTCCGAAGACTTCTTTTTCAAAAACGAACACAAACAAAACAGGCAGGGTATCACGTACGACAACAACCTAAACGTCACCGGCAGGACCATCGGGCTAAACCTGGGAGCCCTCTTCGCAATCGGCGACTACGGGCGAGTGGGCATCTCTTACCTCCTCCCTCAATACGCCCGCTACACCGAGACCTACAGTGCCTCCGCCTCCTACTACAACGATCTGCTCGAGGAGCCCAAAGACAAGACATTCGTCTATGACACCGGAGGAGACTTCACCTCCGACTACGAAATGTGGCTACCGGGCAAGCTCACGCTCAGTGGCATGGTCTTTTTGGATCAGTACGGCATGATCACCTACGATCTCACCTACCGAAACCTTGGGAGTGCCAAGTACATGCTCCCGGGTGAAAACTCCCATGACGCACTCGAGGATGTCACTCGGCTAAACAACCAATACTTTGGCCCCCAGTTGCGCCACAGCATTGGTCTCGAGCTAAAACCTCTCGACTGGCTCACCCTGAGATCCGGCTACAGCTACACCGGGAGTGGTATCAAGGACCGAGCAATCAAGCCCGGTAGTGGCAATACCATCCAAAGCGAGTACAGTGCCTCCGGCATAATCCTCGACTACACACTGGCACGCAACTACCAAACCGCATCTGCCGGGGTCGGGGTCCGCGTCGGGAGCCTGACCGTGGATCTGGCATACGTATGTGGCATCCGAAAAGAAGGAGTCTATCCCTACCCCGCACTACCCGGCACCAAACTCCCAAGCGTCACAGGTGGGGCAATGCGGGAAGTCCGGCACTCTCTTGCCACGACCGTCACACTCAGCTTCTGACCCTCTCCGGCAGATCATAGGAGGCCCCACAGCCTCTACTGAAAAGAAGTTTCCTCGGGGAAGACACCGGTCTCCTCCGAGGAAACTTCTTTTGTACTCGGGGCTGGTTCCAAAGTCCACCTCAAGGGTTATAAAGTCCACGCTATGTACTTCCAAACTATTTTTTCCAGATGGAAAACTCAAAATCACTATGTGATTTATTCAAATCACTTAGTGATTTATTCGCGTCACAGTGTGATTTGAAGAAATCACATAGTGATTTTATCTTTTTCATAGGACAAAACAATCTTTTCATAGGACAAGGCCATCTTTTCCTCCGACCTTGTCGAGTTTTTCTCCAAGGAAAAAAGGGATGTCGGAGGAGGCTTTTTTCTTGTATGTATGGGGGGGAGGAGTTCAAAAAGAGTGGAGGGTGCAAAAAGGATTGACCTTTTCACACCCTCCACTTCTATTGAATTACGGCAGGCTGTATGGCATTTTGGCCTGCGGTAGGCTCTAGTCAGTCATGGGGCTTTTGCCGGCACAGGGCCTGATGATACGGCGGTAGGCTTGATGTGCTTTTTGCTCAATCTCCGGTGTCAGGGAGTCCTTCAGGTGCTTGAGCACTAGCGTGATGACGACTAGGTCATCGGTGAAGCCCAAAAGTCCGGGCAGAAAGTCCGGAATGAGGTCCAGTGGGAGGATAAAGTAGCCAAGCGCTCCCAGCAAAAACAGTTTTTCTTTCGTTGAGGTCTGGGGCGACTTTAGGACAAAGTAGGTCCTCAGGACAGGCAACAGGATGTTTTCGCCAAGGGATCGTCCGACGATTCTCAACTTTTTCCCAAAAGACTGCTCGCTGAAGTACTTGGCGTAGCGTGCGACCTCATCAAGATGAATAGGCTTCATCTTGCTCTGAGCGATTTGCCAGAGACCGAGGGGGGTCACTCTTTTTCGCCTCATAGCGGGATCAGCGGACTACTTCGCCTTTGATAGTGATGACCTCCGGGCCTTCCTTACCGTTGCTGTAGATAGATATCGTCTTGACAAAAGGATAGATACGGCCGGCCGGGTCGTAGGTTACGGTCAGCTTGGTGCTTTTGCCGGGTGCCACGGGCTCCTTGCTGTAGGATGGCACGGTGCACCCGCATGGGCTCATCACACGTGTCAGGACCAATGGTGCGTTGCCTACGTTTTTGATCTCAAAGACGTGGCTCACCTTTCCGTCTGCCTCTTTTATGGTGCCAAAGTCGTACTCAGTCACCGGGAGGTTGATGACGGCTTTTTTGTCTTGTGCGTTGGCGTTTGTTGCCAGTGTCAGGCATAGTGCTGTTGCCAGCATGTATAGTACTTTTCTCATAGTTTCTTCTGTTTATTTTTATGATTTGATTGTTTTGCTTTGTTGCGGGGTTCTCTCAGAGTGCACCGTCCATGGGGGTATATTCAGATCCGACATACTGCTCAAGGGCATCCACACTCATGCCGACACTCGAAAAGCCCCCATCGCTGTAGAGGTTTTGCATGGTTATCTTGCGTGTGAGGTCGGAGAAGAGGGTGACGCAGTAGTCGGCGCAATCCTCTGCCGATGCGTTGCCAAGGGGAGACATCTTCTCGGCGAAGTGCCTCAGTCGCTCCATGCCACTCACGCCACTGCCTGCAGTCGTAGGTGTGGGTGACTGCGAGATGGTATTGATGCGGACTCCTTTTTCTTTGCCGTAGATAAGTCCGAAGCTCCGGACGATGCTCTGGAGCAGGCTTTTGGCATCAGCCATATCGCTGTACCCGACGAATGCACGCTCGGCGGCAATATACGAGAGGGCCAAAACGGAAGCCCCCTCGCTGAGGGCGTCTTGCTGATAGGCCACTGAGAGCATTTTGTGAAAAGAGATGGCCGAGATATCTAGTGTCTTGGATAGATAGCCGTAGTTTAGCTCGGTGTAGGGGATGTTTTTGCGGACGTTGGGGCTCATGCCGATGGAGTGCAGCACAAAGTCAATCTTGCCCCCTAGTACCTCCCTACTCCGCTCAAAGACCTTGGCAAGGTCCTCAACAGAGGTGGCATCGGCGGGAATCACCTCGGCCCCGACTTTTTCGGCTAGCGCATCGAGTTGGCCCATACGCAGTGCCACGGCAGTATTGGAGAGGGTGATTTTTGCACCTTCTGCGCAGACGCGCTCAGCGACCTTCCAGGCGATGGAGTGCTCATTGAGTGCGCCAAAGATAATCCCTCTCTTCCCTTTTAGTAATCCGTATGCCATAGTTTTTCTCTGTTCTAAGTGATTAGCAACGGGACAAATTTAGGGAAAACCTCTGTCATTTCACAAAAGGAGCAAATAGTGCAGGTGCGGTGTCGGCGGGGTAAAATGGGCAAGGCGGACCGTTGGAATGCCGTTTTTGTTTCGTAAAGCCCAAGCATTCACACAATTGGACTTGGGCACCCCTTGTTTACGGACGAGCGAAAATGAATTTGACAAGAAAATGAGAGAATCACAACAAATTGGAAGACAAAGTAGTCTAGATATTAAAAAAAAGAAACTATCTTTGCTACAAGCTAAACAAAGGTTTTTTTCACAATGTCACAAATCGGTAGAGTCCTTGTCGGTGCAGTATCGCTCATACTACTGACGCTCCCCTTGGAGGCGCAACTCGTAGACTGGGATAGGGTCGAGGCCAAGTCTGCGCCCCGTGTAAAAGCGGTCATGCCCGACAGCTATATCCATCCTCGATGGATCAATGGCACACCATATATGTACTACCACGTCCGTCACTCGGGCCGAGTGGATCACTATCTGGTCAACACCAAGAGCGGTCGGTCGGAGCTTTTGATCAAGGACCTGGACACATTTGCCACCGACTATCGTGCCATTACCGGCAAGGAGCTGGATAAGGGAGACTTTAGGCTGTACAACGTCCATCCGCTGGATCGCAACTTTAGGCGGATCCTACTGAAGTACGGTGGAAACGTGCTGGAGTACAATCGGAGGAGTGGCCGGCTATCCAAAAGCACGAGGAGCTATCCGGCGGTCACCAGGTTCGACACCACCGACCCTGCCGACCGATACACCAACACCACAACCGATGGCGAGCTGACCATGCTCCAAAGAGGAGATCGCCTCCTACTCTGCAAGAAAAGCGAACGAGACACAGTACCGGTGGAGGGCTGGGATCCGACTCGGACTACCATACGCAATGGAGATAGGATCCGACCGGCGGCGGGATTTTGGTGCGGAGACGTGTATGTACAACTGGTGACAAAAGAAGAGGCCGGTAAGCCTATAGGTCTTATTCACTCAATCACCAAAGGGCGACCAAGGGTGGAGACTTTTCAGATGCCAATGCCCGGCGAATCAAATGCCCCACGGCAGAGCCTCTTTTGCTACAACCGAAAGACACAACGTGGCCAGTACCTCCCAATCGAGCACTTTGCAGACCAAGAGGTCAGCTTGGCCCCCTTTCGCTCGGATAGTGTACTCTATCTGCTACGCACTTCACGTCCCAAGGATCGGATAGAACTCTGCAAGGTCAACCTGCCCGATGGTCAGGTGTACACACTGATCAGCGAGGAGGCAAAGCCCATCTACAACCTAGTGCTTTTTGACTACCAAATACTCAGCGGTGGCCAAATCCTATGGTGGAGCGATCGCGATGGCTATGGCAAATACTACCTCTACGACACCACAGGGAAGCTACTCCGACAACTCACACACGATCCGGCACTCGTAGCCGGTCGAGTGGTACAGATGCGCGAGAAGGACTTCATCATGGAGGGGTACGGTGGAAAACAAGCGGACAATCCATACTACAAGCGGTACTTCATTGTACCAATGAATGGACAAGGAGAAAAGGCAATCACGGGCAACGATGGAGCATACGACCTCACCCTGTCCGATGGTGGGGACTATGGCTTGCTCAAGTGCTCACGCATGGATCTACCACCGAGCTACAGCATCATGAGACTCAGGCCGACTATCTCCACTCCAAAAGAAATCTACCGCCTTTCTGAGCAGGACGCACTAGAGGCAGGCTGGGTAAAACCCACACTTTTCTCATGCTTGGCAAAAGACGACGAAACCTATCTATATGGTATCATGTACACCCCGTCCGACCTCGATCCATCCAAGAAATACCCCGTAATCTCCTACGTCTACCCAGGGCCACAGACAGACTTGATGCCACTGGAGTTCACGCTTGACGAGAATGCTAACCAGTCATTGGCCGAGCTTGGATTTATTGTCGTACAAGTACCATCCCGTGGGTCCTCTCCATATAGGGGGCACGACTTCTATACCTACGGGCACGGAAATCTGAGAGACTATCCACTGGAAGACAACAAGTTTGCACTGGAACAACTGGCTGACAAGTATCCATTCATTGACCTAGAGAGGGTCGGTATCTATGGACACTCGGGCGGAGGATTTCAGGCACTGACAGCAATGCTCACCTACCCCGACTTCTACAAAGCCTGCGTGGCCGCCAGTGGCAACTACGACAACAACATCTACATACGGTGGTGGGGAGAGAGCTTCCATGGGGTACAAGAGATCCACCGCCCGGACGGATCGGTCTCCTTTAGGACCCGGATACCCACAACGGTAGAGCTGGCGAATCGCCTAAGTGGGCCACTGCTACTCATGACAGGAGACGAGGACAAGAATGTACCGCCCTCCAACACTCTGAGGATGGCAGATGCACTGATCAAGGCCGGGAAAAACTTTGAGATGGTCGTACTGCCTGGCAAAAGCCACGAACTGGACAGCCCATACTACTTCAACAAGATCAAGTACTTTTTTTTGAAAAACTTGTTGGGGATTGACGAGAGACATACAGACATCATACTTCACAAATAAACAACCAAGTAAATGAAAAGACTGATTTTATTGCTCAGCGTGCTCTTGGTGGCTCCGGTCATTGATGGGGCTATGGTTCCCGAAGTGCTGGCACAAGTGGCACAGCACACGCTTCGGCTCCGGATCCTAGACAACACCGGAACACCACTGACCGGCGCTGTCGTAAAGGTTGTAGGAGCTACGAAAGGAGCTATTACAGATCTTGACGGGCATGCCACAATCACGGTGGCAAAAGGAAGCAAGGTGACCATCAGCTTCACCGGGATGAAAACCATCACGATGACCGTGACAGAGGACATTGCACGAGATATTGTGATGCGAGAAAATGCCGAAATACTTGGCGAAGTGGTCTCGACCGGATATGCGACAACCACGAAAAAAAGAACTACCGGATCCGTCTCGGTCATCAAAGCTGAGGACATCAAGTTTCAGCCACCCACGGCATCGGTAGACCTATTGCTAAAAGGTCAGGTAGCCGGAGTGGATGTCAAGGCGATTAGTGGCAAACCCGGAGAGACAGGATCAATAAAGATACGTGGCACCAACTCAATCACCGGAAACACCGAGCCCCTGTGGGTGATCGATGGTGTGCCTATGCAAAATGCCATACCCAATACTCCAAACAAGCCTCAGCTAAAGGCGGGAGACTTTAGCGACATTTTCATGAACGGACTAGGGAGCATTCCACCTGGGGATATCGAAAGTATATCCATTCTCAAGGATGCATCCGCCACAGCCATATATGGCTCACAAGCCGCCGGTGGTGTGATCGTGGTAACAACAAAGCGGGGTAGCGAAGGCCGCATCCGGCTCAACTACTCCTCCAACCTTACGCTCACGGCCGCTCCTCCCAGAGATGCCAACCTGATGACCGCAAGAGAAAAAATCAACTTTGAGAAAGAACTTTGGGATGAGTTTTCAAAGCCACTGATCGAGTCTCAGCACCCATACTTCCCGGCCATAGGTGTGGTAGGAGCGATCCGAAAAGGACTGGGTGAATACCAACACATGACACCTGAGCAGAGGGAGAAGGCAATAGAGGAGATTGGCAACGGCCCCTCCACGGATTGGTTTAGAGAACTATTCAGGTCCTCCCTCTCGCACACCCACTATGTATCCATCAGCGGAGGAAGTGCCAAAAACAAGTACTACTCCTCTCTCAGCTACAACAAAAACAACGGACTGGTAAAAAGGACCGATGCAGAGTCAATCACCTTTAGCCTCAAACTGGATAACACGCCAACAGACAAGCTAAAGCTCTCACTCTCCTCCGACCTTTCGCACAGCAATGCCCACAGCTACGGAGGGCAAACAGATCCATTCCGATACGCCTATTTTGCAAATCCGTACGAACGCCCATATATGGACAATGGGGAGTACCGGCCGGATGCAACCTGGAACTCCCTTTCGGGCAACAACGACTACAAGTCCTACAAATCAATCAGCCCCAATGGATTCAACATATTCCGAGAAATGGAGAAAAGCAGCTCGGAGTCAAAAGATCTACGTGGCAACATCAGAGGAAATCTCAACTACAACATCACGGACCATCTTTCGTTCAATGGGATTGTCGCCATCGGTTATTCCAACACCATGTCGGACAATATCCTTGGCGAAGAGACACAAGCAGCGTTTGAGGACCGCCCATTTGAAAACGAAAAAAACAACGCCAGCAAACGGATGTATGGGTCGATCACTCAGCGTGCCTCCAGCAGTCTGAGCTATATGTTGCGTGGTCAGGTCAACTACTTTCAGACCTTCAACCATCACCACGTCCTGAGTTCACTCATCGGTGCAGAGATCCGTTCGCAGTACGCCAAAAGCATTTACGAAAAGCGATACGGCTACGACCCAAAAACCGGCAACTCATCCACTCCCCTCCTACTCGATGCAGGAGCGGACAAGGAGGCTGACCTAAAAAAGATGGCCACCATCATGGATGCTCTATCGGGGCAATCAAGATTGGAAAACACCTTTGCCTCCTTTTACCTATCAGCCGACTACTCCTATCGTGGCCGGTATGTAGTCAGTCTGACTGCACGCACAGATGGGTCCAACAACTTTGGTAGCAAAGAGCAATTCAATCCTACCGGATCGATCGGGCTTGCTTGGAATGCCGATGAGGAAGCTTTCATGAAAAGGCTACAGCCCTACCTTTCTCAGCTCACCATACGGCTCGCTGGAGGGTACACCGGTAGGGTCAATAGGAGTGTACACCCACAGCTAGTCATGCGCTACCTGCCGACATTGAGGACCACAACACACGGCTCCTACCGCATGGGGCAAATAGCGACACCCCCCAACCCCAAACTCAGGTGGGAAAAGACTAGAGATGCAAAAGTCGGGATGGACCTAGGTCTTTTTTCAAGCCGACTACAGGTATCCATTGAGGCCTACGACCGATACACCACAGACGCTGTATCGTCCGTAGCTGTAGTCTCCACCACAGGGTATGGGACACAGAACTACAATACCTCGGCAATCATCAATCGAGGAATCGAAGTCACCATCAGTGGCACCCCCTACCAAGATGACGATTGGCGTATTCATGCCAGCACCAACATGGGGATCAACTACAACAAGCTGACCGCCTTTGATGACCCCAACCCCAACTACACTTCCGAAAACTTTGTGGGATATCCCCTCGGATCCATTTTTTCGGGAAAAGTAATTGGCATCGACCCCACACTTGGACTATATACCTACCGGATACGCCCGGGAGCTGATGTGGATACCCCACGAGGCCGAAGAGACGCCAACAACTACCGATACTACATCGGTACCTACTCACAGCCCCTCAACGGAGGCTACTCCCTCAGTGTGTCGTACAAAAAGTTCACCGCAGGTCTTGGCGGGACATTCTCTGCTGGAGGATATATGGTCAACGAAGTAGTCCCCCCGGTCAGCTACGAAGACGTCAGCAGGGGCAGTGGAGCCAAGGAGTCAATTCCACACTATGTCAACGACCTCTACAGCTACCACCTCAATACCCAAAAGTCCTCGGCATACCGATGGACCCCCGAAAACCCAATCGTTGATGGCAACCCCAGGATCATAGACCGCTACGGACCCTATATGGGGCTAGACCAGTACATGGTCACCGCAAGGAGTATCACTAAAGCCTCTCGGCTCGAAGCCCTGAGCTACCTAAAACTAGGAAGCCTCTACGCCACCTACACCTTTGACCAACCGTGGGTGAAGCGGATCGGACTTCAGAGTCTATCCGCAACCATGCAGGCAAATAACCTCCTGATCATCACCAACTATCCCGGGATCGACCCCGAGACACCGGGAGCCGTCTATCCCATCCCTAGGACCTTTACCCTCGGACTATCACTCAGCCTATGATGACCTCAAAAAAAACACTCACAATACTAGGTATACTCCTTCTCGGACTAACCTCATGCAAAAAGTATCTAGACGTGAAGCCCTATGACCTCACAATCCCCACGACTGTCGAGGAGCACATGGCAATACTGCACACACGTCTCAACAAAATCGACAAAGGAGACAACCAACCGCTCATCTTCAGTGCCTCTCAGACACTCAGCTGGGATCTATTCGCCGATGACTTTGAGTCTGCCCTGACGAAAGGCAACACAGTAGGTCTCAACCAGTGGGTGGGATTCTCCCAACAAGGGGGCAACACCACGACCTACTTCAAACAACTCTACGAGATCATACGAGACTGCAACATTGTACTCGCCGGCATGCCGAACGATGGGACCGATCTCTCCAGAAATGCCTTCGGCACTGCATATACGATGCGTGGCCTTGCCTACCTACAGCTTCTGAGGCTCTACAGTCCGGCATTCAAGGCAGGTGAGGAGCAACCCGGAGTACCCCTGATCAAAGAGTTTGATATGGAAGCTCGTCCACCTCGCACCACAGTCCAAGCAGTAGCACAAAGTATTGAGCAAGACCTCACCAAAGCGCTCACCTATCATGTCGACAATGCAGACTTTCTCTTTACCGAAGACGTGACACGTGGTATCCTAGTGCGACTCTACTTTTGGACCGAACAGTGGGACAAGGTCCTCACCACTGCGCAACCACTACTGGACAAATACTCGCTTTTGTCGGGCGATGCCTACAAGGAGATGCTTAGCTCAGTATCCCAAAAAGGCAATGTCCTCATCAAAGTCCTACAAATGTCCACGTCCTCACAGGAGACGGAGCGATTTGAGGAACTCAAAAAGATACCGGTATCCGTTCGGTTCGTCAATCTTTTTCCATCAGCAGATCGCGACAAGGACATACGATACAAGCTATCTGTAGATAAAAAACGAATCGCGAAAAAAAGCGTTTTCCCAGGCTTTAGAATAGCCGAGGTGCACCTGATGGCGACCGAAGCCCACTACCACTTGGGGCAAAACGAGCAAGCTCTCAAGATGCTCAATGCACTGAGAGCGGCGCGCCTCACCGGAGTACAACCCCTGACCATGCAAAACCTCCCCGACAGCTGGAGTGACGAGCTCATCACAGAAGATGCGACAGGCAAGCCTCTCACCCCGCTTATTCGCGCTATACTGGCGGAGCGACACAAAGAGTTCTTTATGGAAGGAGATCGCTTCTTTGAGCTAAAACGAAACGGCAGTCCCGAGTTTTGGAAAGCCTACAACGGTGCCAAGTACACCACAAAAAAGTTCATGTACTGCTTCCCGATTCCCCCTGAGGACATCATCCATCAGCCAACCCTTATCCAAAACGAAGGGTATGCCGAATACACCATAGGTATGCCCAAAGCCTAAAACCTATAGGACACAAGACACCGACCATGAAAAAGATAAAAGAAAACGCCCAACTCATCATACTGACTCTAATCATTGCACTGGGAGTCACGGCTTGCATACGTGTCAATGAGCTACCTCCTGCAATCGAAAGCTCCAACAACGTAAGCATCAAGTTGCCCAATCCACCGGCATTGACCGACCAAGAGGCCGAGATCGTCAACCAAATCAAGAGGGAATACGACGAAAACACCAAGTAACCATGACGCCTATGAAAACCGACAACCTACTCTTGATCTCCACTCTAATCTGCATCCTATGTGGTAGCTGTCAAAAGATCGACCGCAACCATATAGATCCTCGTCCGCAGGTAAACTTTGCTGGAGATCAAATCTCATACACCATCTCCAAGGTAGGAGATGCCCTCGAAATCCCCGTCAAGCTACAAGTCGCTCCAAAATCAGAAGTAAAGGTCAGATACGAGCTGAACGGACCATTGGGCAACGATGAGTACATCGCCACACCGGAAGTCCTCACATTCTCACAGGACAAAACAAGCGCAACAATCCGGATCACCAACAACAGCCACCAAAAGAGCAACACCGATATGCTGCTCTCCATCACAGAAGTACCCAATGGCTATCGAGAAGGACTCATCAACTACCTGACAATCGTATTTGGAGGAAGCCCAATCGCCGTATTTGGAGAAAGACGAGCAACCATGAACCGTACCGGGTTCATACCGATACAGCTGAAAGACATCAAAGGAGGCTGGTTCCGAGCCACAAGCGACCTTGAGATCCAAGTAAAAGTAGACCCCGAGCAAAGCACTGCTATAGAGGGCGAACACTTCAAGATCCGTACGACAGACAATCCCATCGTCAAAAAAAGAAACAGGAGCACAACTCTGCTACTTGATCGCCTCAAATACGACCCCAACCACAACAAAATCTGCCTCAAGATTATTCCCCGAGCCGGAATAGCTATCGACGAACTAGACAGCAAATGCATCGTGACCATAGAACCTCAAGATGCATCCGGTACCTGGAAGTACAAGAGCTTCAACCTAGATGATTTTTCTTGGATGGAAGACGCTAAGTACCCGCCCATCAATGGAGAGGACGGAGACTTCCTCAAGGTCCAAAAAGTCAACGATACGACCTACAACTTCCTTTTTGAGCTCAAAAGCAGCCTCAAGCACTACTTTACACAGAGTACGACCACTGCCGTATTTAGCAGAGAATTCATCACTCAGGAGGGCAATGGAGACCACCTTGTGGAATTCACCATCAACGGAATCAACGAAAACATTTCGCCCAACTTCAGGACCATCAGACCGGGAGTTGTCGGGCTCCAAGTAGGGAAGCAAGCGGACGGAAAAAGGACCCTTACCCTGTATGTTTACGACATGATACCAAAGGAGTACTTTACCGAAGCCTACAATACAATGAAAGATGGCAACTCTGCAAAGTACCCATTAGCTGACTACCCGGCAAAATATACCTTCGTGGAAGAGTAATACTCACACCACCGGACAAAATAAGCAGGACGGACAACCCACCGATGGGATTGGATCCGTCCTGCTCACTTTTACTCAAAAAAAATAAGCCAAGAGAGGTAAAAGCATCAGGATCAACAACTTTCATTCTTCTACGGCCAAACCATTCGTTTCCACCCGTCCGAATGCTTCCAGCCGTGAAGGGTTTTGCTTCTATCCGTGAAACAGATCGCTTCTATCCGTGAAAAAAGGGGGGCTTTGCAATCCGCTGAATCTCTGTTATTTGCAAAGCACCAAAATAGAGCCGGAATTAAGGTCTAAAAAGTGGGGCATTTTATTAATCTCCTTGTTTGTCCTCTAGGAGGTCACTAAAAATGGATTCCTATGCCTAGTATTGTGTTTACCAAGAATAGCTGTTACATTTGCAAAACCACTTATATAACACTGGTTAAAACGACTCTGAGAACAAGTATCAAAAAGACTGTTTTGACCGGCATATCTCATGCGTGGAGCAACTAGGTGACTTTGTCCTGAGGAGCATTGAAAAAATTCATATACCGATAATACAAATACATAAAGGCCAAAATGGAAAAGAAATATTACTACATCAAAAATGGTGAACAACAAGGGCCACTAACCCTCGACGAGCTCAAGGGAGTAGGAATCACAAAGGAGGTACTCGTATGGGCAGAAGGGATGGCGCAATGGCAGCAAGCTCAGTACGTAGCGGACCTAAAAGAGGTAATCCCACCTACTCCTCCACAAGCCCCACACTCTGCATCCACCGGTGACAGCCAAAACGTCACCGGCCCCACCTACCCACCCAAGACATGGTTGGTAGAGTCGATCCTCGCCACACTGTTTTGCTGTTTGCCCTTCGGTATTGTCGGTATAGTAAATGCCACCCGAGTAGAATCCCTCTACGACAAGGGCAACTATAGTGCTGCCGAACAAGCCTCAGCCGATGCAAAAAGGTGGACAATAATCAGCTTTTTTGTGGCAATTGGAGTGTGGTGCTGTTATTTCATTCTTATGCTGGCATTAGTTTTGGTCTAATCCACACAAATAGATCCACTGATTGACCATTGATATTTTCACAATCCATAAATCAGTGAAATTCAAGACGAATGCGAACAAATACAAGACACTTCAAGACAGTACGACTTGCAAGCTTAGGGTTCATCTTCATTGTACTCATTATCATCTATAAGACATTTAATCCCCAAGACTTCATCCTTTTCCCAAAGTGCCCGTTTTTTACAGTCACCGGGTTGCAATGCCCCGGATGTGGCTCCCAGCGTGCTATACACTATCTACTCAATCTACAGTTCGGCAAAGCCATGAATGCGAACCCCCTGATGGTCTTGTCCATTCCCTACATCCTCGCACTATTCGCGCTAGGCCATACCTATCACCTCTCACCAACGCTACTCAAGTGGAGAAATCGGCTCAATAGCAAGCGGGTAATCCTAAGCCTCCTAGCTCTGATTGTCCTTTACACAATCCTTCGCAACATACCCAATATCCCTCTCCACGCATAATCAAGCAAGATAGCCATAATGGGGGGCTATGTATGCGAAAAGACTGCTCGGACACTAGTTTTCAGGGACAACAAGGTTGAGAACAAAAAGATACGGTGCAACTCAGTCAGAGTCGCACCGTATCCGTATTTTCCAATCTGAAGATCACCTACTCTCCATGGTGTCACGGGACCTATTCTGCACACCGTTTAGGGGAGAGAAGTGTCCTCTTGTTTCAGAGTTGCTTGAAAAAGTCATTACCCTTATTATCCACCAAGATAAAGGCCGGGAAGTCCTCCACACGGATTTTCCAAATTGCCTCCATACCAAGCTCAGGGTACTCCAGCAACTCTACCTCCTTGATGGAGTTTTGGGCCAGGATGGCGGCCGGTCCACCTATACTTCCTAGGTAAAAACCACCGTGCTTCTTGCATGACTCCGTCACGATATCACCTCTATTACCCTTGGCTATCATGATCATGCTACCACCATGGCTCTGAAAGAGGTCCACATAGGGGTCCATACGACTTGCCGTGGTCGGGCCAAAGGAGCCTGAGGGCATCCCTTTTGGGGTTTTGGCCGGACCTGCATAATAGATGGGGTGATCCTTGATGTAATCAGGTAGATCTTTACCGGAATCCAGCAACGCTTTCAGACGGGCATGTGCAATATCACGACCAACAATGATGGTACCGCTGAGAGACAAACGAGTGGATACCGGATACTGGTCTAGCTGCTTGAGGATCTCACTCATAGGACGATCAAGATCAACCTTTACCGTCTTGCCCTCCAGACCCTCACGGTATTGCTCCGGAATCAGGCGAGCAGGATGGGTCTCTAGTTTTTCGAGCCAAATACCCTCACTATTGATCTTTGCCTTGATATTACGGTCGGCAGAGCAACTTACGCCCAAGCTGACAAATACAGAGGCCCCATGACGAGGCAAGCGAATAACCCGTACATCATGCGCAAAATACTTACCTCCAAACTGTGCGCCTAGGCCAAACTTTCGAGTCTCCTCGAGTAGAGCTTGCTCCAAGTCCTTGTCCCTGAAAGCATGCCCCAGCTCATTGCCACAGTCGGGCAAGCCATCATAATACCGCGCAGTGGCCAATTTCATGACCTTGAGGTTCTGCTCAGGCGAGGTACCGCCAATCACCACCCCAATGTGGTAGGGAGGACATGCCGCTGTCCCGAGATGGCGAATCTTATCTACGAGATAAGGAAGAAGGGAATCAGGATTCAGGAGTGTTTTGGTCTGAGGAGAGAAGAACGTCTTGTTGGCGGAGCCACCCCCTTTTGCCATACACAAGAAGTGGTACTCATCCCCTTGTTCATGAAATAGGTCTATCTGAGCCGGAAGATTCGTACCGGTATTGACCTCATCATACATTGTGAGCGGTGCGTTCTGCGAATACCGTAGATTATCCTCCTGGTAGGTATCAAAAACACCATTTGAAATAGCTTCATAGTCATCAAAGTCGGTCCACACTTGTTGTCCCTTATAGCCCAAGACTATCGCAGTACCCGTATCCTGGCAAAACGGCAACTTACCCTTGGCACTGACTTCGGCATTTCGCAAAAAAGTCAGAGCAACATACTTGTCGTTGTCACTGGCCTCGGGGTCATTGAGGATATCGACCAGTTTCTTTTGATGCTCGGTACGCAGGAAAAAAGAGACATCATGAAATGCCTGCCTAGCTAGCAGGCGAAGCCCCTCGTAGTCTACCTTGACTATTTTCTTGCCCTCAAACTCAGTGGTGTGAACATAGTCCTTGGTGAGTAAGTAGTACTCTGTATGATCCGGCTTCACCGGGAACATAGGTTGGTACTCAAAAGTTTTTTTAGTCATAAGTGTTTTTGTTCTATTTTAGTCTGCTGTGCATAGTGAGTAGGGATGACTCCATTTCTTCGGAAGATGGAATACAAAAAAGATGGCCCTAGAAGTCTAAACCTCCGGGCCCATACTTTTTTGTTGTCTCACGATAAGGTTCCACATTTCCTCGCATTCCACCACGACACGTGGCACGACAGCTATGTGGAAGCTGATCAAAACAACCCACGCCTCTCTCCTTACCCCCGTCACCGTGTAGCGACACAGGAGAAGAGAACGGCGCAATATTATTTATTTTTTACGAAGATTGAGAGCGGCACCTGGTTTGAACTTAACCACCTTGTGGGCCGCAACCTTGATCTTTTTGCCTGGGTTACGAGGGTCAGTAGCCATGCGAGCAGCACGCTCTGATACAGAGAATGTGCCAAAGCCTAGCAAACGCACCTCCTCACCTTTCTTCAAGGTCTCGGTGATCACATCTACAAAGGCATCAACCGCTTGTTTGGCATCAACCTTGGTAAAACCGGTTTTCTCGGCAACAGCCGCTGCGAATTCAGTCTTATTCATAATCTATGGTTGTTTAGTGAATTAATATAAGTAAAAACTATGATCGATGTAAACCTGTCCGTCAAGCGGTTGCAAATCAACGCATGACAATGAACTGCACCTCAAATATAAACCATTTTATTGATTCTACAAGCGTTTCAAGAAGAAAACTCATGAAAATCGCTTAAATAATCCCGCAGGTAGGCCTTTTAACACTTATTTTACCAAAAATTCATCATCAAAGGCTCTATAGAGCTAGTCCCCTTGGGAGCGGAGCAGTATTTCTTTTAGGGCTTGGTAAAGATGTGCTGTAGGTAATCCCACCACATTATTATAGCATCCCCGTATCTCCAATACTGCGGCATGACCTATCCAATCCTGTATCCCGTAGCCACCGGCCTTGTCCATAACCAGATACTCCGACACATAATAGTCGATCTCGTCCTCCGACAAAGGAGCCATACGGACATCTGTAGTGACCACCTCGTGATAGCATAGTCCACGATAATGCAGAACGAAAGCAGTATGCACAGAGTGCCACTGTCCGGAGAGTCGTCGGAGGAAAAGCTTTGCTTCCTGCAAAGTATGTGGCTTCTCCAAGACCTCGTCTCCCAATGCGACAACTGTATCTGCAGTGATCAGCAGGTCATCTTTATTGATTTGTTCAAGAAGAGCCTTGGCCTTTCGCTCAGCCAATACCAAAGGCACCTCATTCGGTGCCAACCCATCTGTATGTCCCTCATCCACGCATGAGGGTAAAACGACATAGTCGAGTCCTAGCTTATGGATCAGTTCAACTCTTCTTGGGGACTGGGATCCAAGGACTACACGAGTGCCATTGAGGCATTTAGTGATTGGTGCTACCATCCAAAAGACTTGTCATCGGTCATCCAAAGCCCTTTTGCCTTGAGTACCTCCTCAAGGATTTCCCGAGCAACACCATCACCGCCCTCGGCCGAACAAATATAGTCGGCAATGGCCTTCACCTCCGGAGCGGCATCAGCAGGGGCAACAGCGACTCCTACCACCTCCATTACCGGAATATCCGGGATATCATCTCCACAATAGACAATCTCCTCTAGAGCAATCCCAGTCTCCTCACAAAACTCATGCAGATAAGGAAGCTTGATATTCGCCCACATATAGATATACTCTATCCCCAGTGAGGCATAACGGTGCTTGGTCCTCTCGCCTCTACCTCCGGTGATAATACCCAGAGTGAGTCCTTGCTTTTTGGCATTGGCTATCGCATAGCCATCCCGCACATTGGTGGTACGGATCGGCTCCCCTTGAGGATCAATGGCTATCGTCTGATGAGAGAGCACCCCATCAACGTCAAAAAGGACTGCTCGTATACCGGATAGGTCCTTAGCTACTTTGCTCATAAATAGAATCGGATAGAATTTTATACAGCCGGCGCAACTGCGGTTGATTTTCCAACAACTGCATGTGTCGCTCCAGAGTCTGCGTATCATTTCGGACAGCAGGCCCCGTCTGGACACGAACCGGTGAGTCTCCAAGTGCCTTTCGAAGTGTCTCTTCGAGCAATGGTGCAAGAGCCGAAAAAGGCACACCTGTCCCCTCCAGGCACTTCTCTGCCAAAGCATACATATGGTTTACGAAATTACAGCCAAAAACAGCCGACATATGCATACGCATGCGATTTTCACTCGACAGTTCAGAGACACTCTTCGTCCCAAGACGCCTTGCAACCTCTTGCACCACTTTGGCGACATGCTCATCACCATACTCGACAAAAAAAGGCACTTCGGCCATCACGACCTCGCGCCCCTTGGAAAAAGTCTGCATAGGATACAAGACTCCATGATGCGGGATACTACCCAGCACAGAGATTGGCGTACTTCCCGAAGTACTCAAGACGACCGGAGAAAAGTCCGAAGGCACCGACTCAACGACCAGCGGTATGGCATTGTCCGCAACAGCAAGGAAAACAACATCCACACTCGCAACCAGTCCAAAGAACTCAAGCAAATCAGAGGTGGCGACTGTGCCAAGTCTCGTAGAGAGCAACTCAGCATGGTCCAAGGTCCTGCTAAAAACAGCCACACACTCTGCTCCTGACCGACATAGGGCGGTAGCCAAGTGAGACGCCACATTACCACTGCCAACGACAGCAAACGTCATGTAGGACTGCACGGACATCATTCTTCAGCCCCGGTCACTCGGCCTCCTTGACCTCTGGGAGGACAAAGTCCATAAAGCAAAGGCCGGCCAAAGCCGTTCCGTACCGTTTCTCAATAGTGATACCCTCAGTAACAAAATTGAGCTCACCAAGATAATACTGCGAATAGGTCTTTTCGTGAAGATCAGTTATCACCCGTTGCAGACGAGCCTCCAACTCCTCAATACGGTAGCGGCCACTCACCTCACAAACCAGTCCACCAATCTTTTCGTCAAAATTCTCATCCTTGTACATCCACGCATACACGACACCGGCAGAGACAAACTCATCCTGCGTACCATGCGAGACAGCCATAATAGTCTTCAGCTCAGAGCCAAAAGGTGGCAAATCGATCTCATCCATCGTCACCAACCTTGCAGTCGCTGGCAAAACCGATGAATAGACCATGATATTGAAGTCTGAAATACCGGCATCATAGAGAGCCATATGATACGACCCTGCATGAAGCTCCAAGTCCGACTCCCCGCTGCCTTTGGTGATAAAAAATGTATTAGGAATCAGATTACCGACTAGTTTACTCATAATATTTACATCCTTAATTAGCTTTTACAAAACAACCAACTTGGTGCAATCTACAAGCACCTCATTCGCACCTCCCTCTGACACAAAGATACCAAATTACCCCATCTTCTTCCCCGACCTCTGATCAAGACACCTAACCAACGATCCGCCAAGGCAGTCGCCACGAAAACAAACATGCACTCTTGAGCCAACGCACAAGTCCGAAATGGTCTGACCTTTCCGCTTGTTTGTCCGACTTTTTTTTGTAACTTTGCACTCACAAGTGGGAACGCCAAGGCTCCAAAAGCCTCAAACGATCCGCAAACGGTCCTGTAGCTCAGTTGGTTAGAGCACCTGACTCATAATCAGGGAGTCCTTGGTTCAAGCCCAAGCCGGACCACAAGAGGTGTTAAAGTGTAGATACAAGCACTTTAGCACCTTTTTCTTTTGGCCAAAACAATCTGTTTTGGTAGTACGGGGGATCATTCAGCTCCTATTTGCATCACATTTGCGAGCAAATAATCAGAGCAAACCGATGCAAAAACAATACCGCCGTTCCTAGATCAAGCCGGAGACGCCCCGCAACCGCACCCTAAAGCGTCTCGTAATAAGTCAGCACCTACTGGGCTCAGCACATGGACAAAATCCAGGTCCTATCCAGTGAGACTGTAGTTTCAACGGGAAGAAACTGTAGTTTCAACGGAGAGAAACCGTAGTCTCACGGTGGATAAGCATCGCAAGACACTGAAGAAAGGTCCGAACGAGCCTGTCGGACCTCATCAGTTCGCCCCAACCTAGTCAGTCGGCCTGCAAAGGTGCGATTTCTCACAACATAAAGGTATATTTGTGGGGAACGAAGGGGGACAGGTCAGCGACAACACTTTAATACAGCACCCCATTATGAGCCACGACTGGCATACCAATACACTAAGCGAAGACGATCGCGCAAAGTCTCACGAGCTGGCAGAGCAAGCAAACTTATTGCCAATAATCGGTGAGATCCTCTATCAGCGTGGCATCTGCACAGCAGAGGCAGTCGATCAATTTTTGCGTCCGTCCCTCAATCAGTTGCATGACCCATTTTTGATGAACGATATGGACAAGGCGGTGAAGCGTCTCAACCATGCAATTGGCAACAAAGAGGGGATATTGGTCTATGGGGACTACGATGTGGACGGTACGACAGCCGTGACGCTTGTGTACAAGTACTTGCGACTGTTCACTCGAAACATTGGGTACTACATCCCGGACCGAAACGAAGAGGGAAGTGGAATATCCAAGATGGGGGTAGACTTTGCCGAAGATGAGGGCTACTCCCTCCTGATCGCACTTGACACCGGGATCAAGTCGTATGATGTAGTGGAGTATGCCGCCACCAAGGGCGTGGACCTGATTGTTTGCGACCACCACAAGCCGGGAGACAAGCTCCCCAATACCATCGCCAACCTCAACCCCAAGCTACCCGACTCCACCTACCCTTTTCGCTACCTATGTGGCTGCGGAGTGGGGTTCAAGTTCATGCAGGCTTTTGCCATGAGCAATGGGATCAATATCCGTTCGCTCATGGACCTTTTGGACCTTGTAGCCGTAAGCATCGCCGCCGACTTTGTCCCGGTGACAGGGGAAAACAGGGTATTGGCACACTATGGTCTCCGAAAACTCAACCAGAATCCATCTCCGGGACTCAAGGGGATCATTGACATCAGTGGGCTCAAAAACCGACACTTGGACACCCAAGACATTATTTTCAAGATCGGGCCACGCCTCAACGCCTCGGGACGCATCCAGAGTGGACGGGAGTCCGTAGACCTACTGCTCTCAAGATCCCTCAAAGACGCACGAGCACTCAGCCACCATATAGATGAATACAACAACCAACGGCGCGAGCTAGACCACTCTATCACCAGAGAGGCCAACGAGATCGTAGAGAGCTTCACAGACATGGAAGATCGCAAGATCATCATCGTGTACGACCCCTCATGGCACAATGGGGTGATCGGAATCGTGGCCTCCCGACTATCGGAGCGCTACAATCGTCCGGCGATCGTGCTGTCCGACACCCAGCAAAATCAAGTCTCAGGCTCCGCAAGAAGTATCGAAAACTTTGACGTCTACTCCTTAATCGAGCAGTGCGCCGATCTTTTTGAGAGCTTTGGCGGGCACACACATGCGGCCGGGCTGACGATAAAAAAGAAAAACCTCCACAAGTTCATCCAAAGAGCCAACGAACTGGCCGATCAATCAATCACCGCCGGATCACTGCGACCAAAGTACAATGTTGATGCCGCAATCGAGCTCAAAGAGATTACCCCTCAGCTACGCAAACAACTCCGTTGGTTGGAGCCCTTTGGCCCCGGCAACGAAAAGCCCATCTTTTTCACACAAAACGTTACCTGCGTGACTCCACCCCGCGTCACAGGGTTCAGGCAGTCACACCTCAGGCTCGTCCTAAGCATGCCCAACAAGCTACCCATATTCGAAGCCATAGCCTATGAGCAAGCCGAGCTTTTGCCACTCCTCAGCGAAGAAGAGGTGACCTTTGACATCCTATATACCATAGATGAGGTAAGCAAAGCACGCACCCGAAGCACACAACTCAACATCAAGGACATACACATCCACAAAAAGGAGCAATGAGACGCTGCACAGACCAATCAGCGCTAGAAGTCCTGCAGGAGCACTGGGGCTACACGAGGTTCAGGCCGATGCAAGAGGAGATCATTGCCTCGATCCTAGAGGGACGCGACACACTGGCTCTGATGCCCACAGGGGGAGGAAAGTCCATCACATTTCAGGTGCCGGCACTCATGCTCGAGGGGATTGCCCTTGTCATCTCCCCGCTTGTCGCATTGATGATGGACCAGGTTGAGGATTTGAGCAAAGTCAGGATACGTGGCACCGCTCTACACTCCGGGATGACACGCGCCCAGATGACCAATGCTCTCGACACAGCCGTGTATGGAGACTACAAGCTACTGTACGTCTCACCGGAACGACTCCGGAGTGATTTTTTCCTACAGCGACTCTCAGCACTGGACATCTCCATGATAGTCGTCGACGAATGCCACTGTATCAGCCAGTGGGGCTACGACTTTAGGCCCGACTACCTGAGTATAGCCGACATACGTCGGCACCTACCGGAGACACCGATACTCGCCCTGACCGCGACAGCCACTCCGGAGGTGGTTGGCGACATACAGCGCTCCCTAAAATTCAGAGAAGGACACCGGATCTTTCGCAAAAACTTCTACCGACGTGAGCTCTCCTACGTCGTTCGTCGCACAGCCGACAAGCCTCGCACCATTCATCACATTCTATCCAGCGTACAGGGGAGTGCCCTCCTATACGTTCGGACACGCAAGCAGAGTGTCAAGATCGCCGAAATGCTACAAAACTTTGGCTTCAGCGCTACCTATTACCACGCCGGACTCACCCCAAAAGAAAAAAAACAACGGCAACAAGACTGGCAAAACAACCTCACGAGAATAATGGTCTGCACGACCGCATTTGGGATGGGTATCAACAAGCCGGATGTCCGCCTTGTACTCCACCCCTACCCGCCCATCGCACCGGAGAGTTATTACCAAGAGGCAGGCCGGGCCGGGCGAGACAACCGACGCGCCTATGCCGTGCTACTGTATGCCCCGGACGATGATGAAATCCTCTACAAGCTCATCGACCGACAGTATCCACCCATTGAGACGATCAAGCAGATCTACCAAGACCTCTGCAACTACTTTGAGATTGCAGCCGGCACCGGAGTTGGCCGGTACTTCGAGTTCGACATATACGACTTTGCCCACGTCTTTAGACACCAAGTGCAGACAGTCAAGGCGGCACTCAGTATCCTCTACCTATCCGGCTACATGGAGTACCTTGAGGATCATCAAAAAGCAAGCGCCCTTCGCTTCACTGTCGGTCGCAACGAGCTGTACTACATGTTTTCGGATGCCGAACAGATCTACGATGACGTAGTCGAAGTCATTCTCCGAGAGTACACAGGCGTCTTCACCGAGTACGCCACCATCGACGAGTACCAAATCAGCAAACGACTCAGACTAAGCCCCGAGCAACTGTACTCCCTGCTCAAAAACCTCAATCGCTGGCACATCATCGACTACCGACCCGGCAAACGCTCCAACTTCATCCGAATGCTCGAAGATCGCACCTCCCCACAACAGGTAGTCATCCCCAAAAGCGCATACGATGACAAGATCAAGCGAGACAAAAAACGCTTGGACAAGATGATGGAGTACATCGACCAAGACAACGACTGCAGAGCCAAAGTCTTGATGGAGTACTTTGGCCAAAAAGCTCCACTACCCTGCGGATACTGCGATCTCTGCCTGTCTCACCCGCCAAAAGGCCTCACGTACAGGATCGTCGACTCCATAGAAGACATGGTAAAGACCTGTGGCACCACAACCATCCAAGCCCTCAGCGAGCACTTCCCCGCCCTCACCACACAGGAGCTCACCCAGGCCCTCCACATCCTCTGCGATGAGTACCACCCCATACACATCGACCCCGGCAGTGGCTCAGTCGTCTACGAAGCAACACCCACACAGGACTAACCTTCCCCTCCTCCAAAAACAGCACAAAAAAAGGGTGGCGCCCCATACGCTCACGCCTATAGGACACCACCCCGTTGAGTGATAGCCACACCGTGTCGGTGGCTTACCTTATATCAATACTGCGCTCCAGCTTTGCGCGCTCCTCCTCTTTGATCTTCGGAATCTCGACAAGGAGCAGACCATTCTCCATAGATGCCGATATTTTCTCCCGATTGGCATCCTCAGGCAACCCAAGCTTTTGGACAAAGTTTTGGTGAAAGATTTCCCGACGGAGATACCGGACAACCGGCTTGTGAGCAGACACCACCTCCTTACTCTCCACCTTCGACTCAGGCTCAGGGGTATCCTCCTTCTCCTCTCTCTTGTCAAAAGCGATGACCAAGTTTTCATCCTCATCCAGCTTGATGGTGATATCTTCCTTGCATAGTCCGGGAGTAGCCAGCTCAATACGGTACGCATCATCCGTCTCCAGCACATTCATCGCCGGCTTGGAGCCCGACACGGTGTGAGCTGTGTTGCTAAGGTAAGGATAGTACTCATTACTAAAGAATGAATCCAAAAAGTCTGAAAATGTGTTACGCTGTCTCATAATCTGTATGTTCTTATCGTTTTACTTTTGTATTTCCACTTATCGGCTAACGCCGTTCACCCATAGAAATGCAATACGGTTGCCAAAAGAAGACCCATCGGACACAATTGCCGGCACAGACACATCAGACAGCAGGGGGAGACGTATTGTCCGAAATCTTTGCTAACTTTGGCACCCGTGACAGGACAAATAAGCCCCCTATTTATTCAGACCCTACAACATGGCAACAACAAACCTCAGCATATACGATCCACAACACGTACCCTCAGGCAAAAACAAACGAGTGGCACTAGTCGTCAGTGAATGGAACTCCTCCATCACCGAGCCACTCCTGCAAGGAGCCTACGACACCCTACTCAAGTACGACGTAGCCCCCGAAGACCTCACGACCTACCGAGTATCCGGTAGCTTTGAGCTCATCTATGGTTGCGCACGATTGATCCACGACCTCGCCACCAAGCCCGACTGCATCATTGCGCTAGGGTGCATCGTACGTGGAGAGACCCCACACTTCGACTACATATCCCAGGCCGTATCAGTCAACCTCGGTGCCCTAAACAGAGAAGGAAAAGTCCCCGTGGTTTTTGGAGTGCTGACAACAGACACCATGGAGCAGGCGACAGACAGATCAGGAGGCAAGCACGGCAACAAAGGCGTAGAAGCAGCCATCACCGCACTCAAGCTAATGGCCCTCTCTGAGTAATTAGAGCGCACACCTCCGGATACCGCAAGCCCCGACAGAGGCAAAAAGACAAAGGGTGAGATTTCTTACGATTTCTCACCCTTTGCCGTTGGATATATCACCCGACATCAGCAACCGAAACCCAAAGAACAGGGTTAAAAAAATCCTCCCTATGTACTTCCAAACTATTTTTCCCGGCCGAAAAACTTGAAATCACTATGTGATTTGTTCAAATCACATAGTGATTTATTCGCGTCACAGTGTGATTTGAAGAAATCACATTGTGATTTTATCTTTTCCCTGGAGATAAGCAACTTTTTCTCCAACCCTGCCGGCTTTTTCTCCAAGAGGAAAAAAGAAGTCCATCACGAGCTCCCCGGCTCGAACCACAATCTGCCGAACTGAGGAGACACTTCGGATTTGTCAGTATTGATTGTTTTCACTAACTTTGCGTCACCAACACGGGGGAAAGAGGCAAATCTACACAAGGCAATCACAACGGGTGCCAATACCAAGGGCAGTTACCAGAGTGGACAAATGGGGCTGACTGTAACTCAGCTGGCTTTCGCCTACGGTGGTTCGAATCCATCACTGCCCACCCATTTAGTAAATACCGCACCCGATCTGAAGATTCTAGGATGCTTGGCCGTGGCATTTGTCTCCCCCTTGCCAAATCACTTCGAGAAAAAATCAAGCTCAACACACCCAGCAACACACTCTTTGCACCCGAGCCATCAACGGTCGCCAGGCTCTTTTTTTCGTGCAAGCAAACACTCCACTCACAATCCAGACAGCCTCCAACACCTCAAACGAGAGGCGGTCTCCTCGCCCAAAAGGGCAACGGGAAAGCGACATCGGGACTAGAGCTACACCCATCCGGATCTCCCATCAAGTCAATTTAGAAAAACATTCAACCACCAACATCCATCAAAAAATATATGGCAAAAACTTACACTATATCGGAGCTCAACGACATGACTCACGAAGAGCTGACGAAAGTGGCCGATGAACTGCAAATAAGCGGCACCGCAAAGATGGACCAAAAAGATGCCGTCTATGCCATCCTCGACAAGCAAGCAGTGCTCTTGTCTCAAAAATTCAAGCCAACCAAAAACTCAGACGAAAAAGAAGAGGACAGAGGAGACAAAGCCTCCAACAAAGAGGATAAAAAACCGGCAAAAAAAGCAACGGCACAAAAGCCCCGCAAGCAAAAAGCAGAAACAACAGCAGAGGACAACACAGAGCCCCAACCCGAAACGAAAAAGAAAAGAGGGCGTCCCAGAAAAAATGCCAAAGCAGAGGAGAGCCAAGAGAAAGAGAAAAAGACAAAGCCCTCCATCCAAAAAATCCAGCCGGACAACACCCCTGACGGACCGGCTCACGAAGAAGCTCCGGTGACAAGCCAAGAAAAGGGCAACGAAGAAAAGCAACAACAAGTATTCGTCAACAAAAATGCCAACAACACCGTACTCACGGACATGATGGGCATGATCTCCTCCAAGAAAAACAAAGCAGAGGAGAAGCCGGAAGAACCCAAAGCGCAAAAACAGGAGCCCAAACAACAGGAGCACCCACGAGGAAAGCAACAACACGCACAACACCCACAGCAACAACAGCAGCAGCAACAGCAACAACAACAACGCAAGCAACAACAGCCACTCTACGACTTTGGAGACAAGCTAAAGTGTACCGGTGTACTCGAGATTCTACCCGATGGGTATGGGTTCATCCGCTCCAGTGACTACAATTACCTCGCATCACCGGACGACGTGTACGTCTCACAAAACCAGATCCGTAGCTACGGGCTAAAAACCGGAGATGTCCTCGAAGCCATCATTGCGCTCCCCAAAGATCGGGACAAGTTTTTCCCAATGAAACGACTTGTCAAGCTCAATGGATGCGACCCCCAACAGGTGAGAGACAGAGTCTCCTTTGACCACCTCACCCCACTGTTTCCGACCGAGAAGTTCAAGCTTGAGTGCCCCGGTAGCACCAAGGTTTTTGACAAGACCGCAGTCCGCATCGTGGACCTTTTCTCCCCCATCGGAAAGGGACAAAGAGGACTGATCGTCGCCCAGCCGAAAACCGGTAAGACCATGCTCCTCAAGGATATAGCCAACGCTATTGCCTACAACCACCCCGAGGTATACATGATCATCCTACTGATCGATGAGCGACCGGAGGAGGTGACCGATATGTCTCGAAACGTTGATGCCGAAGTCATCGCCTCCACCTTCGACGAGCCGGCCGAGCAACACGTCAAAATCGCAGATATCGTCCTCCAAAAAGCCAAACGCCTAGTGGAGTGTGGACACGATGTAGTCATCCTACTGGACTCTATCACACGCTTGGCACGTGCCTACAACACCGTCCAGCCGGCATCGGGCAAAGTCCTATCCGGTGGTGTCGATGCCAACGCACTCCAAAAGCCCAAGCGTTTCTTTGGTGCCGCCCGAAACATCGAGGATGGAGGTAGCCTCACCATACTGGCCACCGCACTCTTGGAGACAGGCTCCAAGATGGATGATGTCATCTTTGAGGAATTCAAGGGGACAGGCAATATGGAGTTGCAGCTCGATCGCAAGCTCTCCAACAAACGCATCTACCCGGCCATCGACCTCATGGCATCAAGCACACGCCGAGACGACCTCCTTCAAGACAAAGAGGTACTCAACCGCATGTGGGTACTCCGCAGACAAATGGCCGAAATGACCTCTGTGGAAGCAATGGAGCTTATCCTCAAAAACATGCGCAACACGGTCGACAATGTCGAGTTTTTGGCATCCATGAACAGCTAAACAATGCTTACAGACACCATACTGTGTACACAACGACAGTGGAAGAATAGGCTACGGCCTCTTCTTCTGCTGTTTTTCTTGGCTCACCCCCTACTCGTCCCGGCAGTATTCGCTCAATCCTGGGAGAAAAAAATGCTAGAGGCCGGGCTGGTGAAAGTAACCGATCTGGCCCCCAACATCCGCATACAACTCATGTACTCCGGCACCGACAACTTCATGCACACAGATGTGTACGGAGACTTTGACGAAGCGTACCTCATGCCCCACTTTGCCCAAAAGCTAGCACAGGCACAAGCTCTGCTGGAAAAAGAAAAAGGGGATCGGTACTGCCTCATCATTTACGATGCCGCACGTCCACTGAGCATACAGCGCAAGATGTGGAGTACCGTAAAAGGCACTCCAAGCCAGAGGTATGTCGCCTCACCCAACAACGGTGGCGGACGACACAACTACGGAGTAGCCGTAGACCTCAGCCTCTATGACAAGACTCTGGACAAGCCTGTCGACATGGGCAGCCCTGTAGATCACTTCGGTGAGACGGCCCATATCGGCAAGGAAGAGACCTTGGTTCGGCGCGGACTTATCACCGAAGAAGCGCAACAAAACAGGCACTACTTTCACAACCTCATGGCACGTGTCGGCCTCCACCCAATACGTAGAGAGTGGTGGCACATGCAAGAGCAAAACAGCATCCAAGAAGTCCGATCAACATACACCCTACTAGACTTTTGAATCGATGACCGGCACCCTCTATATGATCCCCATATCACTGGGCATGGTTGGTCCGGATAAGTACCAACCCCAGTACAATATTGACCTCATTGATCGGCTGGACACCCTGCTAGTCGAAAACGCTCGCACCGCACGGCAGTACATTAGGTCCATCCTGCCGGAAAAAGATATCCGCTCGATGGCTATCTACGAGGTAAATAAGCATGACGGATACAGCTATCCACGAGAAACGGTTTTCGAAAAGCTCCGAAGTGGCACAGATGTAGGCTTTATGAGCGAAGCCGGTTGCCCCGGTATCGCAGATCCCGGTGCCGGGATAGTCGCTGACTGCTACGAACAAGGCATCAGAGTAGTCCCGCTGGTCGGTCCGTCGTCTCTGCTCCTAGCCCTAATGTCCAGTGGCTTCTGCGGACAGCACTTTTCCTTTCACGGCTATCTACCCTACGACAAAGATCGGCGTCGAGACCTCCTGCGCACTTTGGCGGCCTCTACACTCAAGAGCGGCGAGACGCACCTCTTTATCGAAGCACCCTACCGCAACGACCAACTCCTAAAAGAGCTCACCGAGCTCCTACCGTCCTCCGTCCGGCTCTGCATTGCCGTAGACCTCACGACTGAGACAGAGGAGGTACACCAAATGACCATAAAAGACTGGCGGAAAAAGATAAGCGACATGACCTTCCACAAAAGGCCCGCCGTATTTCTCATAGGCACAACCACCTACTAACCCTCAAAACCACTATGATACTCAAGTACTACGACAACGCAACCACAGCACCATTTTTGCTATCCCAGTGTAGCGACCTACTGCAGGCGGGCAAGCTCCTGATCCTACCGACAGACACGGTATACACCATCTGTTGCGATGCTCTCAGCGCATCGGCCATCGACGCACTGGCACACCTCAAGGGTATTGCACCCGACAAGGCACGCTTCTCAATACTCTGCTCGGACCTCTCACAAGCCAGCAACTACGCTCGCATCTCCGACGATGCCTTTCAGCTTATCAAAGACAACACCCCCGGCCCCTTTACATTCATCCTCTCCACCACAGGCAAGCTGCCCCGTATCTATCGCAAACGAAATGAAGTGGGGATACGCATTCCCCAGCATGCCTTTATCCGAGACCTGATCAGCTTCTATGGCTCCCCGCTTACCGGATTTTCTCTACCGGCACTTCCGGAAAACCTGGACATAGCGTATGGCTTTGACCCCAGCCTTATCCACGAACTTTATCGAGAAAAAGTGGCGCTTGTCGTTGATGGCGGAGAGGGCGGACGCCAAGAAAGCGCAATCATAGACTGTACCGTCACCCCTTTTGAGATTCTTAGAGAAGGGCCCAAGCCTCTCCGATAAGATCCACGAACAAACAGCAGAGGGTGCACCGAAATATCGTTTTCGGTACACCCTCTCTATTGTATTCCTACAACTGTGATTTCGGAAGAGACTACTCCATATCCTTGAGCGGTCGGACATCAAGGTTCACCGGCCGAATCAGATTTTCCGGCTTGAGTATCAGATCCAGTTGCTCCTTTGATAGGATTCCTTTCTCCAACACCACCTGCACAATGCTCTTCCCTGTTGCAACAGCCTCCTTGGCGATCTTGGTGGAGTTTTTATAGCCAATGTATGGATTGAGAGCCGTGACGATGCTCAAGCTATTGTGCACCTCATCCACCCCGACCTGAGGGTTGGCCGTGATACCGACCACACATAGTTCGCGCAACGTATCGAGAGCCGTGATCATATACTCCGCACTCTCAAAGCAACACTGCGCCATGATAGGCTCCATGGCGTTGAGCTCCAGCTGAGAAGCCTCACCGGCCATCGTAACACAGACATCGTTTCCGATCACCTTCATGGCCACCTGTGTTATCACCTCGGGGATGACAGGATTGACCTTTCCGGGCATGATACTGGAGCCGGGCTGACGAGCAGGTAGGTTGATCTCACACAGTCCGGCACGAGGTCCGCTGGAGAGCAGTCGGAGGTCGTTGGATATCTTGCTGAGCTTGACAGCCAAACGTTTAAGAGCTTGTGAAAATCCGATGAGATGCGAGGTGTCGGATGTGGCTCCGATGAGGTCCTCTGCCGAGGTGATGGCCCATCCGGTGAGTTGTCCAAGTGCTTGGGTCACGGCCTCACGATACTCCGGTTCGGAGCAGATACCGGTACCGATAGCTGTCGCCCCCATATTGACGGATAGGAGCTGATCTGCTGCCTGCTTGAGGTTGGGTAGCTCGTCCTTTAGGATAGAGGCAAAGCCATTGAATGTCTGCCCTAATGTCATGGGGACAGCATCTTGTAGCTGAGTACGCCCCATCTTGATATCATCCTTGAACTCAACACCCTTCACCAAAAAAGCATCGATTAGCTTTTGGAGGTGAGGTACCATCTCTACATATGTGCGGTAGAGCCCCAGATGTATGAACGTAGGGTACGCATCATTGGTCGACTGAGACATATTAGTGTGGTCATTGGGCGATATAGACTTGTAGTCGCCCGGCTCTTTGCCCATGATCTGAAGGGCACGGTTGGTGATGACCTCATTGGCATTCATATTGGTGGAGGTGCCGGCACCACCTTGGATCATATCGACCAAAAAGTCCTCATGATGCTCTCCTCTGCGTATCTCCTCACAGGCCTGAGTTATGGCCTTGTAGATCTTTTCCGGAAGTATGCCAATCCGATAGTTGGCGATAGCCGCCGCCTGCTTCGTGATAGCCATTGCCTCCACAAAGAAAGGGTAGTGATTGAGCCGAAAAGGAGAGAACCTAAAATTCTCAAGCGCACGAAGTGTCTGTACGCCATATAGTCTGTCATTCGGTATCTCTTTCTCGCCTAGCAAGTCCCCTTCCAGGCGTGTCGCTTTATTCTCCATAACCATGCAAAGTTAAAGGTATTAGGTGTTTAGTTGTAACTGCTAAATCAAAGTTAGCTATTTTTTCTCACATTCAATCAAAGACAAACTGCCAAAATACGTCCCACGAACACCCCATCACTTGTCACTATGCCCACCGCACCAAAAGCACACCTACCAAGTAGCTAATCAATTTTCCGAAACTCTACTTTTCGGACTTATTTTCAGATCCAAATTTTAGCACTTTGAAAAAACGCAGATAGTCACAAACTGCTTTTTCTACTCTTCGAACCTAGCATACAGTTGGGAGACAAACGCAGGAGAGACAAACGCAGGAGAGACAAACGCAGACATTTCCGCCGGACAACCGGTGGAAGTGGTACTTTTTTCAGGACATGTGTATTTTCTGAGCGTGTTCTTTTTGGGGTCTTCTTCTTTTTGGGCACCTTTGTGCGTCCGGAAGTTCGGTTTTTGCGATTGAACTGCATTGTCTGCAGTTCTCCGGTTGCCGAGACTACCGATTTCTGTCGCCGAATAGGGGATCCACATTGCCCCTTTTTGTGATTGATCCATCCATTAGTTTTTTAGTATGCAATCTGCCGATTTTTCACAGCGCCCCATTGACCAGATAGATATGATTGGTTATGCCGACTCTCCTATGGATAGGGTCCGGATAGGGATCATCGGACTCGGCATGAGAGGCCCCAAGGCAGTCGAGCGATTTTGCCACATAGAGGGAGCTGAGGTTGTAGCCCTATGCGATCTACACGAGGAGCGTGTCCAAAAAGCGCAAGCGGTACTAAGAAGCAACGGAAGGCCCGAGGCGGAAGGCTACTCAGGCAGTGCCGATGTTTGGAGGGAACTTGTGACAAGGAACGATCTGGATCTGATCTATATAGTCATGAAGTGGCAGTCCCATGCCGAGATGGCGACCTACGCCATGCGACAAGGCAAGCATGTGGCCATAGAGGTGCCCTCCGCTTTTGAGATGAGTGATATATGGGCCCTTGTGGATACTGCGGAGCGGACACGACGTCACTGCATGATGCTCGAGAACTGTGTCTATGATGCCTTTGAGCTAAATACGCTGAATATGGCCCACCATGGGGTGCTAGGGGATATCCTCTATGCCGAGGGGGGCTACATACACCTGCTTGAGGATATCTGGCAACAATACGATGGAAACTGGAGGCTGGAGTATAATCGGAAAAACAGGGGCGATGTCTACCCCACTCATGGGATGGGCCCGGCTTGTCAGATATTGGACATACACCGCGGTGACCGACTGACTCAGCTTGTATCGATGGACTCGGATCCCGTCTCCATTCCTAGGCTTTTGGCGGCAAGAGGAGAGGATGCCTCCGGATTTTGCAACGGCCAGCACACCTACACGATCCTCCGTACCGCCAAGGGAAAGAGCATCCTCATCCACCACGATGTGGCCACTCCACGCCCCTACTCGCGCCAATACAACGTCGCCGGTACCAAAGGATATGCCACCAAATACCCGGTGCCACTCTACTCACTGAGCTCCGTACCTAGGGGAGTGTCGGGCACCGCCCTAGTGTCCGGTGAGCCATTCTCTCCACACGAGTGGCTGAGCCAAGAGCAACAGGAGACTCTGCTACAGGAGTTTCGTCACCCATTTTTACGTGACCTAGGCGACAAGGCGGCTCGGTATGACTACCGCGGGGGCATGAACTACATCATGGACTATCGCCTGATCTACTGTCTGAGACATGGTCTGCCGCTGGACATGGACGTATATGACTTGGCTGAGTGGTGCTGTGTTGTCCCTCTGAGCAAACAGTCGATAGAGGGAGGAAGTATCCCGGTCAGCATCCCCGACTTTACTCGCGGTTCCTGGAGCAAATCCGACGGGTACAGGCAAGCAATAGCCGAGGACGGTCTACGTATGGTTGACTAGCCTTTTTCCCCTTCGATCCAAGAGCCGGATGCCGGCTGTGGATTGGGTCTTTTGAAGAATCAATAATTTTCTGCAATTTTGTAACACAAGCTAGTTGCAACTCATCCGGAAAGGGATTGGGAATGAGTGCAGGTAGTCCTTGTCGTAAGAGTACAAAAATTCTTTGACTAACCCCTTATGTTGGTTCTCCTATTCCTAATCTATGGAATATAGGCGTGCCGGTGTTTTTTGGACAAACACATGTAAATACTGATTATGAAAGAAAAGAGAGAAAAACTATTCACAGAGTTTCCCCCCGTGTCCACCGAACAGTGGATGGAAACGGTGACAGCCGACCTCAAGGGTGTTCCCTTTGAGAAAAAACTAGTTTGGCGCACGAAAGAGGGCTTTGACCTTATGCCATTCTATCGCGAAGAAGATGTGAAAGACCTTTCTGTGCCGAACACTCTCCCTGGAGAGTTTCCCTATGTCAGAGGTATCAAGACCAACAATACATGGTTGGTTCGACAGGAAATTGTGGTGAATGGTCACCTCTCTCAGGTGAATGAAAAAATCAAGAAATTAATGGACCATGGAGTAACCGCCGTTGGGCTGCACTTTGAGGATGACTGGGTGAATGCCAAGTCGGTAGAGCAGGTTCTGGAGGGTGTTGACCTAGGGAGACTCGAAATCAACTTCTACTCATGTGTCCGATATGCTGTCCGGATGGCAGAGTCTGTGGTAGAGGCTTTGGAGACCATGCAAGTACCTCTTGAGCGCGTACGGGGATCGATCAACTACAACCCATTTCGCCGACTAATGATACGAGGTGAGCTTTGGGAGCCATGGTATGAGACCGGAGTGGCACTCCTGAAAGCCGTGAAACCACTGAAGCAGTTTACCTGCTTCACTGTGCAAAGTATAGACTTTGTGAACGCAGGTGCCTATATATACCAAGAGCTGGGGTATGCACTGGCTGCAGGAGCGGATATCCTGTCGAGATTTAGCGAGGATGTACAAGTACCT
This sequence comes from Porphyromonas sp. C0026D3, assembly GCF_056590775.1. Classification (NCBI taxonomy): domain Bacteria; kingdom Pseudomonadati; phylum Bacteroidota; class Bacteroidia; order Bacteroidales; family Porphyromonadaceae; genus Porphyromonas; species Porphyromonas sp. C0026D3. Next base: position 117,558 of record NZ_JBWPWU010000001.1, read on the forward strand.
GTGTCAGATGTTGCCAAGCGGATCAGGTTTGATATGGGTGTCGGCTCCAATTACTTCATCGAGATGGCGAAGTTTAGGGCTGTCCGCTGGCTATGGGCTATGATCGTGAAAGCCAATGATCCATCTGCACCGGAAGAGAGCATGAAAGCTCCGGTACATGTGGAGAACAGCATGTGGAACAAAACCGTTTACGACTCCTACGTAAACTTACTGAGGACCCAGACCGAAACGATGAGTGCCGCCATAGCAGGCGTACACTCAATGACTGTGGTGCCTTTTGATGTAGCCTATACCAATGAGTATAGCGATTTTGGGGAGCGAATCGCTCGGAACCAACAACTCTTGTTGCTCGAAGAAAGCCATTTTGACAAGGTGGTGGACCCGGCCGGAGGCTCATACTATGTGGAACACTTGACTGATGCAGTAGGAAAACAGGCGTGGAAGCTTTTCTTGGAAGTAGATGAGCAGGGGGGCTTTTACGAGCTAGCAAGCAAAGGTGTGATACAAGAGAGCATAAACGCATCCAATATCGAGCGACACAAAGCTGTGGCCACAAGACGAGAAAACCTACTGGGGACCAATATCTTCCCCAACTTTAGCGAAAAAGCAGGGGCAGAGAAGATCCAAGGATGTAAAAACCTTAGCCGAAAGGCGGTAGATGTCACCCCACTGGACTTTAGACGTGGTGCCTCAGACTTTGAGAACCTCAGGATGGGTACCGAATGTTCACAGAGCACTCCGAAAGTATTCATGCTCACTATAGGGAACTTGGCTATGAGGTTGGCCAGATCACAATTCTCGTCCAATTTCTTCGCTTGTGCTGGGTATCAATTGATAGATAACCTTGGATTTGAAACCATCGAGGAGGGAGTGGAGGCCGCGATTGTCGCAAAAGCAGACTTGGTGGTTCTCTGTTCTAGTGACGACGAGTATGCGGAGTATGGGCCACAAGCTTTTCGAGCACTGAAGGGACGTATCCCTCTGGTGATCGCCGGTGCGCCGCCATGTATGGACGACCTCAAAAAAGAGGGGATCGAGTACTTTATACATGTGAAAGTGAATGTGCTTGAGACACTGCAAATGTTTAACCAACTCCTAGGGGTGCAAACGAAGTGAAGGCAATGAATACAGTGAAACCAAACTATAAGGATATAGATATCGAAAAAGGACGGGAAGCCCATGCACTCTCTGTAGATGAATTTGAGCAAAAAAACAATATCCGATACGACTGGGAAACCCCAGAGCTGATCCATGTCAAGGGTGCCTATACTCGTGAGGACCTCAAGGACTTGGAGCACCTGCACTATGCCGCCGGGGTTGAGCCTTTTTTGCGCGGTCCGTACAGCACGATGTATGCGATGCGACCATGGACCATTCGTCAATATGCAGGATTTTCCACAGCTGAGGAATCAAACGCCTTTTACCGTCGAAACCTGGCTTCGGGACAAAAGGGGCTCTCTGTCGCTTTTGACCTCCCCACTCACCGTGGCTACGACCCGGACAACCCCCGTGTCCTAGGCGATGTCGGCAAAGCCGGGGTGTCTATTTGTTCGGAAGAAAACATGAAAGTCCTCTTCGACGGGATTCCGCTCAACAAGATGTCGGTATCCATGACGATGAACGGTGCAGTACTACCGGTCCTGGCTTTTTATATTGTCGCCGGACTGGAACAAGGTGCCAAGCTGGAAGAGATGGCCGGCACGATCCAAAACGATATCCTCAAGGAGTTCATGGTGCGCAATACGTATATCTATCCTCCCGAGTTTTCGATGCGGATCATTGCTGATATCTTTGAGTACACTTCGCAGAATATGCCCAAGTTCAACTCCATATCAATATCCGGCTACCACATGCAGGAGGCAGGAGCGACAGCAGATATTGAGATGGCCTATACTCTTGCGGATGGCATGGAGTATCTTAGGGCTGGAATCAAGGCCGGCATTGATATTGATAAGTTTGCCCCACGACTGTCGTTCTTTTGGGCCATCGGCATGAATCACTTTATGGAGATTGCCAAGATGCGTGCTGCCAGGATGCTGTGGGCAAAGATAACCAAGCACTATGGGGCAAAGAACCCCAAGTCCATGATGTTGCGTACCCACTCCCAAACCTCGGGGTGGTCGCTGACAGAGCAAGACCCATTCAACAACGTAGGGCGGACCTGTATAGAAGCCATGGCTGCGGCACTTGGTCATACCCAGTCGCTACACACCAATGCTCTGGACGAGGCCATCGCATTGCCCACCGACTTTTCTGCACGTATTGCCCGAAATACGCAGATCTATATCCAAAACGAAACACAGATAACACGCCAAGTAGATCCATGGGCCGGATCCTATTATATCGAGACCCTGACACATGAGTTGGCACACAAGGCCTGGGCCCATATCCTAGAGATAGAGGAGATGGGGGGAATGGCCAAGGCCATCGAGACCGGACTCCCCAAGATGCGTATCGAGGAAGCCGCTGCTCGCACACAAGCACGGATCGACTCGGGTAAGCAGACGATCATCGGCATCAACAAGTATCGCCTCGAGCACGAAGACCCTATCGACATCCTGGAGGTAGACAACACAGCGGTACTAAATCAGCAAGTGGAGTCGCTCAAGGAACTCCGAGCCCATCGTGACGAAGAAGCAGTAAAAAAAGCACTGGCAGACCTGACAGAGGCTGTCAAAAACAAAAGTGGAAATCTCCTCGAGTTGTCCGTAAAAGCAGCCAAAGTGAGGGCAACACTCGGAGAAATCTCTGATGCCTGTGAAGTCGTTGTGGGACGATACAAAGCTGTTATTCAGACAATTTCCGGTGTATATTCGAGTGAAACCATGAATGATCCAGACTTCAAAAAAGCATGTCAACTAGTGGAAGAATTTGCAAAGAAAAATGGTCGGCAGCCCCGAATCATGATCGCAAAGATGGGACAAGACGGCCATGATCGAGGAGCAAAGGTCGTTGCCACCGGCTATGCGGACTGTGGATTTGATGTAGATATGGGACCACTTTTTCAGACTCCGGAGGAGGCGGCAAGGCAAGCGGTAGAGAATGACGTCGACGCCATGGGGGTCTCTTCGCTGGCAGCCGGTCACAAGACGCTTATACCTGCTGTCATCAAGGAGCTGGAGAAGCTTGGACGTAGCGATATCATTGTTACGGCCGGAGGCGTAATCCCCGCTCAGGACTACGACTTCTTGTACAAGGCCGGTGTAGCCGCTATTTTTGGTCCGGGTACCCCCGTTGCCTACTCAGCCTCTAAGCTAATGGAGCTGTTGCTGGCAGAGTAGATGTTACCAAGGCCCAAAACCACCCATTTCATTTTGTACAACTCTTCAAAATATCGGACTGCGAATTAGCCAGGGGAGACGTTTTTGGCCGACCCTACCAAATAAGGATTGTTTTTACTATCTTTGCAAAGTATCTGCGGATACTGCTTGGCCTCGTAGTTCAACGGATAGAACGGAAGTTTCCTAAACTTTTGATATGGGTTCGATTCCCGTCGGGGCTACTTTGCATGATAGAATGAAAAACCGTTTTAAGTTGGCTACAAGCCTCTTAAAACGGTTTTTCGTTGTTTATGAGGACATCACTTAGAGTTTACCCACAGCCTCAGATATGCGGTCAGCGATGAGACGGTAGCCTTCTGCGTTGGGGTGGAGCCCATCTCTAAAGAGTGCTTCGTTGATCACGCCACCGCTGTTGGGTATCGTGAGTACGTCATAGATATTGATGTAGTCCACCTTCTTATTTCCTTTCAGCAAATCCCCTACTCGCCTATTGACTTCTCGCACGATCGCCTCTTGGCCGCGTCGCGGAGTCAGGGTCATCAGGTGTAGCTTGGCTTGGGGTTGTTTGGTCCGGATCAGGCCGACCGTCTCCACAATCCCTTGTGCTATGTGTTCGACAGGGTCATGCACGGATATATTGTTGGTACCGATCATGAGGAAGATGTGCGATGGCGCACAGTCATCCAGTTCACCGTGCATAATTCGCCAGTTGAGATTTTCTATACGATCCCAACCAAAACCCATATTGGTCACACGTCTCTGTCCAAAAAGTGAGCTCCAGGAGTCATCTCCACGGTGGTGCTTTGCTGCAGGTCTGCCGGACCAATAGTTCATGATCGAGTTGCCGATCACCAAAACTTCGGGATCGAATGTCCTATTTCGTTCGATCACTTGATTGTGTCGTTTTTCCCACGTATAGCTTGCCATGTCTCTGGCTTGAGTAATGGGTGCGCAGACCCAATCCGTCTTGATATTCAGTGCGGAGACAATATCCGGGATGATGTAATCGCCCGTGCTATAATATAGGCTCTTGATCCCCTCCTCGACCAGTCTACGGTATGCCTCACGCTGCGCCTGTAGAGAGGACTTTGTAGACGACGTACCCTCTGCGAGCAATATAGGGGTCTCGGTCCTCTCGCGCATCTGTCGCACCCTCCTTATGATCTGGTCAGTAGTCATACCGCACTCTTTTTTGTCTGTGAAGCCGAGAATATATAGCCGAGCTTTCCGATCCGATATTTGTGCGATCAGTAGACTGTCAAGTGCCAAAGGGGTGGATACTGTAAGGTCCACGGTAGAGTAGTCCAGTGTTTTTTGGACAAAAGGTGCCAAAGCATCAGATGGAGACTGTCGGTCATTGGCAAACACACCGGAGACTATGATGGGGGTTTCGAGACGCGGCGGCACCCACTCAAATGGTGTCCCTTGGCACGTGCCGATCCGTACCGACTCAATAGTGACTCCCGATGGGAGGTAGAGGCGGTAGCGATTCCCGAAACGGTGGGTGTTTTGGTAGGTGAGATTGTCGTACCCCACAGTCATTGTCCGATCATGATTGGCATAGTCCGCACAGGGGACAAAGACCGTAGATCCATGGCAGTCGGTACTGTACAAGTCTAGCTGTAGCTTTGGCAAAGATGGCAAGTCGTGAGACCTACTGTAAACGACCTCGACCACCATACGTGGAGAGGCAGAATAAAACTCCACCGACAGTCCGCTTGCCACCTCCCCCTCGTGTCCAAACTTCGCGTCAAGCCACTTGTGCGGAATACGCAGATACGGGGCATCGGAGAGGGCATAGTCGACACCCCCTTGTAGCATAGAAGTATCACAAGCCATGGGGTCGCGCCACTCCAGAGAGTCTACGGTCCCACTATTCAGCATAGGTGTCCCTGGCTCACCGGACACGGTGGTGGGCATACCTAGGAACAACAAGAGAGAAAACAAACCAAAAGCTAAGCAACGCATATCTTCTTTTTCGTCAATGATGTTTGTAAAACTAAACATGAACACGACGACAAAATAACAAAAAACCGGGAAATATCTTCGTCTGAAGAGAAAAGAATGTTGCACGAAGTTCCACTCCCCTTTGGCGCCCAATCAATCACTCACTCATCCAATGTTTTATTTTTCCCTTTTCTCTGATTATCAATATGTTGACCATCAAATACACGGGTGTAAAATCTACTTGTTTTTTGTCCTCTGTAAACCACAGAAAACCAACCGGTTGTGAGGAGCTGTTTTTTTCACGGATAGAAGAAATCTGTTTCACGGATAGAAGCGTTTGGTTTCACGGATAGAAGCAATCGCTTAGACGGATAGGGAAATGGTGGAGTTCGGACAAGGAGGCTTTCGATCTAGGTCAAAATAGAGCCCGGTAGCCATCACGAGGGTTGAAACAATGGCAATACGCTCATCCATGCTTGTAGTCAGGGATCATTGTCTCAGATTTGCCTTGCTTTCAACTTTTCGGTAAAAAAACTATATTTGTAGGGGAATAGGAATACCGCTTTACTAACTTAACACTAACCCTATTCGCACAAAACGTCATGAACATTACACACATTGAACACCTCGGAATTGCTGTAAAGAGTATTGAGGAGGCCAAGCCTTACTTTGAAGATGTGCTAGGCATGAAGTGCTATGCCGTGGAGGAAGTAGCGGACCAAAAGGTTAAAACCGCTTTTTTCAGAGTGGGCAACACGGACACCAAGATCGAGCTACTGGAGCCAACCAGCCCCGATAGCACGATCGCTAAGTTTATCGAAAAGCATGGCGAAGGCATACATCACTTGGCCTTTGCAGTACCGGATACAGAGGAGGCCCTTCGAGATGTGGAGTCTAAGGGGATACAGCTCATTGACGAGCATCCTCGACGCGGGGCAGAGGGGCTGGACATTGCCTTTTTACACCCCAAGTCCACACACCGAATACTTACCGAACTGTGTTGCAAAGGGGACAAGTGATCCATCTCTGCACACAAGCATAGCACTCCCTCTCCCATCCGCTCCGGCACAACCACAGCGGAGAGGGAGAGTTTTGTGAACTTACGACCCAAAGATTATTCAACTCAGCACGTATAATACCAATATGAGTAGTGAACAACGAAGAAAAACAGATGAGCTACAAGCCCTCAGGGAGCAAGCAAGAATAGGCGGTGGCGAAAAAAGGATAGACCAACAGCACGCCAAAGGAAAACTCACCGCACGTGAGCGGATCAACCTCCTCTTGGACGAAGGGACCTTTGAGGAGATGGAGATGTTCGTAAAGATTCGCAACACCAACTTCGGAATAGACAAAAAAGGCATACTGGGAGACGGTGTGGTCACCGGCAGTGGCACTATCGATGGCCGATTGGTATATGTATATGCACAGGACTTCACAAGCAATGCCGGATCCTTGGGAGAGATGCATGCCATGAAGATCTGCAGGGTCATGGAGCGCGCTATGAAAATGGGGGCACCGGTAATTGGGATCAACGACTCCGGTGGAGCCCGTATCCAGGAGGGGGTGAACGCACTCAGCGGATATGGCGAAATCTTTCAGCGCAACATAATGGCCTCCGGAGTTATTCCCCAGATATCGGGAATCTTTGGCCCATGTGCAGGAGGTGCCGTCTACTCTCCAGCACTTACGGACTTCAATATCATGGTGGCCGGGACCAGCTACATGTTTCTGACCGGTCCCAAGGTCGTCAAGTCGGTCACCAATGAGGATGTCTCAACAGAGGATCTGGGTGGTGCATCGGTACACACTTCCAAGAGTGGCGTAGCCCACTTTTCGGCCCAAAACGATGCCGAGGCCATCACACTTATCCGGAAGCTCCTCAGCTACCTGCCCTCCAACAATCTGGAGACAACCCCGCGAGTAGAGTGCAACGACCCTATAGACCGCGCTGAGCAGATCCTCAACGAGATCATACCCGACAACCCCAACAAGGCGTACGACATGTATGAGATCATCTCGGCACTGGTGGACAATGGCGAGTTTTTGGAGGTGCATCGTGACTTTGCGACCAATATCATAGTCGGATTTGCACGATTCGACGGTGAGACCGTAGGTATAGTAGCCAATCAACCACGATCAAAAGCCGGTGTCCTGGATGTGAACGCCTCCCGAAAAGGAGCACGCTTTGTACGCTTCTGCGATGCTTTCAATATCCCGATTGTCACACTGGTAGATGTCCCAGGCTTCCTTCCGGGGACAGGACAGGAGTACAACGGCGTAATCACTCATGGAGCCAAACTCCTATACGCCTATGGAGAGGCGACAGTGCCCAAGATTACGATTATTCTACGCAAGGCCTACGGTGGCGCCTATATCGTGATGGGGTCCAAACACCTCAACAGTGATGTCAACTATGCTTGGCCGACAGCAGAAATTGCCGTAATGGGTGCCAGCGGAGCCGTAAGTGTCATTTTCGCAAAAGAAGTGGCAGCGGCAGAGGATCCACAAAAGGCGGCGGCCGAAAAGGAAGAAGAGTATCGAGAGCTTTTTGCAAACCCCTATGTCGCCGCATCCTACGGGTATATAGACGACGTCATAGAGCCGGAGAACACACGCTTCAGAATCATTCGATCACTCCGCGAACTTGCGACAAAGCAAGACAAAATGCCCGTCAAAAAGCACGACAACCTACCCCTATAAGCCACACTCCCTATGCATAAAAACGAACCACAAAAATGCAATAAGTGGGCAATCCTATCGGTGCTAATGGCAATCTTTGTGCTGGGCACCACAGAAGCGTTGGCACAGAATGCAATCCGAATCAACGAAGTGCTTCTGGACAACCAAACCGGATATGTGGACGAATGTGGCACCAGGTCAGCATGGATCGAGCTATACAACCCATCTGCCGCAACGGTCAATGTAGGAGGAGTATTCCTCTCAGACGATCCAAGCCAGCCCACCAAGTATCCAGTCCGGATAGGATCGCGAAAATCCATTGTCCCCCCCTACCAGACTTTTGTCATCTTCCTTGATGGCAAAGCAAAACAGGGAGTCCATCACGTAGACATGACTCTGGATCCCACCACGACCAACACTATATATCTGTACGAAGAAGACGGGGTCACGCTGATTGATCAACTGACCGTTCCACCCATGGACGCAGATGTCAGCTATGCCCGCATCCCTGATGGCAAGGGAGACTTCCGGATGACCACAAGTGCCACTCCGGATGAGCTGAATGACTACTTTCACGGCAACGAAAACATCAAAAACTTTCAAGCCTACGACCCCTACGGCTTGGTAATGACCCTGATCGCCGTCATGACCGTATTCGTGGCCTTGACTATCCTCTTTTTTGCATTCAAGTGGACCGGCAACTTTTTCTCCAAAAAAGAGGCAAAGCCGGCAGGCAGTGCCGAGCCGATAAAGGAGAGCAAGCTCCGCGCCACCTCATCAAAACCGGAGGAAGTCTATGCCGCAATAGCGATGGCTCTACACGACACCGAAGACGACTCCGAGCAAGTGGCCATCGCCCTAGCCCTCTACCAATCCGGCCTCCTAGACAATAAAAACTCAGGAATGATCCAGATCATGGACAACAAGAGGTCCACCAACTGGGCGAAAAAAGCCAATATGATGCGACAGACTCCACAGCGACCCAACAAGAGGTAATCCCCCAAAACGTATCGAAATCAACCTATCAAGAATAAACCCAACGACCATGAAGAAGTTTTCTTATACCATCAACGGCAACAAGTACGATGTAGTGATCAAAAACATTGACGGCAACAACGCTTCTGTCGAAGTCAATGGCAAGGACTATGAGGTAACGCTAGATCGTCCGGCACCCGTGACACCCACAGTTCAGCCGGCACCCACAGCCCCGAGAGAGACCGCCGCACCCGCACCTGAAGTGCGCAATGATCCCAAACCCCAAGCCACGCCCACACCGGCACCCGCATCAGTGGCAACCGGCACAGGATCAGCCAAAGCCGTAATCTCTCCACTCCCAGGCGTGATCATATCAGTCCTAGTCAACCAAGGTGACGCAGTGAAAAAAGGACAAAAGATCATTGTCCTAGAGGCCATGAAGATGGAAAATGACATCAAAGCCGATCGTGACGGTACAGTCACTGCCATCAATGTCGCCAAAGGAGACTCAGTCCAAGAAGGCGATCCTCTGATCACAATTGGCTAATGTGGAGCCTGACCATATCTCCAAGACTTCATCAAAAAGAAAACAGCTAACCCTCAACCATTTTTATGGAACACTCTATTAGCCAATTCATCAAGGACGCCCTTATGGAGTTCATGTCCTATACCGGCTTTGCCAATGCCGAGCTAGGACACATCATCATGATTTTGGTCGGACTATTCTTCATCTATCTGGCAGTCAAGTACGAGTTTGAGCCAATGCTTCTTATTCCCATCGGATTTGGCATGCTGATAGGCAACATTCCCTTTGACACCGAAGCCGGGTTTCAGGTGGGGATTTATGAAGAAAACTCCGTTTTCAACATCCTCTACCAGGGTGTGCGACAAGGATGGTACCCGCCTCTGATCTTTTTGGGAATTGGTGCCATGACCGACTTTTCGGCACTGATTTCCAACCCAAAGCTGATCCTCATAGGGGCGGCCGCACAGTTCGGAATCTTCGGAGCATACATCATTGCGGTACTCTCCGGATTTGCCCCCAACCAAGCCGGTGCGATTGGCATCATTGGTGGTGCCGACGGTCCTACCGCAATTTTCCTATCAAGCAAGCTCGCTCCGAGTCTGATGGGTGCCATTGCCGTATCGGCATACTCATACATGGCCCTGGTTCCGGTCATCCAACCGCCTTTCATGCGACTCCTGACGACCAAAAAGGAGCGCTTGATCCGCATGAAAAAGCCTAGAGCTGTCTCCAAAAAAGAGAAGGTTATTTTCCCCATCATCGGGTTGCTGCTCACTGCGTTCATTGTCCCCTCGGGTCTACCACTGCTCGGAATGCTTTTCTTTGGCAACCTAATCAAGGAAAGCGGAGTCACCCGACGCCTGGCAGATACAGCCAAGGGACCACTGATCGATATTGTCACCATCCTACTCGGAGTGACAGTCGGGGCATCCACTCAAGCAACAGAGTTTTTGACTGTTGACTCGCTCAAAGTCTTTGGCATCGGTGCACTATCCTTCATGATCGCGACCGTCTCGGGTATATTGTTTGTGAAGTTCATGAATCTATTCTTGAAAGAGGGCAACAAAATCAACCCTCTTATCGGGAATGCAGGTGTGTCAGCAGTCCCCGACTCCGCTCGGATTTCCCAAGTGGAAGGGCTCAAGTACGACCCCACCAACTACCTACTCATGCACGCCATGGGGCCAAACGTGGCCGGCGTGATAGGTTCCGCAGTAGCGGCCGGTATCCTGCTTGGGTTCTTGGGCTAATCCACCGGATATATAGCCTATCGCCTCTGTGTCAAGAGAGGAACGAGGTGTGTCAAAACAGCAGTTTTGGCACACTTTTTTTTGTGCCTGATCCTTTCTGCTTGAGCGCACAACATTATTAGCCAACTCGTAGAAAAAGCCGACGAGGTCGGAGAAAAAGGTGCGCATGTCCAAGGAAAAGATAAAATCACTATGTGATTTCTTCAAATCACACTGTGACGCGAAGAAATCACTTAGTGATTTGAATAAATCACATAGTGATTTCAAGTTTTTCGGCCGGGAAAAATAGTTTGGAAGTGCATAGGGATGACTTTGACTAGACGAACGATAGGAGTGCCGGCACTTTTTGTATCTTTGTATCTGACAGATGAAAAGAAGAACCCAAAAGAAATAAGGAATGAGAATAGGTCTCTGGGACTCCGTGCCCACTGCTACACGCAATATTATCTCGCTCAATGTCATTGTCCTATTGGGGGAGTGGATATTGCCGAGAATTGGGATCAACTTGGTTGATCTCTTCGGGATGCACTACATAGGCTCAGACAGCTTTGCCTTTTATCAGATGGTGACCTATATGTTTCTGCATGACCCGAGTGGATTTGGGCACTTGTTTTTCAACATGTTTGCCCTCTTCATGTTTGGCGGTATGCTGGAGCGTGTCTGGGGGCAAAAGCGTTTCTTGATCTACTATCTCCTGACCGGTATTGGTGCGGGGTTGGTCCAGCAGTTGGTATGGTACTTGACCGCTGATCCGGTGACACTTCACTACTACGCAGATCACATGATCACTATTGGAGCGAGTGGTGCCATATTTGGCATACTGTTGGCATTTGGGATGCTTTTTCCGAACATACCCCTTTTCATCATGTTCATCCCGATACCGGTCAAGGCCAAGTGGGTTGTCCTAGGCTATGGTTTGATCGAGCTCTATGCCGGGGTCCGTGCTCCGGCGGATGGAGTGGCACACTTTGCCCACCTTGGGGGGATGCTTTTCGGGATTGTGCTTATACTTTTGTGGAGGCGTAGAGAGCGTAGCAAAGATGCATGGCAAGAGTTCTGAATCACAGGCCCTGAAGTCTACCTCTATCCTTTCCCTCGGTTGGCTTTTGGCGGTTGCCTTGGTGTTGACGGTCGTGTACTTCACGAAAGGGTATCTGCCGGATTGTTTTGTCCTGACTAGTGACCTGCATAGTGTTGTCGCAAGGCCGTGGTCCCTTTTTACCTATGGCTTGGTACATCAGTCCGCCACCCACCTCATCACTTCTCTGGTATTGCTGACCTTGGCGACTCTATACAGTGGACTCTCGGTGCGACTTTTTTACCTCATCGTGTCTGTTGCCATCTGTGTGGGTGGGCTTTTCTTTACGCTCACCTATGGTGTGATCGGTAGGCACACAGCGGAGCTTGCCGGAGCATCGGCCGGGATCTGCTCCCTTTTTCCGCACCTCCTCTTCGTCCGGTCCGGTCAAAAGCTCTCACTTGATGCGCAGGTGGTCCGCCTACTATTCGTCCTCGTTGCCATCGGTGATGTCGGCTATGCTCTTCTGGCGAGCAACCCTGGTTTTTTGGCGCATATCGGGGGGTATCTTGTTGGGCTCATGGCTCTACCGGTGATTCGGAAGGAGCAAATGGTCCAAAAGTCACAGGGGATCCTCCGGAAATTGCGACACTCCGGATATGCGTCTCTGACGGACGAGGAGCGCATGATACTATTGGGCAAAACAGACAGTTAGCGAACTGATATAATGAGAATGGGTGCTTTGCTCAAAAAGATTTTGGCATACATAGGGAGTGGATTCTTGTGGACGATCTACGCTGTCTTTTTGCCCCTGTATATCGGAGCTATGCTTGCGCCGTTTGTCGCTCCCACCCGCACTCAGATTCCGGCTTTCCTAAACCTTGCATTCCCCATCCTACTCATTTTTGCCCTTGCACTGCTGATCCTCTTGGTGCTGTATCGTAAGTGGGTATTGCTGGGCGTACATGTGTTGCTTTTGATCTTTTCTTGGGGCTATATTCGCTCCTATTGTCCTATCAACACAGGGTCCGGCCTTTCCAAAGATCGTGACCTCAGGGTCATGACCTACAATGTCATGGAGTTTCGTGAGTGTGATCCGATCACCGGCAGACCCAGAGTAGCCGATGTGATACAGCACTACAGCCCGGATATTGTCTGTCTGCAGGAGGGACGTTTCTCTATGAATGAGCAAAAAAACAGGCGTATGCTCAAGCAGGTGTTTGGTGCCGAGTACCCCTATATCCATTCGATCGCCCAAAAAGGTCTCACTATCCTTTCGCGCTACACGATAGCAGAGGACGAGTCCATATATTACGACTCCTATCGCAATGGCTCACATATCTACTTGCTTCGCCTAGACAATGACCTAACGTTGTTGTTGGTCAACAACCATATGGAAAGCTACAGTCTGGGTCATAGAGAGAAAAAAAGATTCAAGGACTACATCAGAGCGCTTAGGCTTAGGGATATACCCGGGCAGTTCTTGGAGATCAAGCATCGCTTGGGGCCGATGCTCAACCAACGCAGTGGAGCTGCCCGCAAAGTGCGGAGTGACACCGAAAGTGCCGAGACCAAATATACACCCCAATCTACCATAGTACTGGGGGACCTGAATGACACGCCGATGTCCTATACCTATCACCAGCTGCGTGACACTCGCTCCGATGCTTTTGCAAGCACCGGCTGTGGCATCGGGGTCACCTACAATGAGCCTCCACTGGCATTTCGTATCGACCACCTCTTCTATGGCGGAGCTTTGAAAGCCATTGGCTCCAAGATTCCACAGACGAGAGGTTGTAGCGATCACCGTCCCTTGATAGTTGATTTTGTTATCCGAAAATAGAGATTATACAGACAAATAAATGAAGAAACGAAAGAAGATTTCCGGACTCTTGGCACGACTGATCACAGGCGTGGCTTATGTATCGCTTATCTTATTCGGTATCCTTACCGACTCGGTGGCGGTTTTGGGTGTCGTGTTTTTTGGCTTTACCGCTATTGCCTGCTATGAGTTTCAGACCATTACTCGTGTCAACAACTATACTCTGATCCTCAAAATCCTACACTCTCTCATGGCCGGTCTTATTTTTCACACGGTCTATATGAGTGTCTCCACTACGGCTAGCTATCGTGACGCCGTGATTGCGCTATTGCCCTATATTGCCTACTGTCTCTTTTATTTGATCGGCGAGATGTATCGCAATCGTCCTGACCCGATTCGGGAGATGGCGTTTGCATTTTTCTCACACATGTATATCGCCATCCCGATGGCATTACTGATGTTGCTCTGCGTTGACCACTACCTTGTTTTCGATGTTGATGGGCAGCCCATACGGATGGCCCACACTTTTTGGTTGCTACCGATCTTCACCTTTGTGTGGCTCAACGACACCGGAGCCTATGCTGTCGGAACACTCATGGGCAAACGCCCTTTGTGGCCTAGAATTTCGCCCAAAAAGACTATCGAGGGGGCAGTGGGAGGCGTCGTGCTCTCAGTGCTTGCCGCTTTTGTCTTTTACCACCTCTTTTATTTTGTCACCAACTTATTCAACTGGGTCACCCTCTCCTTGCTGATCTCCGTATTTGCCACTTGGGGTGATCTTTTTGAGAGCTACATCAAGCGAGCATGCGCCGTAAAGGACTCCGGGAATATACTGCCCGGTCATGGTGGCATATTGGACCGAATTGACAGCCTGCTGATAGCGGCAATACCGGCCTATATTTTCATCAATATTATCATCAATGGCTGATGCCATCTCCGATGAGCCTCAGCGTCAAAAAGCAAAGACGCTGAGGCTCCCCCGGATCATGCTCCGGGTAGGCCGCTCGGAGCGTACCCTTGGAGGGTATGTCGTATATAGCTGATCATGAGCCGGTTTTGGCGACAGTGAGTTTCACGGATAGAAGCGATCGGTTTCACGGATAGAAGCAAAACTTTTCACGGATAGAAGCAAGCGCCCAGATTGGATAAAAAGAAACAGGTTGCTTGTTGCGCGCTTTTTCTGAGATTTCTATCTTCATTATTTTATTTAAGGATTGACTTCTTGTTACCATAGTCAGTCTCTACGCTCTGTCAGCTTGGCGGAGCTTTCTTTTATACAGGCTAGATCATATTCTTTTTGGGGGCTCAATATTTCTAGGAACCGACAAAAGTTACACACATACAATCTAAAATTCAATGTATCGAAATAAATTATTACCTTTGCCTACCCATTAAGATTAACTAGTAACAATCAAACTACTTTGTTATGTATAAATATGAAACATTAGACCTGAAAAACTATTCCGAGCGAATAAAGATGGCAATAAGTCTTTTGGTCGAACGCTCCATTGTAGAGTCAAGCACGGAGTTTTGGAAGTCTTTGGGCTTTGCCAACAGCTCAAGCGGTGCCTACTTTTACAAAAAAGGTGCTGAGCTCCTAAAATACCGAATGGCACTAAGCATAGCGTATGAATACCCCATCCTCAACGTTGAATGGCTAGTCACCGGCAATGGTCCTATGCTTGCAAATGCACAGGAAAGGCCCAGCCGTGATGAATCTTTGGACAACCGGGTCAAAAACCTGGAAGTCGAGGTTGCGCAACTCAAGCAGAACTTGGTAGATGTGCTGGAGTATGTCTCCACACTACAGCGGTAGTTGCTTTTGCGTATCGGTCACTTCGCTCACCGTTCATACTGCTTGCCGGCTTTTACAAAGTCGTCGAGCAGTATATATTTTTTCTTCGCACTACACTAGTTAGCCCCCACTCGGAGCAACCATCTCTTTGTCGGATATTTTCACAGCATTCATAGGTTGATGGATTAGGGTTTTACATACATTACGACTTATGAGGTTTTGAGGCTCCGTTTTAAAGATTTTCGTGTGCAACGATCATGCACCAATGGAGCCTGAAAATCCTCTGGACCTCCATGTATAGGACCGGAAGAGGAGAGAACAAAAATGTGTAAGTTTGTCCTAAGTATCTTTACAAACTGCATACCATCGCTTTTTGGACAAAAACGAAGCCTCCAAAGATGACCAAATCAGAAAACAACACTTCGGAAAACATACAGCTCCCATGGTACAACAAGTCGTGGGTGCAGACGCTTGGCATCGTGGCTCTATTCGTAGCCCTCAGCTTTGCCTACTTTTACCCTGCGGCCTTTGAGGGTCGCATGCTTTTCCAGATGGATGGTGCCGCTGCGGCTGGCACCGGTCGTGATGCCAAGCAAATGATGGAGACCACAGGAGAAGTCTCTAGATGGACCGGTAGCCTTTTTGGAGGCATGCCTACCTACCAGATCTCCCCGAGCTATCCGTCCATTGTCCCTCTACGTACAGCAGGAGAGGTTTACCGCTTGCAGTGGCCACTCAACCTTATGCCCGGCGACACCTACTTGATCTTCATGCTACTGCTAGGTGGGTACATCTTCATGCGTAGCTGGGGCACACGACGTATGCTCAGTGTGCTGGGGGCTGTGATGTGGGCTTTCTCGAGCTACTTTTTGATCCTAATCGATGCCGGACATATCTGGAAGCTTTTGGCCCTGGCCTATATTCCCCCCACCCTGGCGGGAATGGTCTATGCTTTTCACCGAGAGAGGTACGTGACCGGAGGATTGGTCATGGCCTTTTTTACTGCGTTGCAGATCTACTCCAACCATATCCAGATGAGCTACTACTTTGCTTTCTTGATGATTGCAATGGTGGGGGCATGGGCTGTGGAGGCTTATCGGCGACGAGCATGGCAGTCGTTTGTGAAGGCTACCGCAACCATAGCACTTGGCGGGATACTGGGCATCCTTATCAATGGAAGCACTCTCTACCATACTTGGGAGTACCAGCAGGAGACTATGAGAGGTGGCAAGCAGACTACCGTACTAAGTGGCGAGGGGGTGTCCAACAATGGTCTGGACAAGCAATACATCACCCAATGGAGCTACGGGATCGATGAGATGCTGACCTTTTTGATACCGGATGCCAAGGGGGGGGCCTCCGGACAGATCGGAGTGGCCGAAGCCACCACGCACGGCGCTCCGGCTCAAAGTGTTGCCTTTGTGGCTCAACAAAATAGATACTGGGGGGATCAACCATTTACGGCCGGCCCGGTATACGTCGGGGCATTTGTACTGGCCTTGGCTCTCTTTGGATTCCTCACCTGCCGGGGGACGATGCAGTGGGCTATGATCGTGGTGACTGTACTGACTGTCATGCTCTCGTGGGGACATAACCTGATGGGCCTTACAGAGTTTTTCATAGACCACATTCCGCTGTACAATAAGTTTAGGACCCCATCCTCAATCCTCGTGGTTGCCGAGCTGACCATACCTCTATTTGCTATTTGGGCTCTGGCACAGATCCTACA
Organism: Porphyromonas sp. C0026D3; assembly: GCF_056590775.1. Lineage (NCBI taxonomy): Bacteria > Pseudomonadati > Bacteroidota > Bacteroidia > Bacteroidales > Porphyromonadaceae > Porphyromonas > Porphyromonas sp. C0026D3. The sequence goes on from NZ_JBWPWU010000001.1 coordinate 134,580, forward strand.
AGCTCCCAATGTGTTGAGGGAAAAGAAGTGGGCTACCATCACGGCACTTCTGCTCACCCTGGGCGTTTCGCTCATTATGTGGTTGTTGCCCTCACTTGGTGGGAGCTTTTTTAGCAAAATGGAGTTGGCCGCTTTTAATCAATACCGTGCACAGATGCCTCAGCTGTCACCACTGCTGGACAGTCTGGAGGAGGTCAGGAAAGGAATCTTTAGGGCCGATGCTCTGAGAAGTGCCATAGTCATCTCAGCCGGGGTCGCAATCCTCTACCTTTTCATAAAGCAAAAGATCTCCGCACAATGGACAGTGGCACTAGTGACCCTCCTCTGCCTAGTGGATCTGTGGACCGTAGACAAGCGCTACCTCAACGATGCAAAGTACCTCCCCAAGCGGCAAATAACCGCACGGGTACAACAAAAGACACCGGTCGATGACCTAATCCTGAAAGATACCACGCAGTATCGTGTGATGAACCTAGCGGTCAACACCTTCAACGATGCGACGACCTCATACAACCATAGATCCATAGGTGGATACCACGCAGCCAAGCTCCAACGCTACCAAGACCTCATCGATGGTTACCTAAGCAAGATGGACCCCAACGTCCTACGAGCTCTCAACACCAAGTACTACATCCTACCGGACAGTGTGCACGGAGTCAAGCTGATTGTCGACAATGAGGTGTATGGGGATGCTTGGTTCGTAAGCGGTCTAAAGCAGGTCGCCTCAGCGGACGAGGAGTTTTTGGCACTCAAGGAGACCCCCCTCAATGATATTGCGATAGTGGCACCTCCATTTGACACTCAAGCACCGGCACAGATCTACCGTGACAGTCTGAGCAATGTCACACTGACACACTACCAACCCAATGAGATACGGTACACCACCGAAAACAGTGGAGATGGCTTGGTTGTATTCTCCGAAATCTACTACCCACATGGGTGGACAGCCACGATAGATGGTGTGGACGCAAAGCTCCTCCGAGCCGATTACCTACTGCGTGCGCTTGCAGTACCTGCCGGCAAACACCAAGTCGTACTCTCCTTTCACCCCCAGTCCCTGAGGATCACAGAGGCGATCTCCCGAGGAGCAAGTGCCCTGCTGGCAACAATAGCCATAGGAGCAATTTTGGCCTTTTATTACCGAAAACGTCGACAGGCAAGGCAATGAATCGAATACATCTAGAGAGCGTACTGTCGACCAACAGCTATTTGCGAGAATTGGTCCAAAAGGACCCATCGCTCAGCACCTACACCACGGTCACAGCTGATGAGCAAACCCAGGGAAGAGGCCAAAAAGGCAATTCTTGGGAAAGCGAACCCAAGAAAAACATGACCCTGTCCATATTGCTACGCCCCGACCTACAAACCAATCCTTGCTCCAAAAACTACGACCTAAGCATCCTCGTGGCACTTGCCGTACGCGATATGGTGGAAAAAAGCTTGGATCACCAAGAGGTGAAAGTCAAGTGGCCAAATGACATCCTAGTCGGAGATCGAAAAATAGCCGGGATATTGATTGAAAACGAGTTTGAAGGCTCCCGACTGGTCTACTCCATTGCGGGAATAGGAGTGAACATCAACCAAGAGAGCTTTTGGCACTATCCTCTGCCGGCGACCTCACTCCGACTAGAAAGTGGCAGAGAGCAAGATGTCAACCGCTTCACCGACGAATTGGCAATGACCATCCGGTCCATGGCCGATCGTCTGCCCCAATCTGTAGAGGTCTACCGAGCTCAATACCACCGACACCTCTATCGCCTCAACGAGCCCGGAAGACTCTACAGTCTACCGGACGGGACCCGATTTCGAGGGACCCTGACGCACGTAGAGCCGGATGGCAGGCTGGTGGTGAAAGATGACCTATCCGGAGAGTTGCGCAGCTACACATTCAAGGAGATCAGGTTTGAGCAAGAATGAGATCATAGCTCCCCAAGTAGAGGAGACAGCCGATGGTAGTCGAACCCTCTACCTCCCCGACCTGGACGAACACTATCACTCTGTATACGGTGCTCGCACAGAAAGCATGCACGTCTTTGTCCGCAACGGTCTCCTAAAGTACCACGAAGAGGAGAGGAAACGACAGATCACGATCCTTGAGGTGGGGTTTGGGACCGGTCTCAATGCTCTGCTCACTATCCTAGCCCAACCACTTGATTGCAAAATCTGCTACCACACCTATGAGATTCATCCACTGGAGCAGGAGCTAGTCGGGCAACTTTTTGAGAAAAACCTACCTCAGGACGAGTGGAAACTGATGCAGAAGCTGCACCGGGCGAGCTGGAACAAAGAGTACGAGGTGACAGATCAATTCAGAATATACAAGCATGATGAGGATATTCTACAGGCGGACCTACCATTATCCGACGTGCTCTACATGGACGCATTTGCACCGGACAAGGCTCCTTTGCTTTGGAGCGAAACGCAACTCCAACGACTGGCCAACGCAACAACAGACAACGGACGGCTAAGTACGTACTGTGCAAAGGGGGGCGTCAGAAGGAGGTTGGAAGGGGTAGGCTTTAGGGTAGAGCGGACACCGGGACCACCCGGGGGAAAGCGAGAAATACTTACTTGTAAAAAGAGACCGACAACATGAAAAAGAAGAGAATCGGAATTGTTTCATCCGGAGGCGACGCACCCGGAATCAATGCCGTCATCCGAGCCATCGGAAAAACCGCTCTCGTCGCTCACGACATGGAGGTGCTGGGCTTCATAGACGGCTTCACAGGGATTACCGAGCATCGATATATACCCCTCAACATGGACAACCTATCCAGCCTACTCAGCCGAGGAGGGACTATCTTGGGCAGCAGTCGGGACAAACCTTTCAGAAAAGCACTTCTGAAAGACGAGAATGCGGTCAACGAACTGCGAAGGGCCTGGGACGATCTCGAGCTGGAAGCTCTGGTCTGCATCGGAGGAAATGGCACGCAAAAGACTGCCGCAACGGTGGCGGAGCTAGGATTCAATGTGATTGGCGTACCCAAAACTATCGACAACGATGTCTGGGGGACCGACATCACCTTTGGCTTTGACACAGCTGTCGGGGTAGCCACCGAACTCATCGACAGGATCCACAGCACCGCACAGAGCCACAAACGGGTGATCATCGTGGAGGTGATGGGACACGAGGCCGGATGGATAGCACTACATGCCGGGATGGCCAGTGGAGCAGACGTCATCCTGCTTCCGGAGCTCGGTTGCGATCTGGAGGTTGTCGCCAATGACATCCAAGCCAGATATGAGGATGGCAAGTCATATGCGATTATCGTCGTCGCAGAGGGGATACACTTTGAGGGGCAGGAGACTACTGAGGACTCTGCCAGCAGCTTTTTGTCACACTGGCTGCGCCAAGAAAAAGGAATTGACAGTCGCACAACCGTACTGGGCTATGTACAGAGAGGAGGGGCACCCTCCTCTCACGACCGAAACCTATGCACCAGGATGGGAGCATACGCCACCCAGCTCATCACCAACAAGATATTTGGTGTGATGGTGAGTCTGAAAAATGGGAAAATGACCCATATCCCGCTCTCCGAAGTCAGCGGAAAACTCAGGCTGGTACACCCGGACGATGAACTGATCCGATATGGACGAGAGATGGATGTGAGCTTTGGCGTAGACTTTGGCAAGCTACGTGTAGTGATCGACAACCAATAAGACAAGAACGCACGACCATCCAATGATCCAAAAAGAGCCTATGATGCGGAGCCTCTTTGATGACCCTTACGACACCGACAGTAGCAGGGCACTCTCCGTCACATTCACAATACCCTACCATACCGACCCTTCGTCGCATCTGGTAGTGTCGGGCGAAAGCACGAGCGACGACACAGAGACTTTCACATCAGACTTGTCACAGATCCGGCCGGGAGTATGGCAGACAACAGTCGAGCTAAAGTTTTGCCGTCAGATTGAGCTAAGATACACCTACACCGTACAAGACGGTGACACAATCCTCAGGTCAGAGCCACTCCGGCGACATGCACTTCGTCTACACGGCGCCTCTACCGATCACTCAAGCCGGGTTTGCATCCACGATCTATGGTGTGATCCATCGCCGATGCACCGATTTATGGCTCAGCCCCTTGCATCGCTCATGGGGCTCACCGACCTCAGCTCTGTCCGTATGTTTTCGGCACCTACCAAGAAGCAAAAATCCCTCCTCTTTAGGACCGAGTACCCACTTCCGGGTGACCTTTTATTATGCGGAGAGCACCCGGACTTCGGCGCATGGGATCCCCAAAAAGCTGTTTCGCTGACGCTGACACGGAGCGGATACCTCGTAGAGATCTGTCACGATGTGCCATTCCAATACAAGTTGGTACTCCGACAGTCGGACGGGACCCTCCTCTGGGAGTCGGGCGAAAATCGCCACCACACACCCGCCGGCGACTCTCTGGATATTGTCTCCGAAATTCCTCCTCTCTTTCCGGGCATAGAGCCTCCCAAAGTCAAGCAGATAGAGGGGACAGTCCTACCCATGTTTTCGCTGCGCACCGACCGCTCCTACGGTGTGGGAGACTTGGGAGATGCGGTTGAGTTTGTGCACTGGCTCAAAAAAGTAGGCCAGCAAATCTATCAGCTACTTCCCATCTACGACACCATATTTACAGGTACCACGGACGACACCTACCCCTACAACGCCATCACCACCTTCGGCATCCATCCCATCTACATGGATGTACGACGGCTACCCTATTATCTGCCCCAAAAGAAACGCAAGCAGTGGGAAAAACAAGCCAAAGCCCTCAATGCACTTCCGGCAGTTGACTACCTACCCACACTAGAGCTAAAACTAGAGGTCATCCGAGAGTGTTTGGCAGAGTGGATCCGAAACAATGGAAATGACGATCCCGACTTCCATGCTTTCTGCAAAAAATACCACGAAGACCTATTACCCTATTGTCGGTTTTGCTTCATCCGTGACAGCCACCCCGGCAAGCAGGTAAAGGACTACCCCAAGTACAGCACCTACTCGGAGACCCACAAGGACGACCTCACCTCAGATCCCGATCTACTCCCCTACGCTTACACACAGTACTACCTCTACCGACAACTTCGAGAGCTGCACGACTACGCCAAAAAGGCCGGCATCGCACTCAAGGGCGACTTACCCATAGGAGTCGGTCGCAACAGCGTCGACATGTGGCAACACCCCGAGTACTTTCACTCGGATCGAAATGCCGGATCCCCGCCCGATGGCTTTGCGGCAAATGGGCAAAACTGGGGCTTCCCCACCTACGACTGGGACGCTATTGCCCAAAAAGGCTACATCTGGTGGAGGCGACGCTTCTCAGCCATGCAGGAGTACATGAGCATGATCCGGGTAGATCATATCCTCGGTTTTTTCAGGATCTGGAGCATCCCCACCGACAGCGGTCACTCCGGCGATGGCTACTATGTACCCGGAATCGGCTACCCCCGGGAGACCGTTGGAGGGCTACACTCCTTTTTCACCAAAGACCCTCTTGGCCTCTATCACCCTACCCCATCTCCACAGCTACAGACCGGCTACCAGACCCTGACCGACGAGGACAAGCAGTCACTGCATATCCTCTGCGATGACTACTACCGGAGCCGAAACGAAAACCTATGGCGAAGCACCGCCTATAGACGACTCTTGGGCGTACTCGATACCACCAACATGCTCATTTGTGCCGAAGACCTAGGCGTACTACCTCACACCATACACGAAGTCCTAAAAGCCCTGGAGCTCGCCACTCTCGAAGTGATTCGCATGCCCAAAAAGACAGGATCCACCTACGTCCTTCCGAAAGATCTAGCTCCGCTCAGTGTACTCACCACCTCCACACACGACATGCCAAGCCTCAGAGGATGGTGGTCCGGACTGGAGCCCGAGCAACGAAAAGAGCTTGCCACACTCTATGGGTTTGAGCAGGAACTCACTCCGGCCGGGCTGGTACGCGCACTACGGCATATGCCCTCGCGCCTACTCATCCTCCCCCTACAAGATTGGTGCGTCCTAGCCGGATACGGATCCGAGGTCGACCCACAAGCGGAGCAGATCAACCGGCCCTCAGATCCCCACAACATATGGAACTACCGCATGTATGGGACTATAGACAAACTTCCGACCAAACTGACCTAACCAACAACAAGAACCGTGACCACCTCCAAAGCACTCCTACTACTCGGCACCCTGGCACCCATCAGCGGTGAGCTAGCGGCCCAAGACCACCCGAACATCGTCTTTTTCATGGTCGACGACCTCGGCATAGGAGACCTCGGTGTCTATGGACAACGCTACATCAAGACACCCGCCATCGACCGCCTTGCCCAAGAGGGGATGACCTTCACACAGCACTATGCAGGCTGTACAGTCAGCGCGCCATCCAGGGGATCCCTCCTCACCGGCAAACACACAGGACATGCCTACATCCGAGGCAACAAAGACACCCCCAACCCCGATGGACATACCTACGACCAACCCTTGGCCGCCGAAGAGTTTACCCTCGCAGAGCTCCTAAAGCAAGCCGGCTACCACACTGCATGCATCGGCAAGTGGGGTCTCGGTGGCCCCAATACCCCCGGCGCACCCATAGAGCAGGGCTTCGACTACTTCTTTGGCTATCTGGGCCAACTCAATGCACACCGGCACTACCCCGAGTTTTTGCACGAAGGCAATACATTGGTCAAGCTGGATGGCAATACTTTTGCCCAAGATCTACTGATAGGCCGTGCCCTCGACTACCTCGACCGCTGCAAAGCAACGGACAAGCCCTTTTTCCTATACTTCACCCCCGCACTGCCTCATGCCGACCTCGACATTCCCGAGGAGGAGCGACTAGCCTACGACGGCCAATTTTTGGAAGCACCCCCCAAGAGTACCGGAGGGTACAAGCCCGTGACTCATCCGCGCTCCACCTACGCCGCTATGGTGTCTCGCATCGACAGTGATGTCCAAAAACTCATCGACCGACTACGGAAAAATGGGCAGTTGGACAACACTCTATTCATCTTCACCTCGGACAACGGTGCACACAAGGAGGGCGGACACGATCCCTACTTTTTTGACAGCAACGGTCCCTACCGAGGTACCAAGCGAGATCTATACGAGGGAGGCATCCGGACACCACTCATCGTCTGCTGGCCCAAAGTGACCAAGCCCGGATCCGTATCGTACCACATCTCCGCTTTTTGGGACTTCCTACCTACCCTTGCAGAAATGACCGGCCAAGCCATCCCGCCCAACACCGACGGGATATCCCTCATGCCGACCCTCACCGGAAAAGGAGAGCAAAAGCAACACCGATACCTCTACTGGGAGTTCATGGAAGAGGGTGGCAAGCGCGCCACCCGCTGTGGCGACTGGAAGCTCATCCAACTCCAAGCCAACACCCCCAAAAAGACCCACTACGAGCTATACAACCTCAGCGCAGACCCGGGAGAGCTAAACGATGTGAGCCACCTCTACCCACATATCGTGCAGCAACTCAAGCCCATACTCGAGCAAGAGCACACCCCCTCCACCGTCTACGGCATACCCTGAGTAGTCCACAAGAGTTGTTTTTTCAAAAAACAAAACAAGCCAACCGTCACCCGATAAATGACGACTATCCGAGGAAGTGAATTCTTTTATCCGTGAAAAGTTTCGCTTCTATCCGTGAAACTCAAAGCCCTTTCCAAGCGTCTGATTCTCAATCATTCCCGGAGAGGGCTTTTTGGCGACCTATCGCACGCACATTTTCCTCATCGGATTCTCAAAGACCCGTTAAAAAAAGCTCAGAAAATTACAGTCACAGGCGAAAGAGACTCGATTAGGACACCCCAAAGAGGCAAGCAACAAGAGATCCCCGACAGATCTACCTAGATTGTGTCAATAGAGTCTGCCCAAAAACAACAAAAACAACAATAATTAGGTATTTTCCGCCTGACAAGGTTGTTTTACCTTTGTGCATTGATTGGAAACACAAGGGATACAACTCATGAAAGCTCACCACTTTGCTCTTTTCCTTCTCAGTCTTGCACCTCTAAGCGGCTTTGGGCAAGACAGTTTGATGATGTATCACGAGCTGGACGAAGTGGTCGTCACGGCTACTCGGACCCCCAAAAAAATATCGGACTCCCCGGTACTCACGCAGGTCATCTCACGCAAACAGATCGAGAGACAAGGCTGGATGGACATCAAGTCACTCCTCCAAGATGAGATACCCGGTCTCTCATTTAGCGAAGTGGGATTTGGCACGAGCATCAACCTACAAGGGCTTGGCGCCAAGCACATTTTATTCTTGATCGATGGGGAGCGGATCGCCGGCGAGTCCGGCAACAACATAGACTACACCCGATTGACCCTCAACAACATCGAACGCATCGAGATCGTACAAGGCGCCGGGTCGGCTCTCTACGGCTCACAAGCGATGGGCGGTGTGATCAACATCATCACACGCAAGCCAACCGACCGACTAAGCCTAGGAGTGGACCTGAGATGGGGGACGAGGTTTCAAAAAAACTACCCCCAGATAGAGCCCGACGACAAATACCGATACTACAAGACAAGCACCGACAGGCCCAATGCCGACGGAGCACTGACCATCGGGTACAAAAAGAAAAGCTGGAGCACCCAGACCGCACTCTCGATACAGACCAAAGATGCCTACAACATCTACGACAAAGCCGGCACCACCACATACTACCCCGAGCTCAACAAAACGGTCACCAAGGAGAAAAGCTCCACACCGACCAACATATCCGGGTTCACCACAATGACCGCCAAGCAGACCCTGTCGTGGACCCCTATCAAGGCACTGACCCTGACCGCACGAGGAAGCTACTACTCCAAGCGCGTACATGACCTCTACCTAGACAATAAGCACGAGTACAACCGAGACCTCTCCGGACAGTTTTCTGCAAAATACACCCAACCCGACGGAGGCACGTGGGAGGCAAATATCCACGGAGATCGATACCGTAGATATACGGTATTCGAGCAAAAAAAGATGCAAAAAGAGCTCGTCTACACGCACACAGTCCTCCAACCCAAGATATCGTACAGATGGTCCATCGGCAATGACCATGAGCTGATCACCGGAGCTGAATACCTGCGGGAAGTACTCTACGCAGATAAGTTTAGCAAAGATGGACTGGCAGCCCGAACACAGGGAGCCTACGCACTATTTGTCCAAGATGACTGGAAAATACCGGGGGTCTCACTGAGCATGATCAGCGGGCTAAGGGTAGACTACAACAAGGGATACGGCATCAACCTCTCCCCAAAAGTGGCCCTACTCTACAAGGTATCACCCTTTACCATCCGGCTAAACTACGGCCGTGGCTACCGATCCCCAAGCATCAAAGAACTCTACATGGACTGGGACCACCTCGGGATGTTTTGGATCTACGGTAACAAACAGCTCAAGCCGGAGTCCAACCACTACCTCTCTCTGACGACAGAGTACACACATCCCCAACTGTATGTGATGCTCTCGGGATACTACAACCACTTCACCAATAAGATCGAGGGTATCTGGTCCGAAGACCAAAAAGAGCTTCACTACCGCAACATCTCCAAGGCCACACTAGCCGGAGCCCAACTCCAAATGCGCATCAGACCGCTCATCAGCCTGCCCCTACAGATCTACCTATCATCGCACTACCTGCACCCATTCTTTCACAACGGAGTGAGACTCACCTCCCAGACACCTATCTCCGGGACCGGACGAATAGAGTACCTACAGGACTGGGGCAACCACCGGCTGGCATTCAACATCAGTGCCTCAATAATGGGAAAGAAAAGCCTAGCCGGACTGACAACCATCGAAGACGAAGGCATCCAAAAAGAGACCCCCTACCGAATAAACATACCGGGCTACACTCTGATGCGATCGACCATCGCCTATACCCACCCAAAGTGGGGCACACTCACCGTAGGAGTAGACAACATCCTCAACTACCAAGCGGACGTCGTCTCCTTCAACTCCTATGCCGGACCAGGTCGAAACTTTTTCATGGCCTACCACTTCAACCTGTAAAAACAACTGTCACTATTACCTACTAAAGAGATGAACAAAACAAAAAGCATTCTCGCACTGATCAGTGCACTGGTGCTGTCACTGGCCATCGTCTCCTGCGGAGACAACAAGCCAAACGCACCATCCTCAAAAGACAAAAAAACCTACACGCAGAGCCGACGTTGCAAAGGTGAGCTAGGAAAAGACTGGATCTACTTCAGCTTCGCCACCGGCAAAGAGGTACCGGGGATTGATGAAACCAACTTCAAGGAACGTACCGACTGGGACATTGCGATCCACTCGTTTTACTTCCGTGCCAACTGTGGCACATCCGGCAAAGGCAAAGGAGGGGTCCTCATGACCAACCAGACAAAACTGTCCGCAGTGAAAGAAGCACCCACCGAAGGCTACATCGTGGACAAAGCAATCTCCATATGGGGCTGGAAAGGCGGAGTGATCAAGGCCGAAGTATCCGGCAACCCCGAGCTCAATAAAATGATCGGATTCAGTGGCCCACCCCCAAAATACACACCCTCGGACAACATATTCATCATTCGGACAGCCGATGGGAAATATGCCAAAGTCAAGATGATTAGCTACATAGACGACAGTGGCAGGAGCGGTATCGTCTCCTTTGACTACGTCTACCAACCCGACGGCTCTACTAAGCTTGACTAAAAAAATCCAAACGAAATAGGACAGACAGCATCTCAGGTGCGGCATCGCACCTGAGATACTCTTTTATAGAAAAACCAAGATGAAACGCTCTCGATACACCCTCCTGAAAGGATGGCACAAGTGGATCTGCCTAGTCATCACCGTACTCGTACTGGGCTTTGCCGGATCCGGCATTGTCCTAAACCACAGAGACCTGGTGTCGGGCATTGACCTTCCCCGCTCCTGGCTGCCCAAGGCCTACCACTATAAATCCTGGAGCGGTGGCAGCCTCACCGGGAAGATTCGGGTGGCACCGGACGAGGAGTGGATCTATGGAGCCACCGGAGTATGGGCTTACGACCCACAGCTAAAAAGCTACGACAGCCGAAACAATGGTCTGGACACCGGTGCCGACAGGAGATCGGTCCAAAGAGTGGTCCGGACAAATCGTGGCGACCTCTATGCCCTCACTGCATACGACCTATACATGTGGCAAGCCGGCAAAAAGGAGTGGACAAAACAACCGAAGCTCACGCCCAAAAACGAACGCTTGGCGGACCTGGAAACGCAAGGCGACACCCTTATTTTACTGAGCCGAAGCCACCTGTACCGCATCTTTCCCTCAGAAGAGTCCCCCACGCTCACAGACCTTCCCGCTCCGGACGACTATGAACCACGGGTATCACTATTCAGCACGATCTGGCAGATCCATAGCGGAGCATTCTTTGGGACAATCGGGCGACTGGCTGTTGACCTAATGGGAGTGGCACTCATCCTCCTCTCCATCACCGGCATCTTGATCACTTTTGTCCCCAAGAAAGCAAAGGTGTGGAAGCAATTTATCAAAGAACACAATAGGTGGGGCAAATGGTGCTTTTGGGGGTTACTTTTTGTGACGATCACGGGCGCATTTCTACGTCCTCCGTTGATGATTACAGTCATCAAGGCACAGGTCCCGACCATTCCGGGAACAAACCTTTACAGCACCAACCCGTGGAATAACAAACTGAGAATGATCCGTCGAGACCCCATCACAAAAGAGTGGTTGCTATCAACCTCACGGGGATTTTATGCGCTGGAGCAGTTTGGAAAAGCCCCCAGGCGACTGACCAACACTCCGCCGGTCAGTGTCATGGGACTCAATGTCTGGGAGTGGAGCGACCGTGACTCACTGTGGGTGGTGGGGTCGTTCAGTGGAGCATTCAGGTGGGATCGGCAAAAAGGCCATGTCTACGATGCCCTGACAGGCGAGGTCTACACCGAATCCGGACGAAAAGGCATGCCTATCTTTGGAGCCCCAATCAGTGGTTACACTATTGACTCGGACGGAAGAGAACGATTCTATAGCTACTCCTCAGGTGAACTCCATGCGGAGAACGCAACCGACGCCATGCCCCCAATGCCCACAGAGATAAGCCCCGGTAGGATTTCACTCTGGCATGCCGCACTTGAGCTGCATGTCGGCCGACTGTATGGAAAAATACTCGGTCCGCTCCAGCCTCTATACATATTCCTTTCGGCCCTACTCCTCACCGTGGCATTGGCTACCGGATGGGTCCTCTATAGGCGGTATTACCGGCGGAGAAGAGATAAAAGGCCAAAAAAGTAGCACAAAGTCCACCGAAAGACTTTAGTCACAAGTGGCCGGAGAAAAGCCGATGACCATCAACAGAGAGGGTGTGTCCAAACATAGCTTGGACACACCCTCTCATTTGGATTAGTGACCCCGAAGAGTCATTCGCAACCATCAATAGTGATTGCCTTGGGACATCTCTTCCTTGTCGAACTTGTGGAAATCCAGCTTGCGCCACGCATAAAAAATGTAGGCCAGCACAAAGGGGATAAGCAGACTGGTGTAGGCCATCACCTTGAGCGTGTACTCAGTGGAGGCACTATTTTCGATCGTCAGCGAGCTCTGCAAGTCGTACAGAGAGGGGTAATAGCAGGTATTGCCCCAACCGAGGATCAGCAGACAAGTGGTGACCGTAATGACCACCCCCACACCATGGTACCAGATACCTCTCGTGTAGGTCTTGGAAAAGACAGTCTTTAGGATTCCGAAAAGCACCAAGAGCACGCCCACCAAGAAGCTCACAAGCAGGTAAGGCATAGCGATAAAATTATTGAGGTATTTGTACGGCTCCATATAGACCTCCTTGGTCTCCGGATGGACCGCAAAACCATCTTTCAGCAGGACAAAGCCTACAAAAGCAACGAAGAGAACCAAGAATATCAGGGCATTCGGAAGGAGTTTTTTCCGAAATCTGGCATTCAGCTCCGGCTCCACAATGTTGTTGATGAAGTAGAGGAGGGCTGTAGTGCGGGCAAGGAAAAGGACAGCGAGACCGAATACCAAGTTCCACGGATTGAGCACTGCCTCAAGTCCGTGCAGCTGTATGCCTTGGTAGGGCATCCAGCTGCTGACAGCATTGGTACCTGCTCCAAATCCAGCAATCGCACTTTTGTCCACCAAGAAGTTGGCTCCGGTGTAAAAAGTAGCCACCGCAGTACCGAGCAACAACGGCCCAAGTATACCATTGATCAGCAGTGCCGACTGGTAGGTTTTTGGACCAAAAACATTGCCTAGCTTGTTTTGGAACTCAAAGGAAACCGCCTGTATCACAAAGCAGAGTAGGATCAGCATCCACACCCAATACGCACCCCCAAAGCTAGTGGAGTAAAAGAGAGGGAAAGAGGCAAAGAAAGCCCCGCCAAAGGTCACAAGCGTAGTAAAGGTAAACTCCCACTTTCGGCCCGTGGAGTTGACAATCATTCTGCGCTGCAAAGGCGTCTTACCGTCGGAGAAGATGAACGTCTGTCCGCCTTGGACAAAGAGCAAAAAGACGAGAAGTCCACCCAGCAACGAGATGAGAAACCACCAGTAGTGCTGTAGTATAGCATAGGTATCCATAAGTATAGTGTATTCTGTTTAGTCCGGTGTATAGTTGTTATTTAGCTTGACGTTCCTCCGTCTTTGGTCCTTTCTTCACGGCATTCCACATGATTGTCAGCTCCGCCACGAGCATAGCCGTAAAGAGCGCAATGAATATGAAAAACGTGACCTTCACCGAGTCAGCGGCAAGGTTGGAGATGGCGGCGTTGACCGGGAGTACATCCTGTATCGTCCAAGGCTGACGGCCGACTTCGGCGACAATCCAGCCACACTGTGAGCAAATGTACACCAGTGGCATGCTGAGAATCATCACCCAGCTAAACCAACGTTGCTCCGAAAGCTTGGTACTGCCCTTGCGGAGTGCAAATAAAGCATAGGCAAAGACGAGCAAAAAGACGATAGAGAGCCCGACCATGATCCTAAAGCTAAAGTAAAGCATTGATATGCTGGGAATCAGATCCTCCACACGATCAATGTAGCCGTAGCCAAAGTGTGCAAAGTTTTCGTCCAAAACCTTACGCGCCTCCTCGGCCTGCGCTTCATCACCGGACTTACGTGCCTCACGATAGTCTGCCAGCGCATTGATCGCCAGCTTGCCACGCTCTATCCGCTCCTGAGCCGATGGTGCGACCTCGCCATTAGGCATGGTGTACCCTCCATTTATGAGGTTATTGATACCAGGGACATAGCTATTGGCATCATTGAAAGACAATATCGACAGCACGCCCGGCAACGAGACGTTGAATACCCAGTCCTCCTTTTGGGTATCACCCAGATCACCGGCAGACTTATTGGGGATACCAAACAAGCTGAGCGAGGCCCCTTCACGGCCCTCCCAATGGTTCTCCATAGCGGCCAGCTTCATCGGCTGATAGAGCGCCACTTGGTTGGCACTCAAGTGACCCGTGAGTATGGTCACGACAATACCCACAAGGCCGAGTTGTGCGGCTATCTTGATACTCTCGAGGCTAAAACGCTGACGCTTCTTAGTCAGCAGATAGTAGGCACAGATCCCCATCACCATGATGGACCCCAATACCCAGCTCGATATCACCGAGTGAAACCACTTGACCACAGCCACGGGCGAAAAAGCCACAGCCAAAAAGTCCACCATCTCGTTGCGGACAGAGTCGGGGTTGAAGTGCATACCGGCAGGATATTGCATCCAGGCATTGGCCACCAAGATCCACCACGCAGAGATAGTGGCACCTAGGATAGTAAGCCAAGTCGAAGCCAAGTGAAACTTTTTGGACACCTTGTCCCACCCAAAAAACATCACCGCAAAGAATGTCGCCTCCATGAAAAAGGCCAAAATACCCTCGATAGCCAGCGGGGCACCAAAGATATCTCCGACAAAATACGAGTAGTTGGACCAATTGGTCCCAAACTGAAACTCCAAGATAAGCCCGGTAGCAATACCAGCCGCAAAGTTGATCCCAAAGATCTTTTGCCAAAACTTAGCCGTATCCTTCCAGAAGTCATCCCCCGTCCGGTAGTACTTTGTCTCAACAATCGCCATGATCAGACCCACGCCCAGAGTGAACGGGACAAAGAGCCAGTGATACATCGCTGTCATTGCAAACTGCAATCGTGACCAGCCAATTAGTGTGCTCAAAAACATAGCTTTTAGTTTGATGTATTGTTTGATTAGTAGTTAGTTATGATCAGTTACTCTCTGTACAAATTGCTCAGCCACAAAATCCCCCTTACTCTCATCAGGTGCAGTATGGCTATTCAGATAATTGGGAAAAAAGAATGCGCGCAAGATAGCAAACATCACAAAGAGCTTGATGAAGATCAGCACCCAGAGCGCACGAGCAGAGGAGCTAAGATTCCGAAAACCATCACGATACATATACCATGCTCTGGCCAAGAAACCCGCTTGTTTGTCGTTGATAGTGGCAGTGGTTATTTCATCTTTTTTCATATTGATGTACATCATAGCTGTAAGTACGATGCTAAATTAGAAAAGATCCAAATACCCACCAAATTTTAGGACCACGAATTCACAACACTTATATATTTTGCTCAATTTTTGACGATTCCCTCGCCCTCAGACAGACAACTTGTACAAGAGTCAGCCCCCCTCAATCGGCCATCATGCACCCAAAACCAATCAGACCAAAACCAACCACCCATCATTGCAAAAAAAAATCAGCCCAACCATATCCTATCAATTTTTACCCCCAACTAAGCTTTTGCTTCTATCCGTGAAACCTTTTGCTTCTATCCGTGAAAAGTTTCGCTTCTATCCGTGAAACTCAACATGCCCCACAACCAACAGACCTTCTGCCGCTTACGAAACAAAAAAAAACAGTCCCAAAACGGGGTCAAAACTACAGAAGCTGTCAGGATTATTCAAAGCCCCTCAAAAAAGGAGTGTCAATATCTGAGTCGCAGAGTACGAGAGAATAACAAACTTTATCTGAACGACTTAGACAGATATCGAAAAATAAAACTCAAATATTCTTTGCAGTTTCGATATTCTTGCGTACCTTTGCAGAGCAAAACAGAAAAGGAATGACTTCGTAGCTCAGTTGGTAGAGCAACTGACTCTTAATCAGTGGGTCGAGGGTTCGAGCCCCTCCGAGGTCACCAAAGGTCGCTCGGCGTGCGCCGTGCGACCTTTTTTTGTTCCCACCCACCAATCATCCTCAGCAAAAACCACCGATCATGGAACAAGCCCAACTCATTAACATCATCATCCCCGTTTTCTTCATCGCTCTATTCGTTTCGGTATACAGGCGCAAAACCTTGGAGAAAAAGATGAGGGGCGACCTTGACGCAAGCATCCAAGCCAACGACTGGCACACGGTTTGTCGTATATTGCGAAACCAACTGATCCTATGGGGCGCGCTGCTCCTACTGGCAGTCACCCTTCTCGTTTTCCGGGTTATGGATCACAGACAGATCTATACCACCGCTATCATTTGCGGAGTATTTGCCTGGCGGGTCTTCACCTTGGCAAAGAACTACAGGGTGGCCTGCCATAATCTGAAGCTTCACGAGGAAGACACTGAACCGTTGGTTACCGACGAGGAGTTCATGTCTCGCATAGAGGCGCTGCTTAGCGGGTGCACCATCCACCGCATCGCCGATGATGCCTCAGCCGACGAAGTCGAGCAACTCTGGCTGGATTCGCTGGAGCGCGGCAGGCGCGAAGGGTTTTGTCCCGTACTGGTAGAGGCTATGCCCGGTGAGTTCTTTGATCGCCTTGATGAGTGGTCGGAGTGGATGGACAACGATGAATTTCGGAGCTGGCAAGCCGAGTGCCTCCGGTCTTCTCCCGATAGTGGCAAGGAAATCCTCCGGAGACGACTGGACGAGCTGAGAGAGGAGATCAGCCGAGATGGCTCCTGGGAGTCCGACGTTGTGGGAGACCTCTATGACTTTGAGGCAAATCACCACTTCACCTACGATGACTCTGGAGTGCTCTTGCTGGTCGAAGTCCCGGTAAAAGAGCCGTGGCAGGTTTTTGCCTACCTCCCGATGGGCGGATGGAATGAATGCCCGACAGCGGAAGAGCATATGGCGGTAGCCAAGTACTGGTACGAGCAGTACGGAGCTGTTGTCGCGAAAATATCAAACGACACCATAGAGTACTACGTACCCGATCCGGTCACCGAAGACGACTTCACTCTCGCCGAGGAGCAGGCGAGCTATTGCTCCGACATTGTTTTCCAGGGCGTGGGGAGCCTCACCACTTTAGCCGCAGCCCTGAGAGAGTCTACCGTCTGGTACTTTTGGTGGGATTGATTGATGTGGCTCCGCATTGACTATAATCTTTTAGTGGCGTAGTCAGTCTATTTGGAAATAAAGTGGTACCTTTGCGAAGCGTTTCACCTCCTGAGGTCGTGTACCGCTACGGAGAGACCGTGGGACGCAAGCTTTTTTATTTATCAAACTACTAATAGAGAGACAATAACATGGCAACAGTTATCAGACTCCAGAGACACGGTCGCAGACACTATCCATTCTACAAGATTGTGGTGACCGATCGTCGTGCACCACGTGATGGTCGCTTCATCGAAAAGCTAGGAACCTACAACCCCAACACCCACCCCGCTACTGTGGAGCTCAACTTTGAGCGCGCACTGCATTGGGTCAACGTGGGTGCACAGCCCAGCGATACAGCACGTAGCATCCTCAGCAAGGAGGGTGTGATGCTCATGAAACACCTGCAAGGTGGTGTCCGAAAAGGAGCTTTCACAGAGGAAGTGGCCAAGGAGCGTTTTGAGGCATGGCTGAAGGACAAAAACGCTGCCACAGAAGCAATCCACTCCAAGGACGAAGCTAAGAAGCGTGACGAAGCTAAAAAAGCCCTAGAAGCAGAGCGCGAGACCAACAAAAAACGTGCCGAAGAACTTGCTGCAAAAAAGGCTGAAGAAGAAGCCGCAAAGAAAGCAGCAGAGGAAGAAGCCCGTCAAGCAGCTGAGGCCGAACAGGCAGAGGCAACCGAAGGCAACGCTCAAGCTGAGGAAACTCCGGCTGAGTAATAGTCACAGCATCGTCTACAGAGGCGACTCCACAGACGATAATCTAGACAAGAGAGGGTGTGCCGAGACAACAACTGTTTCGGTACACCCTCATCTTATTTCGGACAATGTCCAATACAACTGCCCTTCCCGGCAGATCAAGCTCTAGAGACATTCCACTGATTTCAGTGATCCATTTTCTAAAGAAATAATTATGTATTCTCCTGGATCTTGATTAACTTTGTGGGTAAGAAAATGACTATTTTCAACCTCAATAAAAATAAGAACCTATGAACTTTCTAACAGACGAAAAGCTAGTGATCATTGGGGCCGGAGGAATGATTGGCTCCAATATGGCTCAGACAGCATGCATGATGCGCCTAACACCCAACCTCTGCCTATACGATGTTTACCTACCAGGAATGGAGGGTGTGGTCGAGGAGTTGAGACACTGTGGCTTTGAGGGCATGAACATCACCTTCACCGACAAGCCCGAGGAGGCTTTCAAGGATGCCAAGTACATTGTATCCTCCGGTGGCGCACCTCGTAAAGAGGGGATGACCCGCGAGGATCTACTCGCCGGCAATGCCAAGATTGCTGCTGAGCTGGGTGACAACATCAAGAAGTACTGCCCGGATGTAAAGCACGTGACCATTATTTTCAACCCTGCTGACATCACCGGTCTCGTGACCCTGATCCACTCTGGCATCGAACCTTCTCGCGTAACAACACTTGCAGCACTGGATAGCATTCGTCTGCAAAGTGAGCTGGCCAAGCACTTTGGTCTCAAACAAAGCGAAGTGACCAACACCCGTACCTATGGTGGCCACGGTGAACAAATGGCTGTATTTGCTTCCACTGCCAAGGTAGATGGCAAACCTCTCACAGACCTCATCGGAACGGACAAACTTACGGATGAGGAGTGGGCTGAAATCCGCCAAAAAGTGGTCAAGGGTGGTGCCAACATCATCAAGCTACGTGGTCGCTCCTCATTCCAAAGCCCGGCATACTGCTCTATCGAAATGATCCGTGCGGCTATGGGTGGAGAGGCATTCCGTTGGCCGGCAGGTTGCTTCGTGAAGAACGATCGCTACCAAAACATCATGATGGCTATGGAGACCACCATTGACAAAAACGGTGTACACTATGGAGAAGTAAAGGGTACCGCAAAAGAGATTGCAGAGCTTGACGCATCGTATGAGCACCTCAAAGATCTCCGTGATCAAGTGATCAAGATGGGGCTCATCCCTGAAGTGAAAGATTGGGGCACACTCAACCCTCACCTCAAATAAGCGCTTACACCCTTTTTCAACCAAACCAATGATAGCCGAGGCACACCCTGAAATGCGGTGCGCTTCGGCTATCTTTATTTAGGATACAATGAGTGTAGAGACAGGACCGGTAGGGCTACTCGAGTCGCTTGACATCAAGTACCACACCCACACAATAGCCCTGAGCAGGTATCAGTCGGAGTTTCAGGACGTCACACGCTTTCTCGACTGCTGCAAAGCGTGCCACAACTACGGTCAGCAGTGGGTCTGTCCTCCTCTTGGGTTTGATCCCATCCGTCACCTCCTACCCTACTCTATGGTGCATCTGTACGGATTCCAAGTGATGATGCCCACCATCCTTAGGGAGAAACGATATTCTGCGGCAGAAAAGTATGACCTAGCGTACCAATTGGCTCGGATCATTCGGAAGCGGGTTGACCCCCTCCTACTGACAAAAGAAAAAGAACACCCCGGCTCAGAAGCTTTCTTCCCGGGAAAGTGCCACTTATGCCCTGATGGGCAATGCACACGCCTAGCCACACCGCCACGCCCCTGCAGACACAAGGCATACGCACGCCACTCACTGGAGCAGTTGGGTTTTGACCTTTCGCGATCAGCCTCAGAGCTACTAGGGGTCCCCATGCTATGGGGTACGGCCGACACTGTGCCCGCCTACTACCTCTACATAGGAGCTTTGCTCACTCCCTAGCAAGGGCTCGACGTACTGTCTCCACCACTCTAGACGGGAGAGCTTCGGACGATTGTCCAGGCTCAAGCGTGGGGAGAGCGATACAGTTTTCTCTAGGCACACGATAGGGCCTACAAGCAAGAGTAGGCTGTGGCTCCAGATATAGGGCCACTACCGGCACCCCGACCATGGCCGCTAGTTGCAAAGAGAGGCAGTCTGTACCAATCAGACATCCTAGGGTAGCCACGTGGTGTATCTCCTCATCACTTCCGACCGCACTGCACACCACGATACGGCTCCGCTCATCAGACGTCAAGCCCTCCTCCGGCAGTTTGCTATCTGCACAAGCATAAAAGACAACCCTAAACTCCGGCAACGCAACAAGCAAAGCCCGTAGGATTCTTATTTGCATATCCGATGGACAGAGTCGGCCTTTTGGATCCCTACCCATCGCCATGCCCACACACTTAGTCGGCTGAGGTCGTAGAAGGATCGCACCGGCACCGACATCCATCCCCACACGACGCATCGTCTGAGCGAAAAATAAGTGTATTCCGGGAGTAGAGCCATCGGAGGAGACTCGTGACTGCTTCTCGATTCTACGCCTTACGCTTGCCAAGCCACGAGCCTTTGTCACACGATACCCGAGGAGCCACAGCACTCCTCGGATAGTCCAGGAGGCTTTTCCGGGAAAAAGATCCAGCACAACGCCCTTGGGGGCAATCCGCTTCAGTTCGCGCACCACCGGCCAAACGCCCTGCCCCGGCCGATCATACGAAAGCACCTGTAGATTGGCGGGAGGGTCGACAAAAAGATAGGCCAAGCTGTGCGAGGTCACGGCCACAAAAGTACACCCCGACTGACGCTGAGCGGCATCATAGATAAGGGGCATAACCATCGCCAGATCATATGGAGATACCGATAGGCAGAGGAGGATAAAGCTACGGGGTGTCGTCATAGCCTAAAAATAGTGGCCCGCCAAAACCAGCCTCACGGCATTACGGATACTCTCCAGCCCAAAGTCCTCAGGTCTCAATTGCTTTATCGGCAATGCCACAAGCTCCGCCACATCATCCTGTCCCTCACCCACATAAGGCATGACCGTCTCCAGTTCAAGGTGAAAAAATAGGTCCAATGTATGGACTTCAAAACCCGAGTACGGATAGATATTTGGCAGGCTAAAAAGGTACTTGAGAGGTGAAGTAATCCCCTCATTCATTCCCCTAGAGTAGTGAATACCGGTCTCCTCGAGTAGCTCGCGAGCCATTCCCTCCTCAGCCGACTCGCTGAGATCCACAAAGCCCCCCGGCAAGTCATATGTACCTAGCGCCGGTTCCTTGCCACGGACAGAGATCAAGATATTGTGCATCTTGTCGGTCACCAAGCATGCGACAGCGGCAGAGGGATTGAAGTAGTAGGTAAAGTCACAGGCATCACAGCGACGAGCCTTGTCGTTGATGATCCGAAAGTCCGTTCCGCCACACTTCGGACAATACTTAAACTGTGCCAAGGGATGTGTCACCACCGAGGATTGTTTGGATGATGTAGACATGGTACTTATTTATTGGTTATAAAAAAGAGGACTTTCATACGATTAGTTTAGGATCATCAAGACCAGGTCGATGAGGATTGCATCCGGATCACCCTCATCCGAGTACATACCCTTGCTCCTAGCATCGATCTTGCGTAGGTAGGTAATGATTGCAGACACCTTGCCAGGGCGGTAGTTTTGGAGTCCCAGCATGTAGTCGTTCACTTGATACTCCTTGTCCAGTCCAATATACTTCATGACCTCTTGCCGGTTTTTGCTCCTGGCATAAAAGGCTATGAGCAGATTGGAGAAGTAGGAAAAAAGGATCGGAACAATCACCTGTACCGGGACCCGCTTGGCATCTTCTGCGAGCGACCGTGCTATGGCCATAGCTCTGCCTGCATCCTTGGTCGCAAGGGCGCGCCTAAGGTCAAAAGGAGAATACTCCCTATTCAGCCCGGTATATTTCAGGACCATATCGGTCGTCACCTGTTGTCGCTCCGTAGGTCCCAGTGCCATAGCCAGCTTATCCAGCTCACTACTGAGACGCCCGATATCCGTTCCGATATGCTCACGGATGGCACGGACAGCGTCCATGGAGAGCGAGAGCCCGCACTCCTGTGCCAGTGGCAGTATGTAGTTATCCAAGTTGTATTCACGGACAGCTGGAGAGCTCACCACCAGCCCCACCTTTTCGATCTCCTTGAGCACCTTGGCGCGTCGGCTCGGAGAACGCCCCTTGAAACAAAGAACCAAGACACTAAAAGGAACCGGATGATCGACCAACTGGACCAAAGCATCTAGTGGCTGCTTCCCGGCACCGTCTCCGGTACCGCGCATGAGGTTCTGCGCCTCACGCACCACCGTGATCGTCCGCTCAGCCCCAAGCGGAATGCGACGACACGATGCCACAATCTCCTCCGGTGAAGTATCCATCCCGTACAACAGCCGGTAGTTGAAGTCCCGCTCGCTCTCTTCCGGCATATAGGTGCGCAAAATCTTCTGCTCTATCCGATCCGTAAAGTACTCTTCCTCCCCCATCAACACATAGATGGGATAGGGCTTTTGAGTAGGTGCTATGGCTCTCAGCACCTCCTGTGGCTTGTCTGTATAGGGCATTGTGGCTCGGATAAAATTTCGACTTTGTCCTAACAAAGATAAGTATTTTTTGGACCACGATGTCCGACCTTTTTCCCCTATCCAGGCACGTCCTCCTACCCTATTGAGTGTCACGAGATTACCTCACCCTGTTTTTTTCACGGATAGAAGCAAATGGTTTCACGGATAGAAGAGAAACTTTTCACGGATAGAAGCAAAAGGGTTCACGGATAGAGAAAAGTGAGTGCGATCACAACCGTGAATTTTGGCACGACATGACCGTCCACCTGAAGAGCCATCTACCAAGGAACAAAACAGGAAGGGAAAAACCACTCCCGATCAGAGATTATCAAAGCTCCCAAAGTCAATCCCGCCGGACAAACACCGCACAGATCTTTGGGGAATGTGCAAGAAAATAGTTACTTTTGCTCAAACAAACACAAAGTGTGAAATCTTTTTTTTAGATACTAGCCAACTCAACAACTAAAAGCATAAACAGCCATGATGGACCAAACATTCAACGAGATATACCAAGTCAGCTTTCGGGACAACTGGTCACTGCCGGCCATGACCAACTACAGCTCCGGGTGCACCTACAGCTATGCAGAGTTTGCCAAAGGCATAGCCAAAGTACATCTATTGCTCGACCGACTGGGGATCCAAAAAGGTGATCATGTATCCATCATAGGCAAGGATTCGGCAGAGTGGTGCATAGTCTGGATGGGAGTGGTCACCTATGGGGCAGTCATTGTCCCCATCTTGCCGGACTTTCACCAAGAGGACATCCGCAACATCATCAAGCACAGTGACTCCGTAGCCGTCTTTGTGGACAAGGGGCATGCCAATCAGCTGTGCAAAGAAGAGATGCCCAAGGTCCTCTGCGCCATCGACTACAACACACTAAAGCCCTACACCGACCTCACCTCTCTAGAGAGTGCCAAGCTACTTGATGCAGAGCAACTCTTCTCGGAGCACTACCCCATGGGGTTTCGGAAAGAGGACATAGTCTACCCGACTATGGACAACAACGACACCATCCTAATCAACTACACCTCTGGAACCACCGGCTACAGCAAGGGCGTAATCTTGACCTCCAACAACATTGTGGCCAACCTCCACTTTGCTCAGCAAGAGAAGATCCTAGGCCGAGGCGAACCCATCCTTTGTTTTCTACCCAATGCGCACGCCTATAGCTGTACCTTCAACTTTTTGCTGCCACTGGCCGACGGGGCCCACTCGTATATCCTGGGACTGACCCCCACTCCCAAGATCCTACTGAAAGCCTTTAGGGATGTCCGCCCAAGGCTTCTCCTATCGGTACCGCTGGTGATCGAAAAAATATACCGGAATATCCTCCGGCCAAAGCTCAACAAGCTCATGACCAAAGTCGCCCTAAGCATACCCGGACTCAACCAACTGATCTACAAAAAGATCAAAGATGGCTTGATCGAAGCGATGGGGGGTAATCTGTCACAATTCATCATCGGAGGGGCTCCACTAAATGATGAAGTCGGGAAGTTTTTGACCAAAATACGCTTTCCCTACACCGTGGGATACGGCATGACCGAGTGTGGCCCCCTCATCACCTACGAACGCCCCAGCAGATACACCCCAACCTCCTGTGGCAAGCCCCTGGAAGGCATCTGCGAAGTACGCATCGCCTCACCCCAAGAAATAGATGGTCAGATGGTCGGAGAGGTGCAAGTGCGAGGTGAAAATGTCTGCAAAGGCTACTACAAACGCCCCGAGGAGTCCCAGCAACTATTTAGTGCTGACGGATGGTTGCGCACAGGAGACCTCGGAGCCATGGACAAAAAACACAACCTCTACCTAAAGGGAAGAATCAAGACCATGCTCCTAGGGGCAAACGGCCAAAACATCTACCCTGAAGAGATCGAAGAGCGTCTCAATATGCTACCCGGTATCTCCGAGTCGATCGTGGTCCAACGACATGGGAATCGCCTTGTCGGTGTCGTAAGACTGGATGAGGAGTTTTTCAAGACACAGGGACTGACGACAAAAGAGTCAATCGACGAACACCTGAGAGGCATACGCTCAACACTGAACGAAATGCTACCGGCCTACGAACGCATACAAGAGATAGAGGTGCGCGAAGAGGAGTTTGAGAAAACACCAAAACAGAGCATCAAACGCTTCCTAGTAAAATAACCCTATCCACTACACTCCGAATCCGATGAAAAAGTCACTCTACAAGCTGTACATCCTTTTCGTAACCCCTCTGTTTTTGGTTGCGACAGTCCTCTGCGCAGTGACGGCTGCAGCCTCCTCTCTCCTTGGAGCAGAAAGGTTTGGATCACTGTACCCCGGTATGATTTGGAGTCGCATCACCCTGGCACTGCTCCAATGCCCCATAGAGGTAAACGGCCGAGAAAACATCAAGCAAGGGAAGTGCTACGTAGTCACCCCAAACCACACCAGTGCTTTGGACATCTTTTTGCTCTACGGCTACTTTGGTCAGTCCTTCAAGTGGGTCCTGAAAGGAGCTATCCGAAACATCCCAATCGTAGGCTGGGCTTGCGAAAAGTGTGGCTTTGTCTTTGTAGACCACAAAAGCCCCATGGGGGCACGAGAAGTAGTTCTTGCCTCAGAGCGTGCCATCCAAGACGGCTACAGCATCATCATATTCCCCGAAGGCTCTCGCACAATGGACGGATCCATGAGGAAACTAAAGCGTGGGGCCTTTAGGATTGCGATCGACACAAAGACCCCGGTACTGCCCGTAACCATCAAAGGAGGGTACGAAGCCCTTAGTCGCGATGCCATCTGGCCTACCCCGCACCCTCTCACCCTCACCTTTTACCCGGAAGTAAATGTGGCAGACTACCCCCAAACTCCTGAGGGAGTCGATCAGCTATCCTCAGACATCAACCAAATCCTACGCACAGGACTCGAAGCATAGCCGGGTCCATACAATCTCCGACTCCCAAAACAGGGAGTAAAACTTGGGGGTAAGAGTGGTTTTTACTACCTTTGTGAGGTACTAGCGTACACAGAGTACAGTATCACTACAAGCATAAACGTATCATACAATGGCACTATCAGAAGAACTACTCCAAAACATCCGCAAGCGTGCCGAAGCATGGCTGACGGACGACTACGACAAGGATACCCAACAAGAAGTCAGGGAAATGCTCGACTCTGCAGATCCGGCACCTTTGGTGGATGCTTTTTACAAAGACTTGGAGTTTGGGACCGGTGGCATGCGCGGTATCATGGGACCCGGGACCAACCGCATGAATAAATACAACGTAGCCACAGCCACACAAGGACTTGCCAACTACATCAAAAAAGAATTTGGAGCAGGGACCGAACTGAAAGTTGCCATTGGCTATGACTGTCGGCACAACAGCAAAGACTTTGCTCGCATAGCGGCAGACGTCTTTGCCGCTAATGGTATCCACGTCTATCTCTACTCCGCTCTACGTCCAACACCTATGGTATCCTATGCCATCAGGACACTCGGATGCCAAAGCGGAGTGATGATCACAGCCTCACACAACCCCAAGGTATACAACGGATACAAAGCCTACTGGAACGATGGAGCACAGATGATCTCACCACACGACAAAAATGTCATCAGTGAGGTCAACAAGATCCGCTCAATGAAAGAGGTGCGGCTAAATGGTCCGAGTGACCTCATCACCCCACTGGATGAGCGAATGGACGAAGACTACATCACCGCCATCCTGGCGACACGGTTGTCCCCCGAGCTCATAAAAAAGCACCACGACTTCCCGATCGTCTATACTCCTATACACGGCACCGGCGGACAGATAATCCCCAAGCTCTTCAGAGAAGCAGGGTTCACCAACCTCTACACTGTGCCTGAGCAAGACGTAGTCAGTGGTGACTTTCCGACCGTTGTATCTCCCAACCCCGAAGAACCGGCTGCACTCGAGTTGGCCATAAAGCGTGCCAAGCAAGTAGGCGCAGAGCTAGTACTGGCAAGTGACCCCGATGCCGACCGTATAGGATCAGCAGTCAAGGACAATGATGGCAACTGGGTGCTCATCAATGGCAACCAGACCTGCCTACTCTATGCCTACTATGCGATCGAGCAGCGCAGAAAAGCACACACACTGTCCGAAAACCAATACCTCGTCAAGACAATAGTCACCACAGATCTGATTCGGACCATTGCCGAAAAGAACCACGTACAGCTATACGACACCTACACAGGCTTCAAGTGGATAGCTGACGTCATTCGGAAAAACGAAGGCAAAAAAGAATACCTCGGTGGTGGAGAAGAGAGCTATGGATACCTCTGGGATTCATTCGTAAGAGACAAAGACTCCGCCTCAGCGTGCCTGATACTCGCCGAAATCTCCGTCTGGGCCAAAGAGCAGGGGCTGACCCTCTATCAGTTGCTGGACAAAATCTACCTCGACTACGGCTACTCGCTTGAAAAAAACATATCGGTAGTCCGCCCCGGACGTACCGGAGCCATGGAGATCGAGGAGATGATGACCAAGTTTAGGTCCGAGCCGCTGAAAGACCTTGCCGGATCACGAGTCGTAGAGATACTGGACTACTCCAACCTAAAAGGGTACCTGACCGACGAGGGTGAGACCTTTACCCTAGAGATGCCCACGACGAGCAACGTCCTACAGTACCGAGCCGAAGATGGCACAAAACTCTCTATCCGCCCATCCGGGACAGAGCCCAAGATCAAGTTTTATCTAGAAGTACACGCCAACCCCACCAACGCCCAGGAGCTTGCCAAAGCCAAGGAAAAATGTGCAGAGCGTGTAGACCGGCTGCGTCAACAAATAGGCATTTGACATTCTGATACAGATCAGGACAGAATATGGAGGTCACTATTGTCCAAGTAGCGACCTCCTTTTTTTTGGAGCAAAAACAAAAGACGAACAATGAAACTGTGCATCGCCGAGAAACCATCAGTGGCACGACAAATAGCCACTGTCATTGGGGCCACGCATATGCGTGAAGGCTACATGGAAGGAGCCGGATACTGTGTCACTTGGACCTACGGACATCTGTGCGAACTGAAAGAGCCCAAAGACTACACCACAGCATGGAGCAAATGGTCGCTGGTCCACCTGCCCATGATTCCCCCAAAGTTTGGGATCAAGCTCAAGAACGACGATGGGATCAGGGCACAGTTCGAAGTCATCCGCAACCTCATGCACCAAGCAGAAGAGGTCATCAATTGCGGTGATGCCGGGCAAGAGGGAGAGCTCATCCAGAGGTGGGTCATGCAGCTCGCCAAGAATCCAGCCCCTGTCAAGCGACTATGGCTCTCATCCATGACCAATGAAGCCATAAAAGAGGCATTTGCAAATCTAGACCCGGCCGAAAAATACGACAACCTGTACTACGCCGGCATGACACGCGCCGTGGGTGACTGGCTCCTTGGCATCAACGCCACGCGCCTCTACACAGTCAAGTTTCACCCCGGGCAGTTCGGCAAGATCCTCTCCATAGGACGGGTACAGACACCGACACTGGCTCTCATCGTAGATCGTCACGAGGAGATCCAAAACTTTCGCCCCCAACCCTACTGGGAGATAAAAACACTGTACCGAGATGCCACCTTTGTCTCCACAAAAGGACGATACACCGACATCGAAGCAGCCACCGCTGTCATCAACCTAATCAAAGATGCGAAGCTAACCGTAACCAAAGTAGAGAAAAAAAAAGGCAAAGAAGGGCCACCTCGACTCTTTGATCTCACCAGTCTGCAGATAGAGGTCAACAAAAAATACGGCTACTCGGCCGACGACACCCTGAAAACCCTACAAAACCTCTACGAACGCAAGCTCGTCACCTATCCACGCGTCGACACCACCTACCTACCGGAGGACGTCTACCCCAAGATCCCGGATATCATGAATAAGCTCTACGCACGAGTGCCGGAGCTCATCGATCCCATAGCCAAGAAAAAGATACGCAAAAGCAAAAAAGTCTTTGACAACTCAAAGATTACCGACCACCACGCCATCATCCCCACCGGAGAGCTCGCCAAAGGCCTATCCGTCTCAGAAGGAGTCATCTACGACCTCATCACCAGCCGATTCATAGCCGCCTTTTACCCGGACATGGAGTACGAGCAAACCACAGTCATGGCAGATATAGCAGGACACTCCTTCAAGACCTCGGGACGGGTCATAACCAGCGAAGGATGGCGATTCGTCTACCGCAACGACAACAAACAGGACGACGACGATGCCGAACCCTCCGGAGACAAGGCACTCCTTCCCCCATTCGTACCCGGAGAGCACGGACCACACAAACCCGAGCTACTGGAGAAACAAACACAACCCCCCAAACCATACACCGAGGGCACCCTCCTCAACGCCATGGAGACAGCTGGCAAACTCGTAGACAACGAGGACCTACGCGAGGCCATGAAACAAAAAGGGATCGGACGCCCCTCCACCCGAGCAAGTATCATCCAGACACTCCTCCAACGAGACTACGTCCGCAAGCAACGCAAAAGTCTAGTACCTACAGAGCTAGGTATCAACCTCATCCACACCATCCAAAACGAACTCCTCAAGAGCGTACAACTCACGGGAGAGTGGGAATACAAGCTACGGCAGATCGAACAAAACAAATACAGCCCCAAAACCTTTCTCGACGAGCTAAAAGAAATGGTACACGAGCTTGTCGAGGAGGTCCTCCGCATCAACCCCGCCAAAGGGGGCTGAAAATCCACCCAACCGCCACCAATTCGGCCCTGTTTTTGGGGGCCAAATTTAGAGTTCTGCAAGCGACAGAAAGCCAAGCAATTGCAGAGGGGCCAAAGTTTCACGGATAGAAGCGATCGGTTTCACGGATAGAAGCAAAACTTTTCACGGATAGAAGCGATCGCTTGGACGGATAGAAGAAAAAAGAGAGGCTCGGACAAGCGGTTTTGTTACGGCCCTTCCATAGGTCAAAAGAGAGCCGTTATTTCCAATCCACCCACCCCGAGAGAAAACGAGCTCCGAAAGTGCAAGGGTAGCGAGAAAATGGTATCTTTGTACGAGGTGAATATCGCCCAAAAAGAATAAACAAATAGGAGACCCGAGTGTGAGGAAATATGATCAATAGACTGCTAATACGTATCAAAGTACTTCAGGTTCTGTACAACTACTACGCTTTTACAGGGCAAATGACCGAGCAACGCGCTCTGCAGATCCTAGAGGATGCTCTAGACGCATCATACAGACTATACATCACACTGTGTGGACTACCGCTGGCTCTGAGCGATGCGGCCAACGATCGGCTGGCCATAGAAGAGGAGAAGTACCGAAAACAAGAAGAGAAGATCACACTCCTCAAGCACATTGCGGATAACCCCATGGTGGCAATCATCCGCGCCGACGAAAGATTCATGCAACTCTATGAGGAACAAGGATTCTCAAGCACACTGCTGAGTGAGTACCACACCGGAGTCCTCTCCCAAGCACTCGAATCAACAAAAGAGCCGGAGAGCTGGACCAACCTCGAAGCAGTAAAACAATGGTGGAGAGAACTCTA
Organism: Porphyromonas sp. C0026D3; assembly: GCF_056590775.1. Lineage (NCBI taxonomy): Bacteria > Pseudomonadati > Bacteroidota > Bacteroidia > Bacteroidales > Porphyromonadaceae > Porphyromonas > Porphyromonas sp. C0026D3. Next base: position 164,670 of record NZ_JBWPWU010000001.1, read on the forward strand.
CAAAGAAGAGTACCAGATGAGTGACGCTTTCAGAGAACGCCTGGAAGAACACAATATCTACCTCAACGATGACATCGGCATTGTCTTTACCTTCGCCACCAAAGCATTCAACGCCATGGAGGAGGATCTAGAGTACACCAAGTGCCTCCGCCCGAAATACAGCAATGAAGACAATCAAAGCTTTGGCCCAGAGTTGTTTTCAAAAGTCATCCACAACAGCACCAAGCTGCGAGAGCTACTAGCCAAGTACCTGAAAGACTGGGATGCGGACCGAATCAGCAGAATCGACTCCATCATCCTCCAAATGGCACTGGCAGAAGCACTCTACTTTCCACAGACTCCCACGACCATCATTATCAACGAGTACCTCAACCAAGCCCATGTGTACAGCTCATCCATCAGTAGCAAGTACATCAATGGGATCTTGCACAACCTATTCAAGGACCTAAAGGCAGACGGCAAGATCTTGGGCGACTGACAGAGCCAACAGTAAATAGAGAACTACTAAACTATAACCATCAACGATAATACAAAATGACCCTACTACAAGCAACAGCTCCCGGAGCAGGCTGGATGAACATCCTCATGATCGTCCTCATGATTGCCATCTTTTACTTCTTCATGATCCGCCCACAATCCAAGCGACAAAAAGAGGTACAAAAGGCCCGCGAGGCGATGAAACCCGGAGACAAAATCATCACTAGCGGTGGTATCTACGGCATCGTACGTGAGATCAATACGACAACCAACCAAGTAACCATAGAGGTATGGGATGGGGTGAAAATGAAGGTTGACTTTGGCAACATTTATGCCATCCCCACAGACAACAAAACAACCCGATAACCCCGGCTGAGACTGAGCCTACGGAGACCCATAGGATCTAAAATTGAGAGGGCTGAGGCACATACTGAAGGAGGGCAAACTCACGGCCTATATCCTGCGTGGCAGACGCTGGATGGGGTTGGCGATGTGCATTCTCCTGTCGACGCTCATGTGGTTTGTGCTGGCACTGTCAAGCCCACAAGGCTACACCAAGGAGGTCGATGTCCGGGTAGAATGGCCTGCCCTGCCGGCCGAGTATGTGGTTACCGATAGTACGGTATTCCCGAGGCACTTGACCGTGGAGCTGCACAGCAGTGGATTTGGGCTATTGAGGTACACATTGAACAGCTTGTTCCGATCGGTTCCGACCTACACCCCTATAGTCAACACCTCCTCGCTCGACACCGATGGAGGGACTTGGGAGCTCACCGACCGCCAGCTCAAGAGCCAGGTACTGACCAACATACTGCCAATGGCCAAAGCCATACTCACCGATACACTCCTCAATGTCAACATCAAGCCCTCAACCCTAAAGATCCCCTACGAACCCCTGAGCAGTGCAGAGGCCGATGTCATCTTCACAAGCCAAGTGGACTTTGGAGAAAAGCCCAACCTCAACTTGGTGGGTGAGGTACAGCTGACCCCCGACAAGGTCATGCTCTATGCCGCCAAAAGCCAAATAGACTCACTCAGTGCCTCACACAACCTCATCGTCCGGACAGACACGGTGGCCGTACGTATCGGAGACCCCGGAAAAATAAGGACTGCCATAGCCCTCATTCCTCCCGCAAATACGCGCGTGCAACCGGACAGTGTGATCGTATCGCTGGCCACAGAGGAGCTGACCAGTCGCACATTTATCGCCACAAACATAGCCGTAAAGGGGCTGAAGCCGGGCTACACCCTACACCTCCTACCGGAGCAAGTGAGGGTCACCTACCTCATAGCCAAAACCTCGGCACGAGATAGTGCGCTACCGGACATCCAACTATACGTGGATGCGGGAGATATAAAGACACAGGACCAAAAACTCCTGTCCGTAAAGGTGAAAAACTTCCCGGAAGAGGTACAGCTCATACAACTTGATCCTGATCGAGTCAGCTATATCCTGCAAGAAGAAAATGGCGAAGAGAGACCATAGCAAACAGGTAATAGGCCTCTGCGGAGCTATAGGATCGGGCAAAAGCCTCGTGCGTAAGTGCATAGAGGTCCTGTGGGAGGTACCCACATACGACTGCGACCACCAAGCCAAGCAACTATACCACGAGCCAACCGTAAGGCGACAAATAACGGCACTTGTAGGGTTTGATCCGATTAGGCCGGATGGAAGTCTGGACAAGTGTAAGCTACGAGAAGCCCTCGCAACCGACAAAGAGGGGATCGAAAAGATCGTGCACACAGCCCTTTTCGCCCACCTGACCGACTGGATAGAGCAACAACCATACGCCACTGTGGTGATAGAGTCTGCCCTACTCTTCACCTCCGGACTCTATCACTTTTGTACTAGGACAATAGCAGTCCTATGCGATGACAACAAGCGTATGGAGAGAGTACTGAGCCGCAATCCGGACCTAAGCGACAAGGACTTTGCACAAATAGATCGTCTCCAGACAGAAGAGCGTACCCTACTCCAAACAAACGCAGACTACCACCTATACAACAACGAAAAAGAATCCATAATCACTCAACTAGAAACTATCTATAACCAGGTAACACGAAACTCATGAAGCTGAAAGAGATCATATCTATATCCGGCAAGCCCGGGCTGTACCGCATCGTGAACTTTGCCAAAATGCCCTACATAGTAGAGGAGCTCACCACAGGACGCAAGGTGCCTATCTTTGGCCGGGAAAAAGTCTCCTCACTGGCAGAGATAGCCCTGTATACAGAAGAAGGCGACCTCCCCTTGGGACAAGTTTTTCAATGCATCCACGAAGCATACGGTGATACCATCCCGGAAGAGAAGGATATCGCCAAAAGCCATGAGACACTCCGAGCATTCATGGACAAGGTTTTGCCCAGCTATGACCAGGAGCGGGTCCATGACAGCGATATCCGAAAGCTCGTCAAGTGGTACATTATCCTTCGGAAGAAAGGTATGGTACTCTTTGTTGAAGAAGAGGAAAACGACAGCAACGAATAACCCCCAAAAAGCCAGGTAACAGCATGTTACTTGGCTTTTTCACTCACAACACAAAGACTCAGAAAGATATGGAACAGCTCAAACACGAATGCGGTGTAGCCATGATTCGTCTCCGCAAACCCCTCTCCTACTACAGACAAAAGTACGGGACCTGGAAGTACGGACTCAACAAACTCTATCTACTCCTAGAAAAACAGCACAACCGTGGGCAAGAGGGGGCAGGACTCATCTCGCTCAAGATGAATGCCCCGGTGGGCAAGGAGTATTTCTTTCGCGCACGTGCCCTGGGGACCTCAGCCATCGCAGAGGACTTTTCGATGGTGAAAAGGACGATCGATGACTTTTTAAAAACAGAAGAGCTGACCGATGAGGTGATCGAAAAGTACATGCCCTTTGCCGGTGAAATCTACATGGGGCACCTACGCTACAGTACAACCGGCAAAAGCGGACTGCAGTATGTGCACCCGCTACTCCGAAGAGACAACTGGCGAGCAAAGAGCTTGGCAATCTGTGGCAACTTTAACCTCACCAACATGAATGAGGTCTTTGACGACATCGTCTCCAAAGGACAGCATCCGCGCGATCGGTCGGACATGCTAGTACTATTGGAGCAACTGGGGCACCGACTAGACCGAGAGATAGAGCACAAATACCGAGAGAGCAAAGCCAACGGACTAACCGGAATGGATATCACCAACGACATAGAGTCGAGGATTGACATCACTGCACCGTTGCGAGACTGCGCACCACTCTGGGACGGAGGATATGTAATCTGTGGCATGACCGGGAGCGGGGAAATGTTCGTCACACGTGATCCGTGGGGGATTCGTCCTGCCTTTTACTACTACGATGACGAAATAGTAGTGGTAGCCTCCGAGCGCCCGGTGATCCAAACCGTCATGAATGTCACCGCCGATCGTGTCACGGAACTAGAGCCCGGCGAATCCCTGTCGATGAGTCGACAAGGTGAGGAAGTACGTATCAGCCAAATCCGCGAACCAAGAGAGCGGAAAGCTTGCTCCTTTGAGCGCATATACTTCTCGAGAGGAAGTGACCAAGATATCTACAAAGAGCGCAAAGCACTGGGAAGACAACTCGTACCCAATATCTTGAAAGCGGTAGGCGATGACCTCGAGCACTCCGTATTCTCCTTCATCCCCAACACAGCCGAAGTCGCATATTTTGGTATGATTGATGGTCTTGAGGACTATATGAACAGCATCAAGATCAATCAACTGAGGAACCACAAAGATCTGACGGACGAACAAATCCGAGACATTCTGAGCAAAAGAGTCCGCTTCGAAAAAGTGGCCATCAAGGACATCAAGCTCCGGACATTCATCTCCGAGGACGATACGAGACGGGATCTAGCCCAGCACGTCTACGATATCACCTATGGGACTATCGAGCCGAACGTAGACAACCTGATCGTCATTGATGACAGTATAGTCCGTGGTACGACACTCAAAGAGAGCATTATCGGGATTCTCAGTCGCCTTCATCCCAAAAAGATCGTAATCGTATCCTCATGTCCTCAGATTCGCTACCCCGACTATTACGGGATCAATATGAGCCGGATGAAGGAGTTTGTGGCATTTCGTGCAGCTATTGCTTTGCATCAGGACAGAGGACTGGAAGAGCGATTGAACGACCTATACGAACGGACAAAATGCGCCATGAACACCGATGAGTGCTACGAAACCAACTTTGTAAAAGAGGTCTACCAGCCATTTTCTGTGGAGGATCTCAATGTCAAGATGGTAGAACTCATGAAGCCCGAAGGCATCAGCTGTCCCGTCGAGCTAGTCTTTCAGAGCATTGAGGGGTTGCACAAAGCAATTCCTCACCACCTCGGAGACTGGTACTTTACTGGCGACTTCCCAACACGAGGAGGCGTGCGCCTGGTCAACCAAGCCCTGCTCGACTATTTTGAGCAGGACTATACCCCCAAAAAGAGATACTAACACAACCATAAACTAATAACCATGAAAAAGAAAGGTAAGCTCCTCCTACAAAACGGAAGCGTGTACGAAGGGGTCCTCTTCGGAGAAACCGAGAAATGCGTAAGTGGAGAAGTGGTGTTTAATACAAGCATGACCGGCTATACGGAGTCGCTTTCTGACCCATCATATGAGGGTCAAATGCTTGTCTGCACCTACCCCATCATTGGCAACTACGGTCTGCCATCCGAAAAAGCAGATCCCGACACCGGCCTACCCCTCTACCTTGAGAGCCCCACACTACACCCCTTGGCGCTCATTGTGCACGACTACACCGACACGTACTCCCACTGGAATGCCGTAGAGTCCCTTAGCCAAGGACTAAAACGCCACGGAGTTGTCGGACTCTCCGGGATTGACACCAGAGAGCTCACCAAAGAATTGCGCGACCATGGGCCAATGGTAGGGAAAATCATCGTAGATGACCGGGATGTTGACTTCTTTCACCCCGACACAGTAAATCTTGTCGCAAAAGTCTCTACCCGTGAGGTGCTTCACTTTCCCCACCCGGGAGGCAAACGTGTCGTCCTGGTGGACTGTGGTGCCAAAGAAAACATCATCCGGATGCTCCTCCAACGCCAGGTAGACCTCACTGTAGTACCATGGGATTACGACTTCACGACCCTCGACTATGATGGGGTATTCATCAGCAATGGTCCGGGCAATCCCATGCACTGTACCACACTCATTGACCGTGTACGCCAAGTCATTGACGCAGGCATCAAGCCCATAGGAGGCATCTGCATGGGCAACCAGATCATGGCCTTGGCAATAGGGGCCAAGGTAAAAAAGATGAAATTTGGGCACCGATCAAGCAATCAGCCGGTACGCCTATGTGGTACCAATCATTGCTTCATCACTAGTCAAAACCACGGCTTTGCAGTCGACAGTGACACCCTACCTTCCGGCTGGCGTCCCTATTTCGAAAACCTAAACGACGGATCCAACGAAGGCATCATACACGAGTCCGGGAAGTACTTTGCGGTACAGTTTCACCCAGAGTGCCACGGTGGCCCAATGGATACAGAATTCTTTTTTGACGACTACATCAAGCTCCTCAACTCATGAATATCAAGAAATACCAAAAAGTCCTACTACTAGGTTCCGGCGCACTAAAAATCGGCGAAGCCGGTGAGTTTGACTACTCCGGATCACAAGCTCTCAAAGCACTCAAAGAAGAAGGGATCCACACCGTACTTGTCAACCCCAACATCGCCACAGTACAGACCTCCGAGGGGATTGCCGACACCGTTTACTTCCTACCCGTAACCCCCTACTTCATTGAGCGGATCATCAAAAAAGAGCGTCCCGATGGCATCATGCTCGCTTTTGGCGGACAGACGGCCCTCAACTGCGGAGTCGCATTGTACGAAAAGGGGATTTTTGAAAAATACGGGATTGAAGTGCTGGGGACTCCCGTTCAGGCAATCAAAGACACCGAAGACCGCGAACTCTTCAACGAACGAATGCACGAAATCGGAGTACATACCATCTCCAGCGAAGCCTGCTTGGATATCGAGCACGCCAGACGGGCCGCCAAGCAGCTAGGCTACCCCGTCATCATTCGTGCCGCCTATGCACTGGGGGGCATGGGTAGTGGCTTTTGTGACAACGAAGAGGAGCTCAACACTCTGTGCGAAAAAGCCTTCTCCTTCTCACCACAAGTGTTGGTCGAAAAGAGCCTCAAGGGATGGAAAGAAATTGAGTACGAAGTGGTGCGAGATGCCTACGACAACTGCATCACCGTCTGCAACATGGAAAACTTTGACCCCCTGGGTATACACACCGGGGAGAGCATCGTTATTGCACCGTCACAGACCCTTACCAACTCCGAATTCCAAAAACTCCGAGACATTGCTATACGTATCGTCCGACACATCGGTATTGTGGGAGAGTGCAACGTCCAATACGCACTTGACACCCAGAGCGAAGACTACCGGGTCATCGAGGTCAACGCTCGCCTCAGTCGCTCCTCGGCTCTCGCCTCCAAGGCAACCGGATACCCGCTTGCCTTTGTGGCCGCAAAGCTCGGTATGGGATATGGTCTGCACGAGCTGCACAATAGCGTGACACAGACAACCTCTGCTCTCTTTGAGCCGGCACTGGACTACGTAGTCTGCAAGATTCCGAGATGGGACCTCAGCAAGTTTCAGGGCGTCTCTCGAGAGATCGGCTCCAGCATGAAGTCTGTCGGCGAGATCATGTCCATCGGTCGCACCATCGAGGAAGCAATCCAAAAAGGACTCCGGATGATTGGCCAAGGCATGCACGGATTTGTCGAAAACAAAGAGCTGGTCATCCCCGACATAGACAAAGCTCTACGAGAGCCTACCGACAATCGTATTTTTGTGATCAGCAAAGCCTTCCGAGCCGGCTACACCGTGGATCAAATCCACGACCTAACCAAGATCGACAAATTCTTCCTCTACAAGCTACGCAACATCGTAGAGACAGCCGAAAGCCTCGAAGCCTTGTCCCAAATAAGCGAGATAACACCCGACCTGATGCGTCAGGCAAAAGTACAGGGCTTCTCCGACTTCCAGATCGCACGTGCGATTTTCAAACACACCCTGGATGATCTGGACGAAGCCCAGGCAGAAGTCCGGAGGAGGAGAAAAGAGCTGGGGATTACTCCGGTCGTACGACAGATCGATACACTTGCCGCAGAGTACCCCGCACAGACCAACTACCTCTACCTCACCTACGACGGCCAAAAGCACGATGTCACCTTTGAGCGAGACGGCAAGAGTGTCGTCGTCCTTGGCTCCGGTGCCTACCGGATTGGTAGCTCCGTGGAGTTTGATTGGTGCGGTGTCAGTGCACTCCAGACCATACGCCAAGAGGGGTACAGGTCCGTCATGATCAACTACAACCCCGAGACCGTCTCCACCGACTACGACCTCTCGGATCGTCTCTACTTCGACGAGCTCACCTTTGAGCGTGTACAGGACATCATGGAGCTTGAGCAACCCTTTGGGACCATACTCTCCACAGGAGGGCAGATCCCCAATAACCTTGCCGTCAAGCTGGACCAAGTAGGCATCCCTATCCTAGGCACACAAGCCACCAATATCGACCACTGCGAGGATCGACACAAGTTCTCAGCCATGTTGGACGAGCTGGGGATCAACCAACCGGCATGGCGCGAACTCACCACCATGGAGGACGTCACAGCATTTGTAGACGAGGTAGGATACCCTGTCCTGGTACGTCCATCCTATGTACTCAGTGGTGCCGCCATGAATGTTTGCTCCAACCAAGATGAGCTGCACCGCTTCCTAAAACTAGCTGCCAATGTTTCCCAAAAACACCCCGTGGTCGTATCCTCATTCATAGAAGAGGCCAAGGAGATTGAGCTGGACGCTGTTGCAGACAAGGGCGAGCTCATCGCCTATGCCATCAGCGAGCACATTGAGTTTGCCGGAGTACACTCCGGAGATGCGACCATACAGTTTCCCGCACAGAAGATCTATGTCGAGACTGTACGTAGGATCAAAAAGATCACCAAGCAAATCGCCAAGCGGCTCAATATCAGTGGACCATTCAACATCCAGTACATGGCCAAAGGCAATGAGATCCTCGTCATCGAGTGTAACCTCCGGGCATCACGCTCATTCCCATTCGTCAGCAAAGTCCTCAAGGTCAACCTCATCGACCTTGCGACCAAGATCATGCTGGGCACCCCCTACACAATCCCCCACAAGAGTGTATTTGACCTAGACTATGTGGGAGTCAAGGCCTCACAATTCTCATTTTCTCGCCTACAGCGAGCAGATCCGGTACTAGGTGTTGACATGACCTCCACCGGAGAGGTCGGCTGCATCGCAGAAAACCCCAAAGAGGCCATCCTGCAAGCCATGCTGTCCGTCGGACAGCGCATCCCCCAAAAAGGGATCCTCATGTCCACAGGAGGTGCGAAACAAAAAGTCACACTACTGGAGCCAGCACGGCAGTTGATCAAAAAAGGGTACCGCATCTATGCGACACAAGGGACCTCACACTTCCTTACCGAAAACGGTATCGAAAACACCCTCTGCCACTGGCCTAGCGAAGAGGGAGCTCCCCAAGCCCTTGACCTCGTCCACAACCACACCGTAGACCTCGTCATCAACATCAACAAAAACCTCACACCGGGAGAGCTCACCAATGGATACAAACTCCGAAGAGCCGCCATAGACACCAACACCCCATTGGTTACCAATGCACGACTGGCGGCAGCCTTTATAGATGCGTTCTGCTCCATCGATTTGGATCAAATGCAACTTCACCCCTGGCAGGAGTTCTAGCCGGCACACACCTTGCGCAACTCCCGATAGCGCAAAAGCCGGAGAACCATCTCCCCCACAGATACTATGCGATTGATCGGCTACTCGGCTGATCAATCGCATAGCACCTATATAGAGGGTGATATCTGCCTCAAAAAAAAGACCGGCTCAGGCAAATAAAGTAGGCCGTTTTGGACCTCATTTTTGGCAAAGTTTTAGGTCAAAGATAAGTCACTAAGTATCTGCATGTTGTACAGACGAAAAAGTTTCACGGATAGAAGCGATCGGTTTCACGGATAGAAACAAAACCTTTCACGGATAGAAGCACCCGATTAGACGGATAAAAGAAAAAACAGCATCCCCCCTCTATCCAATACAGAGCATGCCATTCATCATACAACGCCTGCCACTCCTAGGGCAATGTGAGAGAAAGCACTTTGCACACATCCTCAAATTGCAAAACAGAGTGGAAGTTTTTGCGAAAGAGTTGTTGATAATAGTTTATTTTGCTATCTTTGTATTGCAAAAACGGGGCTTAATTGTCCTTGCTTTATACCTAATACCATCCGAACCTTATTCAAAACACCTTTTATAAAAATCAACATTGTACACGCCTATGGACTTCAAAAACGGACTCTGGAACGACGGAATCAATGTGCGAGACTTTGTTCTCAACAACATAACCCCCTACGACGGTGATGCCTCATTTCTACAAGGCCCCACTGAGCGAACCAAAAAGCTGTGGCAACTCTGCCTCGATGCCATCCAAGAAGAGCGCGCCAACAACGGTGTCCGCTCCATCGATGCCGAGACCATCTCTACCATCACCTCACATGCGGCCGGCTACATCGACCGCGAGCATGAGTTGATCGTCGGGCTCCAAACCGACGAACTACTCCGCCGTGCAATCAAGCCCTACGGAGGAGTGCGCGTAGTCGAAAAGGCTTGCAAGGAAAATGGTGTGGAGCTCTCTCCCAAAGTGATTGAGATTTTCACCCACTACGCCAAGACACACAACGATGGTGTGTTTGATGCATATACGCCCGAGATCCGTAGCTTTCGCTCACTGGGCTTTCTCACCGGCTTGCCCGACAACTACGCACGAGGACGACTGATCGGAGACTACCGTCGCTTGGCCCTCTATGGCCTGGATCGCCTGATCGAAGGCAAGCAAACAGACCTCGATGCCATCACCGGCCCAATGACCGAATACAACATTAGGCTGAGAGAGGAAGTCACAGCTCAGATCAAAGCCCTCAAAGCGATCAAGGTACTTGGCGAGATGTACGGACTGGATCTGAGCCGCCCTGCCGAGTCTGCCCAAGAAGCAGTACAGTGGGTCTACATGGCCTACCTTGCAGCCGTAAAGGAGCAGGATGGAGCCGCCATGTCACTAGGCAACGTCTCGTCATTCCTCGATATATACATCCAGTACGACCTAGAGCACAACAAGATCGATGAGACTTTTGCACAAGAGCTGATCGACCAATTTGTGATGAAGTTACGTATGGTACGCCACCTCCGCATGGCATCGTACAACGAAATCTTTGCCGGCGACCCCACCTGGGTAACCGAGTCCATCGGTGGTCGTTTGGCCGACGGGCGTCACAAGGTGACCAAAACCTCGTTTAGGTTCCTACAGACACTCTACAACCTTGGACCATCACCCGAGCCCAACCTCACCGTCCTATGGGCACAAGATCTGCCGGAAGGCTTCAAGGAGTTTTGCGCCCAAGTATCCATCGACACCTCCTCCATCCAGTACGAGAATGACGACCTGATGCAAAACACCCGCCGGTCCGACGACTACGGTATTGCCTGCTGTGTGTCATTCCAGGAGATCGGCAAGCAAATACAGTTCTTTGGCGCACGAGCCAACCTAGCCAAAGCACTACTCCTCGCCATCAATGGAGGACGATGCGAAAACACCGGCACACTGATGGTAAAAGGCATCAAGCCCCTCAAGAGCGATGTACTGGACTACGATGAGGTCGTAGCCAACTACAAAAAAGTCCTCGTCGAGATCGCACGTGTGTACAATGATGCGATGAACATCATACACTACATGCACGACAAGTACTACTACGAAAAGGCACAGATGGCATTCATCGACACAGATCCCAAGATCAACATTGCCTACGGAGCAGCCGGCCTCTCGATCGTAGCCGACTCCCTCTCCGCAATCAAGTACGCCAAGGTCACCGCACTACGAAACGACGAAGGACTCACCATCGGATTTGACACAAAGGGCGACTACCCCTGCTACGGCAACGACGACGACCGAGTGGACCTACTCGCCAAAGAAGTGGTACACTACTTCTCCAACGAGCTAAAGAAACTCCCCGTCTACAAAAACGCCGAGCCGACCCTATCAATCCTCACCATCACCTCCAACGTCATGTACGGCAAAAAGACCGGAGCCACCCCCGACGGACGTGCCAAAGGGGTCGCCTTTGCGCCCGGAGCCAATCCCATGCACGGCCGAGATATGACCGGAGCTATCGCCTCACTCTCATCGGTATCCAAGATCGACTACAAAGACTCCCTCGATGGGGTCAGCAATACCTTTAGTATCATACCCCACTCTCTCGGCTCCAACCGACAAGAGCAGATCGAGAACCTGGTAGGCATGCTCAACGGCTACTTCTACAAAAACGCTCACCACCTCAACGTGAACGTCCTCAATAAGGAAACACTCGAGGACGCCATGGAAAATCCAGCCAACTACCCACAGCTAACAATCCGTGTATCGGGGTATGCGGTGAACTTTGTACAGCTGAGCCGTGAGCATCAGCTCGAGGTCATCTCCAGAAGCTTCCACAAGCGCATGAGATAACCCCCTACGACAAAAGACCTATATGATCCGAATTCACTCTTTCGAATCCATGGGAACATTCGACGGGCCGGGGCTCCGGCTCGTCGTTTTTTTGCAGGGATGCAACTTCAAGTGCGACTACTGCGCCAACCCGGACACCATCTCGAGGACAGCTGGACGATTGGTCGAAAAGTCAGAGATCGTCCGACGCGCCGTCAGCGAAAAAGCCTTCTTTGGGAAACGAGGCGGCGTGACATTCAGTGGGGGCGAACCACTACTCCAAGCGGCAGAGCTCCTGGAAGTCTTTCAGGAGCTAAAAGCAAACAACATCCATATCGTAGTCGACACCAACGGCTCCATAATGAATGACGACGTGCGACGGCTGCTGGAGTACACCGACATGGTGCTACTCGATGTCAAAGGGGTCAGTCCGGCAAAACATCTGGCACTGGCCAAGCACCGCAACGACCAAGTCTTGCGTACCGCCAAGTACTTGGAGGAGGCAAACATCCCGGTGCGACTTAGGTGCGTGATGGTACCCGGACGAAACGACAGCGCCGAGGATATCCGGCTGATCGGTGAAACCTACAGAGACCTAAAAAACCTCGATCGCGTCGAAGTACTCCCCTACCACACCTATGGGGTGCACAAATACGAGGCAATGGGCTGGCCATACCTCCTCGAAGGGACCAAAGAGCACACACCTGAAGAGGTAGATCGGCTATCCGCAGAGTTTGAGAAATACTTCCCCAACGTTTGGACACAATAAGCACGATCAAGACCACACCTCCCAATCCCCGAACACCGCACACAAGCCGCAGACAAGAGCAAAAAGACAAATAAGGACAACGGGTGAGCAATCGCAAGAAAGCTCACCCTTTTTGGTCACTCCACCTCAACCTCAATATCAACAAGTAAAACCCAAAAGTCAAGGCTACAAAGTCATCCCTATGTACTCACAAACTATTTCTTCCGCACGAAAAACAAAAAATCACTATGTGATTTATTCAGATCACATTGTGATTTATTCAGATCACATAGTGATTTCAAGAAATCACTATGTGATTTGATCTTTATCTTGGACAAGACAAACTTTTCCTCCGACCCTGCCATCTTTTTCTCCGGGAGAAATAACAAACTTGTGAAAGTGATGAATTTATAGTACCTTTGCCGAACAATAGAGCCCACACATAGGCACCAACGAGCAGAACACTCAAAAAAACAAGATAAGAAATATAGAATCATAGAGCGATGAAAAGAACGTATCAGCCCTCCAACCGCAAGAGAAAGAATAAGCACGGTTTTCGTGCCCGTATGGCGACAGCCAACGGTAGACGTGTACTGGCAGCTCGTCGTGCCAAAGGTAGAGCTAAGCTAACCGTATCTGACGAGTACAACGGATAAGCCGAGCACACCACGACTTTTCCTGAAAATATAAAAAGCCACCGGACAGCAGTCTCGGTGGCTTTTGCTTTTGTATAGCGACACTACGGCCCGACTACAGCTCCACGACGGTGATACCGGCACCGCCAAAATCAACATGCTCATCGTGGTAGCCGGCGACTCGGGGATTGCCGGAGAGGAGCTCGCGGATAGCTAGGCGAAGGGCTCCGGTACCGGTGCCGTGCAGAATGCGGACAGGGGAGTACCCGTAGCGGATGGCATCGTCCACAAAGTGCGTGACCTGCTGCAGAGCTTCGTCGGCACGCATACCACGACAGTCCAGCTGGGGCTTGAAGTTTTTGCGTCGCTCATCTTGTTGCTCCGTAATCACTGTAGGTGTACGCTTCTGGATCTCCGTCGTCGGCTCCTGAGCGGCTCGAAGTTTTTGCAACGGGATCCACATGGTGAGTATTCCGAGACGCACTTGAGCCTTGCCCTCGTCCACGCCCAACACCTCACCCACCGTGTTGCCATCCTCAAGCCGGACCCTGTCACCGACACGAATCGGAGCCTTGGGGGCCAAAGGCTCCGCGCGCTTGTGGGACTGAGCCACACTTTTTTGTCTAAGTTTCTCACGCTTTTGCTCCAGCTTCTGTCGCGCCTGCTTGGTGCGCTCCTTGTCTGCGTTGGTGGTCTTGATATCTCGTATGGTGCGCTCCACGGTGGCGTTGGCCGAGGACAAAATGTCAAGAGCTTGTCGCTCGGCTTTGGAGATAATATCCTGACGCTTTTCGTGAATACCCGACAGCTTTTCGTCCAGTCGTTCGTTGGAGTCCTGCAGGCGACGCTCTAGCTTTTTCACCTCGAGTCGCTTGCGTGCCCAGTACGCCTTATCCCGCATGATGTCCTGCAGATACTTGTCCTGCTGCATGTAGTCGGATCCAACCAAGTCAGAGGCATAGTCGAGTATCTCTCTGGGCAAGCCAATCGATCGTGCGATCTCAACGGCAAAAGAGCTCCCTGCCTGTCCAATAAAAAGCTGGTAAAGGGGCTGTATGCGCTGACGATCAAAGAGCATGGCACCATTGACCAAGCCTTCGTGGCGCGTCGTGTAGTCTTTGATATTGCTGTAGTGAGTCGTGATGACGCCAAAGGTCTTTTCCTGCCGAAACTTTTCGAGCAAAGCCTCTGCGATGGCTCCACCTATCATGGGCTCCGTGCCGCTGCCAAACTCATCGATCAGCACCAACGTGTCGGGGGCGACATGGCTGACAAAGTACTTCATATTTTGCAAGTGACTGGAGTAGGTACTCAGGTCATCCTCCATGGATTGCTGATCTCCTATATCCAACAAAACACCTGCAAATAGCGTGCAAATGCTGTGACCTTGCATCGGGACGGCCAATCCACACTGCAGCATGTACTGCAGTAGTCCAACCGTCTTGAGTGCGACCGACTTTCCGCCGGCATTGGGGCCCGATATCACCAAGATCCGCTCAGCATCTGTGAGACGGATATCCAGGGGGACCAACTCTCGACCGACTTTGCGGAGATGCTCCTCCAAGAGAGGATGCCTGGCCTTCCACCACTCCATAGTCATCGGATCGGTGCTTATGGCGGGGACAATAGCGTCATAGGCATCTGCCAAGAGACTTTTAGCAAACAAAAAATCCAGCTGTCCAAGAGCAGTGGCATTGTTTTGGAGCGTACGCGAGTATGGGCGCAAGTGATCCGAAAACTCTCTCAAGAGCCTATTGATCTCCTGTCTTTCTTCCGCTTTTGTCTCCCTAATGCGGTTGTTGATCGCCACGACCCGCTCCGGCTCCATGAATAGCGTCTGCCCTGTCGCAGACTCTGCGTGGACTATCCCGCCCACCTCTTTTTTGGCATGCGGGATTACCGGCAATAGGAGACGCCCGTCACGCAACACCGGTGTGGCATCAGGATCCACCCATCCGGCTCGTCTCGCTTCACGCAAGATACTGTCCATGGTGCTGCCGACCGAGCTCTCCAGACTCCGTCGCTCCTGACGAAGGGTCCTGAGCAAGGACGATGCCGTGTCTTTCACATTTCCCTCTTCATCAATCAGGTTGTGCAGACGGCGACGAATATCCGGCAGACTGTCCATCCGGTCTACAATGGACTGAATCAGTGGGCAGTCAGAGAAGTCGATTTGCTGGGATGCATAGGTGGTGGCAAGGACTTTTTGGACCGTCACAAGCCCCTCCAGACTCAGGACAGATCCGGCAGGACGAAGTCCTTTGAGCTGATCTCTAAAGGGCGGGAAACCAAAGTATGGCAGTTCGTTCTGCGTGCGGAGTCTCTGCATCTCTCGGAGCTGGTCGTGCAGAGAGCCCAGAGTAGCCGGAGAGCTGACGAAGGCCATTTGGTCGACAAAGAAGCGACTGATCTCGTTGTTGCAAAAGCCCTTGAGACGCTCCCGGACGACATCAAAGCCAAGCCGAGTCTCAAGGTCGGACGGGAAGCAACCGACAGGTCTGCTCATAGCAAGAACCTAAATATATCCAGGATATTTGCGTAGAAGAAAAGAGCAACCAGCAAGACCATGCCTATGATCTGAAGGCGTGTTTGCCACTTCAGTGACAACGGCTTGCCACGGACAATCTCTAGGAGCAGAAAAAAGACATGGCCACCATCCAGCCCGGGGATAGGGAGGAGATTCATCACCGCCAAAATCACCGATATGAAAGCCGTCATTGACCAAAAGGCACGCGCATCCCACCCGGCAGGGAAAAGGCTGCCAAGGGTTCCAAATCCCCCCAGCTTCGTTGCCCCCTCTTTCGTACCCAAATACTTCAGCTGTCCGGTATATCCGACCAACTGCTGATAGGCCTCGGACACCCCGGCCGGTACGGACTCCAGGAGCGAGTAGGTACGATGCTCGACACCCAACACCTCCGAGGGGGAGCCAAACGCCACACCAAGCCCCTTGTCCACATCTGCCAAAGTCGGCAAAACCATCTCCTCACCATCACGCAATACCGTCAGCCGGATAGAGTCTCCCCGACTTGCCTGTATGTCCGGCAACAACTCCTGCAGTCCCCCAACCGGCATACCATTGAGGGCGACCACTCGATCGCCTTTTTGCAAGCCATCCTGCTCGGCATTGGAGCCGGGCAACACCCGATCCACCACAGCGGGTAGAGTGAGGTACATGAACGCTGAGTCTGAGGCCAATGTCGCCTGTACCATATCCACGGGTACCGGGATTTCGATCTCCTCACCATGACGCAAGACTGTCAGCACCTTGCCATCGGCGATCTTTTGGATCAACATTCCATTGTAGTACTCTATGGGAGAGCCGTCGACAGCCACCGGCAAGTCACCATCCTCAAGCCCCATACGATGGCCGACACTGGTATAGGTGAGCGCTGTCCCCACATTACGCATCGGGATATGGTCTGTGCCCCACGTATAGGCGATACCTCCGTAGATCAGCATGGCCAGGATGGCGTTGAAGAGCACACCGGCAATCATTACCAGCAGTCTCTGCCAAGCCGGCTTGGACCGAAACTCCCATGGCTCGGGCTCGCTTTCCATGCCCTCTACCGCAAGTCGCTCATCCACCATCCCGTCTATCGAGCAGTAGCCACCTAGGGGTAACCACCCTATACCATACTCGGTATCACTCCCTTTGGGCTTGAAGCGAAACAATGAAAACCAAGGATCAAAAAACAAGTAAAACTTGCTCACCCGCATTCCAAAGGATTTGGCAAAAAGGAAGTGCCCCAACTCGTGGATAAAGACGAGAATAGTCAGTGACAGCAAAAGCTGCGAAAAACGTATGATTAGATCCATTCAGACAGGTTGTTCTAAGTAAAATAAAAGATGTCGTTGTTTGTCTACGCACTCGAGTCGGCTCAGTGCCACTCGCGTGCCAAGCGTCTAGCCTCTGTATCCATAGCCACCAAGACCTCTATGGATGTGGCATTTCGCGTAGAGGTTCTGTCGAGGACATCACGGATAATGCGTGGAATGTCCATAAAGTCAACCTCCCCCATCAAGAAACGATGCACCGCCACCTCATTGGCTGCATTGAGCACGCAGGGGGCGGTTCCGCCGGTGTTGAGAGCCTCGTACGCCAATCCAAGGCAAGGGAATGCCTCCAGCCGTGGTTGCTCAAATGTCAAGTTGGTCCAATCGCCAATGGTAGGCAATTTCACAGAGGTGCTTCTGCGCCTAGGATAGGTCAGGGCATAGGCTATCGGGATCCGCATATCCGGAAGTCCCAGCTGAGCTTTGACTGTACCGTCCGCAAATCCCACCATTGAGTGAATAATACTTTGCCGGTGCACCAGTACCTCGATATTCTCCGGCTCGACACCAAAGAGGTGGTGCGCCTCTATCATTTCCAGCCCCTTATTCATGAGAGAGGCGGAGTCGATAGTTACCTTTTGCCCCATCTTCCACTTGGGGTGCTTCAGCGCCTGATCCGGCTTAACACCTGAGAGTTGCTCGGGCGTAAAGTCTACAAATGGACCTCCTGAGGCTGTCAGATAGATTTTTTTCAACTCCTGGATACGCTCACCTCGCAAGCACTGGTAGATAGCTGAGTGCTCTGAGTCCACCGGCAAAATGATGGCACTGTGTTCTTTGGCCAAGTGCGTGATTAGATCTCCGGCAACGACAAGCGTCTCCTTGTTGGCTAGGGCAATCATACGGTTGCTCTCTATCGCACGGATCGTTGGAGCCAAACCGGCAAACCCTACCATAGCCGTAAGGACCATGTCTGCGTCCGGATCACCGGCCACATCCGTAATCGCCTCAGCACCGCAACGCACCTCCACCTCGGTATCCTTGAGCAATCGTCGTAGATCCTTGTACCGAGATATATCGTTCACGACCACCAGTCGTGGTCGATAGACTTTGGCTTGCTGGGCCAGCAATTCAATATTTTTGTCACACACCAGAGCATGGACCTGTAGCTCATCAGGGTGTTGCGCAATGATATCAAGTGCCTGAGTACCTATAGATCCTGTGCTTCCGAGTATGGTGATGGCTCTTTGTTTCATATCCTTGGCTCTACATGTCATTCGTACAAAAGCAGTGGTCGTCTGAGACCACACTTTTCTCCCTCGCTTTGCGCTTCCACTTGGCAAACGCACTGCAAAGGTACCCATTTGTCAGAAGTTTCATTTCGTAGACAACAACAAGCGGTGACACCCGACGAAGCGACACAAGGCAAAAACACTAGAGGAGGTAATCCGCCAGCACCAGAGCCACCATGGCATCAACGACAGGCAGTACTCGTGGGACCACCGATGTATCGTGGCGTCCCTCAATGCGGAGAGTGGTAGGCTGACCTCCCGTCGTGACTGTATCCTGCAGAAGGGATATGGAGCTGATGGGCTTGAAGGCTGTCCGGATCCTCAGCACCTCTCCGGCACTAATTCCGGCCAGGATTCCACCTGAGTGATTTGTTGGCATACGGATGCTTCCGCCGACACAGGTATAGGCATCGTTGGCCTGACTGCCTCGCATCTGAGCGAGTCCAAATCCATCCCCGATCTCCACCCCCTTGGCGGCATTGATACTCATGAGTGCATACGCCAGTCTCGCCGAGAGCTTGTCGTAGAGTGGCTCGCCCCACCCCACAGGCACTCCGCGGACCACGGTCGCCACCGTTGCACCCAGGGTATCTCCACCGGCACCGACAAGGAGGTCACACATTGTCTGATCCAAGTCTGGGATAGGACAGCCCACTCTGCTCCTCTCTATGTCCGCAAAAGTCACCTCATCCATATAGCCGACAGATGGCGATCCTGCCACAGCATCTGTATAAGAGCACACCTCTATCCCCCTAGGGGTGAGCAACTGTTGCGCCAACGCACCGGCCACCACACGCACCACTGTCTCCCTTGCGCTGGAGCGTCCTCCCCCTCGATGATCTCGGATGCCGTACTTTTGGGCATATACGTAGTCAGCATGGGACGGCCGGTATAGATCTCGCAGTGCACTGTAGTCGGCCGGCCTTTGATCGCTGTTTTGGACCAAAAAGGCCAGAGGTGCCCCGGTCGTCACTCCATCGTACAAGCCGGACAAAAAGGTCACCTCATCGGGTTCACGCCGTGCAGTACTATAGGCATTGTGGGGCATACGTCTGCGTAGTTGCCGTGCGATCTGCTCCATATCAGGGCAGATACCGGCGGGATACCCATCCAGGACCCCTCCGACTGCCACGCCATGCGACTCTCCAAAGGTCGTCAGTCTCAGCTTGTTTCCGAACGTATTCATTGTTTCTGTACCACCTCTTGTAGACGTCGCTCCAGCTCGGCCACTACCTCAGGATATTGGTCAGCTACGTTTTCTGCTTCACTGCCACTGTCCTTGATCCGGTACAGCTGTGGTTTGCTCGCTTGCCCTGTCTCGTTGCCGGTCTGCCAAGCAACAGGGTTGGGGTTGGCTACAGGGCGTATATACTTCCACTCACTTGTACGGTAAGCCAGGGTCCGACTGAGACCCTGCTCGATCAGCCAAGCACGCCCCTCACCCTCACCAAGCAGAGTGGATAGAGCATCCTGACTATCCTTGATTGGGGTATCCGGATGGTCGTCTGCACCGACAAGCGTACGCATACTGGCCAAAAAATCGATCTGGGAGACAAGGGCATCGGACACTTGTCCACTCTGAGCGATGCGATGTGGCCATGCGACAATAAGGGGCACCCGTGTCCCACCCTCGTACAAGCTATACTTACCTCCTCTATAGGGGCCACTGGGACTATGATCTCCGGCCAGCTCCACAGCCTGATCCCTGTAGCCGTCATCCAGGACGGGGCCATTGTCGGAAGTAAAGATAACGAGAGTGTTGTCCAACTGTCCGATCTCCTCTAGCTTGCGAAGCATGCGGCCAACCATGTCGTCCAACTCTAGGATGGCATCACCCCGCAGACCCATTTCACTCTTGCCTCTGAATCGCTCACTCGGAAAACGTGGCACGTGTATATTATTGGGGCAAAAGTACATGAAAAACGGCTTGCTCCGATCCCACCGGTCAAGGTAGGCGAGGGCATCATCGGTGATGCGATCAGCGATCTCCTCATCCTTCCACAGAGCCCTGCCCCCACCTTTCATATACCCAATGCGCGAAATACCATTGACAATACTCATGTCGTGCCCGTGACTAGGCTGTAGGTGATACAGTAGCTCGGGATGCTCCTTTCCGGTGGGTTCTCCGGGAAAGTTGGCCGTATAGTTCACCTCAATGGGCTGCGCCGGATCATGATCCACGACACAGCCATTGCGTATATAGACACAGGGGACTCGATCCGCTGTTGCCGCCATGATGAAAGAGTAGTCAAACCCCAGATCACCGGTATTGGGCGTAATCTTGGAGTTCCAGTCTTGGGTACCGGTCTTGGCACCCAGTCCCAAGTGCCACTTTCCAAAAGCAGAGGTGCAGTAGCCCGCACTCCGAAAAAGGTCTGCCATCGTATACTCTTCCGGACGAATAACCATGCCGGCATCACCTCGAGCCACCCCGGTATCGCTTCTCCTCCACGGATAGGCACCGGTCAGAAGTCCATACCTCGACGGTGTGGAGGTCGCAGAGGTGCAGTGGGCATCCGTGAACCGAACGCCCATATCAGTGATACGGTCGATATTGGGCGTGTCGATGGACTTGGCCTCATAGCAGGAGAGGTCACCATAGCCTAGGTCATCACAGAGGATAAGTAGGACATTGGGTTTTTGGGCTTGGGCAGTGTCTCCTCCGGAGGATACGGTACTCAGTAGCGCTGCCCCTATGGCAATAGGTAGAGAGGAAGTTGGCTGCATGTCTCTATTTGGGCGATAGTTCTAAAAAACACAACGATCGGACAAGCACACTTCGCTAGGTCCACTACAAATATAGCACTTTATCACATCGGAGACTCGGCCCTCACACACGGAGTGGGGCCAAGTCCTCCTAAATGCTCCCATTGAGTTTTTGGGAAGTAAAAAACCTCAAAATCCCCACCCCAAAAGCCTCGTTTTTCAGTCCAAATTTAGCGTGTTGTAAGCGACAGATAATCAAATGGTTGCAAAACACCTCAAGTTTCACGGATAGAAGCAATCGGTTTCACGGATAGAAGCAAAACTTTTCACGGATAGAAGAAATCGGTTTCACGGATAGGAGCAAAAAAAGGGGGTGGGACAAGAGGTTTATAGGACGAATGCAATCGGGCAAAAGGACGCCATTTTTTCGGTATCTTTGTGCACTTATGAGACCTTATTTATAGGAGTATCCTCATGGTCATGCACGAATGGGCGTGGCAGGAGCACTCGCAATGAGTCACTATGCCTCCGGCCCCCACCCTCCTCGGAGAGCGACATGACACTATTTTATAGCAACGGAAGAAGACATTATTGAACAGCCCAATCCAATGAAGCATATTCGCAACTTTTGTATCATTGCTCACATCGACCACGGGAAAAGCACACTTGCGGACCGTCTGCTGGAGTACACTCAGACGGTCTCGGAGCGTGATGCCCAAGACCAAGTATTGGACAACATGGACCTGGAGCGCGAGCGTGGGATCACGATCAAGAGCCATGCCATACAGATGGATTACTCGCTCAACGGAGAGGACTATGTGCTCAACCTGATCGACACACCGGGGCACGTGGACTTTTCGTACGAAGTCTCGCGCTCCATCGCCGCCTGCGAGGGGGCCCTCCTGATCGTGGATGCCTCACAAGGGATCCAAGCCCAGACCATCTCCAACCTCTACATGGCACTTGAGCACGACCTGACGATCATACCTGTACTCAACAAAATTGACCTCCCCAGTGCAAGGCCGGAGGAGATCGGAGATGAGATCGTGAACCTACTTGGCTGTGATCGTGATGAGATCCTGCAGGCCAGCGGAAAGACGGGCGAGGGAGTGGAGAGTATCCTCGAGGCTATCGTCCGGCGTATACCGGCACCCACAGGAGACCCGGATGCGCCCCTGCAGTGCTTGATTTTTGACTCCGTATTCAATGCTTTTCGGGGGATTATCGCTTACTTCAAGGTTGAGAGCGGGGTGCTCCGAAAAGGCGAGCAAGTGAAATTCATCAATACCGGCAAGGAGTACGAGGCAGACGAGGTAGGGACGCTGAAACTCGGAATGATGCCCAAAGATGAGATCAGGACCGGTGATGTGGGCTACATCATCTCCGGGATCAAGACCTCCACAGAGGTAAAGGTGGGAGACACCATCACGACCGTAAAGAATGGAGCGACAAAGGCCATCGCCGGATTTGAGGAGGTGAAGCCCATGGTCTTTGCCGGAGTCTATCCGATCGCCCCGGAGGAGTTTGAGAACCTCAGATCCTCCCTCGAGAAGCTCCAGCTCAACGACGCCTCGCTGACCTTTCAACCGGAAAGCTCAGTCGCCTTGGGCTTTGGTTTTCGCTGTGGGTTTCTGGGCCTGCTCCACATGGAAATCATACAAGAGCGCTTGGATCGTGAGTACAACATGAGCGTAATCACGACTGTGCCCAACGTATCCTACAAAGTCCACACCAAGCAAGGGACTGTACTGGAGGTGCACAACCCATCCGGCATGCCCGATCCTGTAAATATAGACCACATAGAAGAGCCCTACATTCGAGCAAGTGTGATCACCACAACGGACTACATAGGTCCGATCATGACCCTTTGTCTCGGAAAGCGTGGAGAGCTGATCAGGCAAGACTACCTTTTTGGCAACCGAATAGAGCTGACTTACGATATTCCGTTGGGAGAGATCGTCATAGACTTTTATGACAAACTAAAGAGCGTCTCACGGGGCTACGCATCATTTGACTACCATATCCACGACTACCGGCCCTCCAAACTGGTAAAAGTGGATATCCTGCTAAATGGTGAACAAGTGGATGCACTCACGCTACTGACCCACGTGGATAATGCTGAGGCACTCGGCAGACGCATGTGCGAAAAACTGAAAGAGCTAATCCCAAGGCAACAGTTTGAGATCGCCATACAAGCCGCTATCGGAGCAAAGATCATCGCTCGAGAAACAATCAAAGCTGTGCGAAAAGATGTAACCGCCAAGTGCTATGGAGGAGACGTCTCACGCAAACGCAAACTCCTAGAAAAGCAAAAGGAAGGCAAGAAGCGCATGAAGCAGATCGGCACAGTGGAAGTGCCACAAAAGGCCTTTTTGGCTGTACTCAAGCTAGACTAACCCCCCAAGCCACCGCAACCAACCCAATATGTCTCCCAAAGATAACAGTGTCGCAAGCAATCTCCCCGACGAAACCACCGAAGTGCTGAAAGGGCCACTCTCCCAACGCACCTCGCTGATTCCGCAAAATGTTGCCAAAGTACTCTCCAACACCATTCCTCCCAACAACCTAGAGATAGAGCGTCTGGTGCTTGGAGCCTTGGTCCTGGAAAAAGATGCCTTCTCGCAAGTAGATGAGATCCTAGAGGAGGAGTGCTTTTACGATCCCAAGAACAAGCTGATATTTCGGGCCATCCAAATGCTCGCGCTGGAAGAAAAACCAATAGACATCCAGACGGTAATCGAGCAACTGCGAGTCAACGGAGATCTGAAAGAGACACAGGGGCTGACCTATATCCCCACACTGGCGGCGATCGTCAACAGCACAGCTCACCTAGAAGCACACTCACGCTTGCTGTACGACAAGATGGTACAGCGCCAACTCATCTCCTTTGGCAACGAGGTGATCAAAAACTCGTTCAACGACGAGATCAGTGTGGTCGACACCATGCAACAAGCAGAGACACGACTCTTTGAGATCACCCAAGGTGCCAACAAGGATGATGTCCAAAGGGTCAATGAACTGATCAACAACACGATCAATGAGATCCAAAAAGCCGCGGCCCGAAGCGATGGTATGAGTGGGGTCGAAACAGGCTTCCCGGATATCGACAAGGTGACATCCGGATGGCAAAAGAGTGACCTCGTGATCATTGCGGCACGTCCGGCAATGGGAAAGACCGCACTAGTCCTCTCTATGGCACGCAGCATGGCCGTGGACTACCATATACCTATCGCCATTTTCAGCTTGGAGATGAGTAAAAACCAGCTGATGACACGACTTGTGGTCAACCATACTGAGATCCCCAACGATAGCATCAAGAGAGGTATGCTTACCGATGCCCAGATCGGGCAACTCACCTCCGGCCTAGGCGACCTGGAGCGCGCTCCGATATTCATCGACGACAATGCCGGACTGACCATTTTCGACCTACGCTCCAAAGCCCGCCGACTGGTCCGATCCGATGGCGTGAGAGTAATCTTCATCGACTACCTACAGCTGATGACCGCCAGCGGACTAGGCAAAAATGCCAACCGTGAGCAAGAGGTCAGTACAATCTCTCGATCGCTGAAACAACTCGCCAAGGAGCTAGATATCACCGTCATCGCACTCTCACAGCTCAACCGTGGTGTTGAGCAACGAGAGGGCAAGCAACCACAGCTCTCCGACCTACGTGAATCGGGAGCGATTGAGCAAGACGCCGACATGGTTTGCTTCATCCACCGACCGGAGTACTACGACATCCTCGAGAGCAAGGATGGAAAAGACCTTAGGGGGCTCGCCGAATACATCATTGCCAAGCACCGTAATGGTCCCACCGGCACCATTTACCTACAGTTTCAGAGCGATATCATCAAGTTCCGGCCGGAGCACCATTCATCGGCCGGAATGGAGTATATCAAGACTGTAGACTCCAAACTCAACGCACACACGCACGCACTTGCAGATCCTCTGGAGGACAAGGGAGATGACGGTGCTTTCAACCCCTAAACGCCAAAACAACAACTATCTATCACCACTAAAACCGAATACACATGACAACATTTTGGAAAGAATTCAAGAGCTTTGCCGTCAAAGGTAATGTCATAGACATGGCTATCGGTGTCATCATCGGTAGTGCCTTTGGCAAGATCGTCTCCTCCCTTGTCAGTGACATCATCATGCCACCTCTGGGAGTAATCCTTGGACGAGTAAACTTTTCTGATCTCAAGATCGTACTCAGCCACGCCGTCACCGAGGGAGACAAAGTCGTCACACCCGAAGTGGCCATCATGTACGGCCAGTTTATCCAGACCGTTGTGGATTTCTTGATCATCGCCTTGTGCATCTTCTCTGTCATCAAGGGCATCAATGCACTGAAACATGAGAAAGAGGGAAAAGAGGAGACAGAGGCACCCAAGACTCCGGAGGACATCCTACTGCTCAGGGAAATCCGAGACGAATTGAAAAAGCAACAGAAGTAACCTCAAACGACCCTGCGAGGAAACCCCGCATTGCAAAAGAGAAACCCCGGACCGCATTAGCGATCTGGGGTTTCTCTTTTCATCGTCCTTGCCGAACCTTTCATCCGGCAAGACGCATCACTATATTACATTAGTCAATCGGATGATAGCGAACAAAAGCCTCGATAGCCTCGTATGTAGCCAAACCGAGACGTGCATAGAGTCGTGCGGTAGCCTTGTTACGATCCTCAGAGCGTTGCCAGAAGAGTCGCTCATCATCACCAAGGAATGGCGCGGCCTCCATCTGTGACTGGTGCTTGAGGATAGAGTTGCGCTTGAACCTCAACTGCTCGGGGCTCATCGGAACAGCCATCTCAATATCCTCAATATCCCACTCAGCCCAAGCACCGCGATACATCCATATCCAGCAGTCCTTCATCCAAGGCTCGTCCTTCAGTTCATCTATCGCCGCCAGGGCCGCATTCAGAGCCACTCGGTGCGTACCGTGTGGGTCAGCAAGGTCACCAGCCACGAAGATCTGCTGTGGCTTGATCGAGCGGAGCAAATCCATCACAATGTGTACATCCCTTTCGGAAATAGGGTTTTTCTTGATCGCACCGGTCTCATAGAATGGTAGATCTAGGAAGTGCACATGATCCTCCTTTAGTCCGATGAAACGATCCGCTGTACGGGCCTCCTCTCTTCGGATGGTTCCCTTCAAGAAGCGCACCTCCTCCGTCTCCACAGAGCCCTCCTCTTTTTCATGCAGGAGGAAATGGCGGAGACGCAGAGTGTAGTCCATCAAGTCACTCTTTTCCAGCCCCTTTTCATTCAGGACATTGCGCAGAAATGAGAGGTACCGGATCACCTCCTCATCGTTGACGGCAATATTACCCGAGGTCTCGTAGGCCACATGCACATCATGCCCCTGCTCCACCAGTCGGTGAAAAGTCCCGCCCATCGAGATCACATCATCATCAGGGTGCGGGCTAAAGACTAGGACACGCTTGGGGTTGGGGACTGCACGCTCCGGGCGATTGGTATCATCGGCATTGGGCTTGCCTCCCGGCCATCCGGTGATGGTGTGCTGGATATCGTTGAAGACCTTGATATTGACATTATACGCTGATCCATACTGAGTCAAGAGCTCACCGAGCTGGTGATCCGAGTAGTCCTGGTTGGTTAGATTCAGGATCGGCTTCTGCACTTCATCGCAGAGCCATACGATAGCACGGCGAATAAGCTTGTCCGTCCACTTGATCGAGGTCACGCGCCACGGATGCATGATACGTGTCAGCTGCTCAGCCGCGTGTAGGTCACAGTAGACCTGTGCATTGGGGTGAGATTGTAGGAGAGATGCCGGCACACTGTCTGTGGTACCACCCTCCACCACCTTCCTGAGGATTGCAGACTTGGCCTCCCCAAAAGCCAAAAGGATAGCCCGACGAGCCTTGAGGACTTCGCCCAAGCAGAGGGTGATCGCCGTAGTGGGGACATTTTCCTTGGTGTTGAATGTACTTACCGCCTCATTGCGCGAAGTCTCATCCAAGACGGTCAGCCGAAGCCCCATGCTCACGACAGAGCCGGGAGGATTCAGCCCCACGGAAGCCCTACGTCCAACCCCTAGGATAATGGTGTCTATACCACCCAAGGCGGTCAGATCGCGGTAGTACTTCTCCCAAGCCCTGTTGATCTCATTTTCGTTGACGGAGAGATCAAAAGAGTGGATGTTTTCGGCCGGAATATCGATCCGGTCCAAAAACTCTGACCGAAGGTTGGCCAAAACCCCCTCATCCATAGACTTGAGTGGGAAAAATTCATACATCGGAAAGACGTGTACGTTCTTGAACGACAGTCCATCCGTCTTGTGCAACAAGGTCAACTCCCGGAGAATGGCATTCGGACTGACCCCACCGGAAACAACCAATGTATAGTGGTCGCCAGATGAAGCCTTGGCACGAATATCCATGGCAATACTCTGTGCGGCAACACGAGCCGCCTCATCCTCGGAAGCAAAGATATTGGTGTTTAGCCGCTCAAAAGAGGTTAGGACACTTTGCTCATAAGCGTTGATAGGCTTATAGAGACGTTCTTCCACTTGATCTAGGACAATTTGTGAACTAAGATTGAGTCTCATAGTTTATGTGATTAAAATGTGGAACTACTTGTGAGCAGTAAAGGTAATTAAAAAAACAACATCAACCCTTCGGTGAGAGGCGACTAATGCGCCAATCACCCGGAGAAATAAACCCTACGCTGAATTTTCTCTCAATCATTTTGCAAAGACCCCGAGTTTTGGTATCTTTGCACTCGGATAGCAAAAACATCCACTGATCCGCTAGCTCAGTAGGTAGAGCACAACACTTTTAATGTTGGGGTCTTGGGTTCGAACCCCAAGCGGATCACAGACAACCCTGCGAAAACACCGTAAAACACAGCAAAACAAAGGGTTGCAAGATTAAAGAGTACCCCACGTATGCACAAAACAGCATATGTGGGGTACTTTTTTTCCCACTTTTTGGGGTCACGGACGCTTTTCCCCACCCTACCCGGGGTCACCTCAGCACGAAGCGGCGAAAAAGCGCAGGCGCAACAAAAACAACAATCCCCCCCCAAAAAAATTCCCTTGGAAGCCCCAAAATCGAAGGCAACACATCTCACTAAAAACCAGCACATTGCAATAGCCCTCAAGTTTCACGGATAGAAGCGATCGGTTTCACGGATAGAAGCAAAACTTTTCACGGATAAAAGCGATCGCTTGTACGGATAGAAAAAAGGATTGGTCCAAGTATGGTGCCAAAGTTTCATTGTCGGCTGTGGCACAAAAATAGGTTGACGCACCAAAAACAACAGGTCCGAGCTTTTATTTTTCACCGCACGACACAACCTGCGTCCAAAACATGAGTGGCTCCGACGACTTTCAGCACAGGGCGGATGCGTGAGCCAAACGACATGGAGAATGACTGCGGAAAATAGTACCTTTGTTCAAAATTTGTGCCAAGATATATTTTCGCACCAGATAAAATCGTAGCTGATGAAAAAGAACACTAAGTACATTTTCGTAACCGGCGGAGTGGTTTCGTCGCTCGGAAAAGGGATTGTCGCTGCCTCTCTCGGCAAACTTCTTTTGAGCAGAGGACTAAAGGGAACAATACAAAAGTTTGATCCCTACATCAACATTGATCCGGGGACACTCAACCCCTACGAGCATGGCGAGTGCTACGTCACAGAGGATGGCTACGAAGCGGATCTCGACCTTGGTCACTATGAGCGTTTTTTGGATGTTCGGACCTCACGCAACAACAACGTCACGACCGGCAGAGTCTACAAAAATGTGATTGAGCGTGAGCGACGTGGCGACTTTTTGGGCAAAACAGTACAAGTCGTGCCCCATATCACGGATGAAATCAAGCGTTGCGTCAAGCGCACAAGTCTGGCCGGAGATTTGGACTTTGTGATCACTGAGATCGGTGGTACAGTGGGAGACATTGAGTCCTTACCCTTCTTGGAGAGTGTACGTCAGCTCAAGTGCGAGCTGGGCGACGAAAACTGCCTGGTGATCCACCTGACCTATGTTCCCTACCTGCGCGCCGCCAAAGAGCTAAAGACCAAGCCCACCCAGCACTCTGTGAAACAACTCCAGGAGGAGGGCATACAGCCCGACATGCTGGTTCTACGCACCGAGATGAAGCTGGACGAAAAACTTTTGGAAAAAGTTGCACTCTTCACCAACGTACCGGTAGAGGCTGTCGTGCAGTCGTACGATGTCCCCTCTATATATGAGGTTCCGCTATTGCTCCAGAGCCAAAAGATGGACGAAGTGATCCTTCGCCGCCTAAAGCTCCCCGTAGGTCCGGCACCGGAGATGAAACCATGGCACAACTTTTTGGCCAAAGGACGTGCGGCCACAGAGCAAGTGCGGATTGGACTGGTAGGCAAGTACGTAGAGCTACAGGATGCCTACAAATCCATCGACGAGGCATTGCACCAAGGTGCAATCTACAACGACCGCCTACTTGACCTGGAACGAATCCAAAGCGACAACATCACGACCGAGAATGTGGATGAGCTACTGCGTGACCTGGACGGTGTCCTAGTGGCACCCGGATTCGGCAGCAGGGGGATCGAAGGCAAGCTGATTGCCCTGCAGTGGTGTCGAGAGCATGATATCCCCACCTTTGGGATCTGCTTGGGGATGCAGTGCATGTGCATTGAGTATGCCCGCAACGTACTGGGCCTCAAAGATGCCGCCAGCACAGAATTTGTGGAAAAGACCCCCACCCCCATCATTGACCTCATGGAGAGCCAAAAAGAGGTCATCGACCTAGGAGGCACTATGCGACTAGGTGCCTACGAGTGCATCCTGACCCCCGGTAGCAAAGTGGCCAAGATCTACGGCAAAGAGACCATCCGTGAGCGCCACAGACACCGCTACGAATTCAACAACAACTACACCGAGGTTTTTGAAAAAGCAGGCGCACTCTTTTCCGGACACAACCCACACTCAGATCTCGTAGAGGTAATCGAATTGCCGGACAAGCGCTGGTACATCGGCACACAATTTCACCCAGAGTACTCCAGCACTCTACTACACACGCACCCGCTATTCTTGTCATTCGTGAAAGAAGCGATCAAGTACAGCCAAGAGCGGGCCAAAAAATAAGCTAACCCCCACCCTCCAATACGAATGGATAAAAACTCTATCACCGGTCTGGTCTTGATAGGCGTAGTACTAGCCATCTTCACCTACTTGGGACGCCCAACCGAAGAACAGCTGGCACTACAACAACAATACCAAGACTCGCTAGCCAACAGTGCAGCACAACAGCAACTCACAGAAGAGAACGCCGAAGTACCTCACTCCATGACAACAGAGCAGAGTATGCTCTCCGACAGCACACTCACTGCGGCACAAAAGGACTCCCTCCTGGCACTCAATCATGGCGAGCTCGCCCCATCTGCGACAGGGACTGAGGAGCTGCTCATGCTCGAAAACGACTCCATCTCCTATACATTCAACACCAAGGGCGGAGTACCTATTGCCACAGAGCTAAAGACCTACAGCACCTTTGATGGACAACCCGTCCGACTGATGAAACCCGAGGATAGTGACTTCTCATTTACCTTCATCACCCGGACCAATCGCGTAATCAGCTCCAAGGATCTCTACTTCACACCGGAGCGCGTCAGCCCCACTCAGCTCCGCATGAGTGCCAAAACAACCACCGGTGGTACCCTCAATATCCTCTACACCCTCAAGAGCCGGTACATGCTGGACGTCCGGATCTACTCCGAGGGAGATTTCGCACAAATCCTGGCCCCCAATGCGGCCTACCTGGATACTCATATAGCGATCCCCATCTACCAAAACGAAAAATCGGCCAAGACCGAGCAACGCTACTCCGGCTTTGCGTACGAGTATGCTAGCGGTGAGGTCGAGAAAATGAATGCCGCCAAGAGCAGTAACGAAGAGCCTAGAGGCACCACGAAGTGGCTAGCCTTTCGCGACATGTTTTTCTCCACCATCGTCTACAGCCCCCAAGGTCTAGAGGGCGTCTCGATGACCCAAAAGGTCTTCAACGATCCGGAAGACGGAAAGATCAAGGATCTGCAGGCAAAGTTTATCCTACCGATAGATCGGAGCAATGCATCAACCCCCATAGAGTTTACGATCTACTCAGGCCCCAATGACTACAGTCTGCTACGAAGTATAGAGAAGAGCATGGTCGACGATAGCGTCAACTTCTCTCACGTGGTGGATATGGGGTCTTGGTTTAGGTTCATCAACGTTTGGCTGATCGCTCCCACCTTCAGCTTTTTGGAGCGTTTTTTCACCAACTATGGAGTGATCATTTTATTGATGACCATCTTCATCAAACTGATCGTAAGCCCCTTTACATTCAAAGCCATTCAGTCGCAAGCAAAGATGCGTGTCCTACGACCAATGGTAGATGAGATCAACGAGAAGTATCCGGGGCAGGATCAGATGATGCTACGTCAGCAAAAAACAATGGAGCTCTATCGAAGTGCCGGTGTGAACACCCTGGGAGGATGCCTGCCGATGCTACTGCAGATGCCTTTCTTGGTGGCGATGTACCAATACTTCCCGACAAGTATCAACCTGAGAGGCGAGAGCTTTTTGTGGGCAAAAGACCTGAGCACCTACGATGACCTGATTAGCTGGCATGGCTTTGACCTCCCGCTGATTGGTGACCACATTAGCTTATTTTGCTTGCTGATGACTGTCACGCAAGTCGTGTACATGAAGGTGACTCAATCCACCACAGGCGGAGACAAACAACAGATGGCGATGATGAAGTGGATGACCTACCTCATGGCCGCTATGCTGTTTGTTTTCCTCAACAACAATGCCGCCGCACTCTCCTACTACTACTTCCTCTCCATGCTGATCAGCATCCTGCAGACCCAGCTATTTAGATTGGCAATAGATGAGGACAAGGTACTGGCTCAACTAAAGGAGAACCAAAAGAAACCCCGAAAGAAGAGCAAGTTTATGCAACGCCTCGAAGAAGTCCAAAAGGAGCAAATGCGCCGAATGCAAGATCAAAAGAAAAACTAACCCACAGAGACCGAGCTAGATCTACGCAAACTGGAAATTCGTAGGTTTTGGTAGATTTGCAAGGATACGACAGGGAAAAAGAGTGTGGACAAAGTGCCAAAATACCGACACCACAGCCAAGACTCAAAAGAGATAGACACAGAATGCTCAAACAGTATAATAATATAGCCTGGACGATGCTCCTACTGGCAAGCATGAGCCTACTAGGAACATCGTGCCGAGATAGGCAACAGCAAGTGACCAACCCATGGTACAGCGGGCACTACCACCCCAAGTATATGGAGATCATTTTGGACAACAAGAAAGGCAAAAAGGTGGAAATGCAGATCGACCATATCCGCCAAAGAATCTACAACAGCACCCCACTACCCTATGGGACCAAGCTGGACAGTGCCTATATACAAGTCGTCATGTCCAATCAACTGGAGGCAACACTACGCAATGTGTCCGAGGAAACAAAAAAAGCCTTTTCGTCAACAGATACCGGAAAAGTCTGTATCAAGGGGGGAAAGCTCGAGCTGACCATTCACCGAAAAGGACTCCCAACACTCAACTACGACCTCCGGATCATGAGCTATGGCTATGACCCCAACAAACTAACGTGGGACAAAAAGGCAAACACCACACCTCCCGGAGTGGTAAATGGCAAAATAGTGACTCGCCAAGGGAAACACTACTACATCACAAGCAGTGCCACAGGACAGGGTACACTCTATTTGGCAGACTTGGAGCACAGTCGCTTTGAGCCCCAACAAGCAACCCTACCAATAGGATTGATCCCCAGCTCACTGTTCCTGGACCACAATGGACACGCATGGATGCTGGACCAAGATGGGCACATCCACTACAGCACCGACCTCCTATCCTGGGAAGACAAAAGCCCTACAGGGGTGACCGTGACCCAAATACTGTATGATCAAGAGTTGTCCTCTGGCAAGCCTGCCCGCTTGTCCCTCACAGGAAAATCTACCGGCAATGGAAACAACACCCCCCACATATACACAGGCACCATAGACGACATCCGACAGGAGAAAGAACTTCCGACCGGATTTCCGACACACGATGCCTATGTGTACAGCTACGTTGTCTCAGGCGTTCAACACTCCTATATCATGGGGGGCCTGCAAGCGGATGAGCGACCGGCGAAGTTGAGCTTCTTTACCTCTGACGGAGTAAACTGGGGCAAGATACCCTACCAAGGTGCGTCCAAAGTCCCCTACGCTGGCGGACTCTATATCATGAGACAAAATGGCCAACAGATCATGCTCGTAGGCGGTGCATACGAGGATCAGCCGGTCAGCAACCGAATAAAGGTAAGCGATGATCGCGGTATTACCTGGCATGCATTGGGCAAAACCCAACTACCAGGAGACGACTTCACCCCTCGGAAAAACCTCTCGGGAACAACAATAGTAGACCAGAAGGGTATCGAGCATATCTACTTGCTCGGAGGTATACTGAGCGATGGTACGCCATCACAAGAGCTGTGGCATGGCTACCTCGATGCCGGTGCCGGGATTCTCAATAGTTACGACAAGTAATAGCCGACGTGGACACACTTTTTTCTCAGATCTCTCCCGACAACGTTCCTCACCATGTAGCCATCATCATGGATGGCAATGGCAGATGGGCCAAGGCCAGAGGACTCGAACGCACCGAAGGCCACGAGAAAGGCGTGAATACGGTGCGGGTTATCCTAGAGGCCGCCATAAAGGCCGGGGTAAAGATCTTGACACTCTACACCTTTTCGGAAGAAAACTGGAAGCGTCCTGAGGAGGAGGTCAAAGCCCTGATGAACCTACTGGTCAAGACCGTGGGAGAAGAGGCGAAGCAACTGAAAGAAGAAAATGTATGTCTGCACATACTCGGTAACATGGTGACCATGCCCTCGGCTCCGGGCGAAGCCCTCCGAGGTATCATGGACGACACCCAAAACAATACAGGCATTCACCTCGTACTGGCAATAAACTACTCCGGTCGATCCGAGCTGGTACATGCTCTCAACACCCTGTCTCAGACAGAACCCGACAAAGCCGGACACTACACCGAGGACGACCTCCGACGTCATTTGGGAATTCCGGATCTACCGGATCCGGACCTACTCATACGCACCGGAGGTGAATGCCGAGTGAGCAACTTTCTCCTCTGGCAGATTGCCTATACAGAGCTCTACTTTGTGGACACCTACTGGCCGGACTTCGGCGAAGAAGACTTTTATCAAGCCTTGATTGACTACCAAAAGCGACAACGGCGCTACGGCAAAATAGGCGACCAAATAGATAGAGGAGAATAAAATTGACTCCGCCCTCCACTTGGATAAACACGATACAGCACGATACGAAAGAATGAGATCACACAATACCCGGATCATACCTCAAGCAGCCGTAGCAGGAGCACTCCTACTACTAAGTGTATTTGTATCCGCAAAAGCCCAAGCACCTACAGACTCTCTGGCAACGGCCAATACGAGGAGCGAGGTGACGACCCTTCCGGACGGTGACCTACCGGTCATCTCCTACTCGGCTCCCCAGCAAAAATACATTGCGGGCATCGTCATAAAAGGAAACAAAAGCTATGACGAAGAGGTCGTACGCAATGTCTCGGGGCTAAAAATTGGGCAGAAAGTAACGATACCGGGAGACGAAATCACTCAAGCGGTTCGCAATTATCTCCGAAATGGACTCTTTACAGATGTACGGATCGAAGCCGACCGCATCGTAGGCGACTCCGTCTGGCTCTCAATCGACCTCAGCGAGCGTCCCAGGCTGTCGCAGCTCATTATCAACGGGGTAAAGAAGTCAGAGGCAGACGATCTCAAGACGGGAAAACTCCTTGCACTACAGCAAGGCACCCACATCACCCCCAACATCCTAGATCGCTCAAAAATAGAGATCAGGCGCTTCTTTGATGAAAAAGGCTTTAGTACTGCGACAGTAACCAGCCGGACACAAGACGATCCCAAGCGACCGGGCTATGTCATCGTCACCTTTGACGTCAACAAAAACACCAAGACAAAGGTAAGGACCATCACCTTTCACAACAACCAAAAGATCAGTGACTTCAAGCTCCGGAAGGCGATGGAGAAGACCAACGAACGCTTCAACCTCTCCAAGCATCCTTGGAATAGCTTTCTGGAAATCTTTAGCCAAAAAAAGTTTGTAGAAAAGGATTACAAAGAGGACCTCAAAAACATCCTAAACCTATACCACCAAGAGGGCTTTCGTGATGCAGAGATCCTAAAAGACACGATCTACCGCAACGATGCCAACCACATCAACATTGACATCTACCTCCACGAGGGCGATCGCTATTACATCAAAGACATCCAGTTCGTTGGCAACACAAAATATGCCACCGCTGACCTCGCAAAGCTACTCGGCATACAGCGTGGTGATGTCTACGACCAAAAGAAGCTACAGGACCGCCTCCAAAAAGACGAGGATGCACTAGCCAACCTCTACTCCAACAACGGCTACTTATTTGCCTACATGGTACCGGTGGAGACCGAAGTAAAAGGAGACTCAGTGGCTCTAGACATCCGTATTTCGGAGGGGAAGCCGGCTACAATCAACAGAGTCACCATCCGTGGAAACGACCAGCTGTACGAAGAGGTCGTGCGCCGTGAGCTATACACCAAGCCAGGTATGCTCTTCAACCGTGATTATGTCATGAGATCCATGAGGATGATCGCACAGATGGGCCACTTCGACCAAGAGAAAATCACGCCCAACATCGTCCCCAATGAGCAAAACGGCACCGTAGACATAGAGTGGAAGTTGGAGCCCAAGAGCAACGATCAAGTCGAGCTATCCATCGGCTGGAGCCAAACCGGCTTGGTGGGCATGGCCGGGTTGAAGTTTAGCAACTTCTCCATGCGCAACCTTTTCAACCCCAAGTCCTACAAGGGCTTTTTGCCAAGAGGAGACGGACAGACACTATCCCTCCGGGCCCAGACCAATGCGCGGTACTACCAGAGCTACAGCATACAGTTTACCGACCCATGGTTTGGGCGCAAGCGTCCCAACTACTTTAGTCTCTCTGCATACTACAGCCGGCAGACAGACATCAACCGTCGCTTCTACAACTCTCAGCTCCAAAACCTCCCGAGCTACGGTTACGGTTCACCGTACGGCTATGGGTACGGTTATGGCTCTCCCTATGGATACGGCTATGGCTCCCCATACGGCTACGGGTATGGCTACGGATCACCATATGGATATGGCGGTGGATATGGCGGTGGATATGGTGGCTACGGTGGATATGGTGGCTACTACGGAGAGCAACTCTCCAGTATCTACGAGAGTGCCTACGACCCCGACAAGACCTTGGACATCATTGGGGCGAGCATTGCGTACGGCAAGCGTCTCACATGGCCCGATGACAACTTCCAGATCAATGCGTCACTCAACTACCAGATGTACCGCATGAAAAACTGGAGCATGATCTACTACTCCTTTGGGATGGAAAACGGATTGGCCAATGATATCAATCTTGCACTCACCCTTACCCGATCATCGGTAGACAACCCCATATACACCCGTCGAGGCTCAGAGTTTTCCATCAGTGCCAAGTCCACATTTCCCTACTCCCTCATCGACAAAAAGGACTACTCCAACCCCAAAATGCCGGACACCGAGCGCTACAGGTTCATAGAGTACTATCAGCTCTCCGGCAAGGGACAGTTTTACCTACCACTGATGGACCCTGTCAATACACAGCGTACACCGGTATTGATGGCCAACGTAGAGGGTGGCATCATAGGCTCCTACAACGCCTACAAGCGTTCACCATTTGGGACCTACTACATGGGTGGAGACGGAATGTCCAGCTATGTGGGCTACCTCAACCAAATGGTCGGACTCCGCGGATACAAAAACGGCTCACTTGCCGGAGCATCCGGACAGGGTGCCTACGCCTACGCCAAAGCCTACATGGAGCTACGCTACCCTGTCCTATTTGAGGGGCAGACAACCATTTGGATCCTAAGCTTCCTAGAGGCCGGTAACGCATGGGACCACATCCGTGACTACAACGCCTTCCAACTAAAACGCTCAGCCGGAGTAGGTGTCCGGATCATGCTCCCAATGGTTGGTCTGATGGGTATCGACTGGGGCTATGGCTTTGACGCGCCCGATGGGACAAACACAATTGGTGGTAGCAACATTCACTTTGTACTCGGACAACAGTTCTAAAAAACAGCACACAAGTACAAGGATAAAACCAAAAGAAACCAACAAAGAAGATGAAAAGAATACTCCTTATACTCCTGCTCATGACAGGGGCCACCTACGGAGCTGTGGCACAAGAAGCCAGCTACGCACTAATCGATATGCAATACCTCCTAGCCAAGATACCGGCCTACAAGACAGCGACAGACCGCATCGAAGCTAGTACAAAAGGGTGGAATGAAGAGATCGAGCAGCTCAACAAACAGGCCGAACAACTCTATCAAAAATACCAGCAAGCCCTCCCGCAACTCACTCCTCAAGATCGTGTGGTACAAGAAAATGCCATCGTAAAGGTCGAAGAAGACGCACGAGCCAAGCAAATCAAATACTTCGGCCCCAAAGGCGAGGTCGTCAAACTCCAAGAGCAACTCATCAAACCGATCCAAGACCAGATCTACCAAGCCGTCAAGCTCATCAGCCAACGACGAGGCTACCTTATCGTCTTTGATCGTGCATCTGCCGGAGGAGTCATCGTTTTTGCAGACCCGATAGCCGACATCAGCAACGATGTACTTGCAACACTCGGAATAAAAAAATAACCACTAGCGGGGGTCCCCACCCCGCACAGAAGAGGAGCAAAGGCCAACGATTCACATTCATCCGAAAAAAGTGCTACCTTTGCACTAAGGGAAATAAGTAATATCACCATACAATTCAAGCAGACAACAATGAAGAAAGTACTACTCACTCTCGCACTCGTGCTGTGTCCTATGATCCTATCAGCACAAAACGCTCAGAAGATCGGCGTAGTGGACACCCAGACCATCTTTACCTCCATGGCCGAGACAAAGGCCGCACAAGCTCAGCTCGATGAGTTGGCCGGCAAGTACGAAAACGAGGTGGCAACCATGGAGACCGAGCTCCGTAAGCAATACGAAGAATACGAAAAGGAGGCAGCTAACCTCACCGATGCCATGAAGGTCCGCAAGCAACAAGACCTTGAGGAGCTACAACGTCGGATCCTGACTCACCGCCAGGTAGCCAGCCAAGACCTCCAAAAGAAACAAATGGAGCTGCTCACTCCCATACAGACTAAGCTCCGCGAAGCCATCAACAAAGTGGGTTCCGAAAATGGATTCGCCTACATCTTTGACAGCGCACAACTCCTGTACGTAGGATCAAACGGTGAAGACGTGACAGCACTTGTCCGCTCCAAGCTAGGCATCTGATTCCGGCAAAATAGCTCTCACACCAGAGAGTCCTAGCCAACCGCCAAACAAAAGAGAGGGTGTGTCGAAACTTAAGTTTCGACACACCCTCCTTTTTGTATCACCTCTATACATAACAGACTTTGTCTCTACACATCCGACAAAAGTCTCCTGAGGATAAACTACAGTTTCATCCCGTAGAAACTACAGTCTCAACCGATGGGACTGCAGTTTTAGTCAAAAAGGCCGACTCGGCCGAGTTGCCAAAGGAGGGTTGGGGTAAAAAGAGGGGGACAGTTGTACCAAAACGCTTTTGCGACAGGGGTACACTGACAATCTTGAAGCCCATGAAGACAAGAAGACACCCAAGAGGTATTTCTGACGCGACAGGGCATTCATTTTGTCACCACATTCCACTCGGCCCAATCCTTGTATATACCCTTGTGTACAGATTAACGAATAAATAAAAACAACAACTATATATGAATCTAGAAAAATATACCATCAAAACCCAGGAGGCCATCCAGAGTGCTCTAGAGCTGGCTCAGCAAAAAGGCCAGCAAGCACTGGAGCCGGAGCACCTCTTGGCCGTCCTTCTACAGGAAGGCAATGGCATCAGCGAGTACGTATTTCCGAAGCTCGGTGTGGACCTCCGGATCCTACGCAAGAGGGCAGACGATGCCGTCAACCAACTGCCCAAGGTCCAAGGTGGACAACCCTATCTCAGCCAAAGCTTGGAAACGGTACTGAGCGATGCGCTATCCCTTGCCACTGAGATGCAAGATCAGTACGTCGCTATCGAACACCTCCTACTGGCACTTACCAAGGGGAGTGGCCAAGCCTCACGTATTCTCAAGGATCAAGGTGTCACCTACGATGAGCTGAAAAAGGCAGTACTCGAGCTTCGAAACGGTAGCAACGTCACGAGCCAAAGCTCCGAAGACACTTACAACGCTCTAGGCAAGTACGCTATTGACCTTGTCGAAAAAGCTCGGTCCGGCAAACTTGATCCGGTGATTGGACGCGATGACGAAATACGTCGTGTGCTACAGATCCTCAGCCGACGCACCAAAAACAACCCTATCCTCATCGGAGAGCCGGGAGTGGGCAAGACGGCTATTGCAGAGGGTCTTGCGATGCGTATCGTCCGAGGAGATGTGCCCGAAAACCTTAGGGACAAGCGACTCTACTCACTCGACATGGGTGCACTGATCGCCGGTGCCAAGTACAAGGGAGAGTTTGAGGAGCGTCTCAAGAGTGTGGTCAACGAAGTCAAAAACGCCGATGGAGACATCATCCTATTCATTGATGAGATCCACACACTTGTCGGTGCCGGAAAAGGCGAGGGAGCTATGGATGCCGCCAACATCCTCAAGCCGGCACTCTCGAGAGGTGAACTTCGATCCATCGGTGCCACCACCATGGACGAGTACCAAAAGTACTTTGAGAAAGACAAGGCTTTGGAGCGTCGTTTTCAGATTGTGATGGTCGATGAGCCGAGCGAGCTGGACAGCATCAGCATCCTCCGTGGCCTCCGCGAACGTTACGAGACGCACCACAAGGTACGCATACTGGACGATGCCATCATAGCAGCCGTGAAGCTTTCGAGCCGATACATCAGCGACCGCTTCCTGCCGGACAAGGCGATCGACCTCATGGACGAGGCGGCGGCACGTCTGAGGATGCAGATCGACTCCATGCCCGAAGAGCTGGACGAGATCGTCCGCAAGATGAAGCAACTAGAGATTGAGCGTGAGGCCATCAAGCGTGATGGCAATGCCGACAACCTCCAAAAGATAGAAAGCGAAATCGCAGACCTGCGTGATGAGCAAAATCAACTCACAAGCAAGTGGCGCAACGAGCGGGAGCAAGTAGAGCTCATACAGCAAAGCAAAGCCGACATCGAAGCCCTCAAGATAGAGGCCGACCGTGCAGAACGCGAAGGCAACTACGGACGAGTGGCAGAGATACGGTACGGGGCGATCCGCGAACTACAGGAGAAGATCGAGAAAGCCGAGAGCAAGCTGCACGAGATCCAAAAGGACAGCCCAATGATCAAGGAGGTGGTAGATGCAGAGGACATCGCCGACGTAGTCTCTAGGTGGACACACATACCGGTATCTAGGATGCTAGCCTCGGAGCGTGAGAAGCTCCTACACCTAGAAGAAGAGCTACACCGCAGAGTCGTTGGGCAAGACGAGGCCATCACCGCCATAGCCAACGCAGTACGCCGTAGCCGTGCCGGACTACAGGACAGCAAGCGACCGATAGGGTCATTCCTATTTCTGGGTACCACGGGCGTCGGCAAGACTGAGGTGGCACGCGCACTGGCCGAGGTACTTTTCAACGACGAGCACATGATGACCCGTATCGACATGAGCGAGTACCAGGAAAAGCACACCGCCTCTAGGCTAGTCGGAGCGCCTCCCGGATACATCGGCTACGAAGAAGGTGGCCAACTGACCGAGGCCATACGACGCAAGCCCTACTCCGTAGTGCTGTTTGATGAGATTGAGAAAGCGCACCCGGATGTCTTCAACGTCCTACTGCAGGTACTTGATGACGGACGGCTGACCGACAACAAGGGACGCACAGTGGACTTCAAAAACACGATCATCATCATGACCTCCAACATGGGGTCCGACATCATCCGCAACAACATGCAAAACCTCAAGAGCGATAATGCGGATGAGATGATCGACAAGACGCGCGAGCAGGTACTTGAGCTACTGAAACAAACCATCCGGCCAGAGTTTCTCAACCGGATTGACGACACGATCGTATTCCGTCCCCTCACACTCGATGAGATTGAGAAAGTGGTACGCATACAACTCGACAGAGTCATCGCCACCCTTGCCGAAAACGACATCAAGCTCACCTACACGGATCGTGCCGTCAAGCAAATCACAGCCGAGGGCTACAATCCACAGTTTGGAGCACGTCCTGTAAAGCGGGTCATCCAGCGTCGGGTACTCAACTACCTCTCTGAGGAGATCCTACGCAACAACGTGGTGACCAACACAAGCATCACTCTGGACTACGATGGTGAGAAATTCACCTTCCAAAACAGCTAACCTCCACGATGGAACAATAAAAAGGACGTGTCGCATTCCGGCGCGTCCTTTTTTATTTTCCCCAAAAGTGTCCACTACCAAAACAGGAAGTCGCCATATCTTTCAGAAAAAGCAGTCCTCGAGCACCTAAAAAATGATAATCCCAACCCAAACAAAAGAAAATACTTTAGTAGCATTGTATTCTATCGAATAATACGTACATTTGTGACTGAACAAAGCGACACTTTACGTCGAAAACTTAGGAAATAACCGACTAAAGATTTTGCAAACACCCATACAGCCTCAATATGACTAAAGAATCGGCACCGTACAATGATTCACTCGGACGCTTCGGAAAAATTGGAACGCTACTGGTCCTCCTTTTTGTATGGAACCACTCGCTTCACGCACAGAGTGCGGACCTAGTCCTATCCAATGCCCTTGTCAGCATCAGCTTTGATGGTGGGACGAGCTACTGCTTTAGGAGCATGGTACTGCACGATGGGCAGGTCGTCACCCTACCCGACAGTGTCACACCATGGCAAATTCGTCTAGAGTCCGGCAAGCTGGTGACCGATGATGCACACTACTTGGGAGGGGAGCGAATCTCAGAGGAGAGTCTCCGATTTAGATGGCAGATTGGTCCGAGCGACAAGTATATGGTGACCACCACCGTCAACCTCCCGACAGACAGTCCACTTCCTCG
Organism: Porphyromonas sp. C0026D3; assembly: GCF_056590775.1. Lineage (NCBI taxonomy): Bacteria > Pseudomonadati > Bacteroidota > Bacteroidia > Bacteroidales > Porphyromonadaceae > Porphyromonas > Porphyromonas sp. C0026D3. The sequence goes on from NZ_JBWPWU010000001.1 coordinate 207,027, forward strand.
CTGGTCACTGGAGGCAGACCTACCTGACGACTGGAGCATTGAGCAAATCACCTACCCCAGACTACGGATACCGCTGACAGACGATATGCAACTCGTGATGCCGGCCGGACACGGAGTACTCAGACCACTCAAAGCCGGGGCAGAGACAGCCACCGAATACCCATCCGGAAGTGGCACGATGCAGTTTTTGATGGCTCTCAACAGCACTGGCACAGCCTATTTTGGCACCGAGGACTACACCGGCAGTGCCAAGCAGTACCGATGCCTGGCTGACGATAGATCTGTGACCCTATTCCTAACCACAACCCCTTCGGCAGACTGGATCCAAGGCGGACACCTCAGTCTCCCGTGGGAGGCGGTGATGGGCCATCACAAGGGGGGATGGGAGCAAACCGTGATCGACTGGTACCGTCCATTTACCTTCAAGACCAAGTGGGGCAAAAAACTCAAGCGTGAACGAGGCATACCGGACTGGCTGGCAAAAAATGACTTTTGGATCATGACCCAAGAGGCAGAGAAATACTCGGATCTACTACAGATGATGCTACGATTTGGCAACAATGTGGGGATCCACTGGTACACGTGGCACAACCATCCTTTTGACACACTCTACCCCGACTACTTTCCACCTAAGCCATATATTCCGGGAGAGTTTTCGGAGGCAAGTGCCATGGGCGCACACGTAGTACCCTACATCAATGGACGTATATGGGATCCAAAGTCAGAGGCCTTTCGGATCTACGATGGGGCGCACAACTGTTGTGTCAAGCGAGATGGAGGATTCTACGAAGAGATCTACCACTCCCAAGTACCCCACTATGCAGCCTGCCCAGGGTCCAAAGGGTGGCAAACCATTCAGAAAGAGCTCATCCACAAGATCACCAACGACCTCAGCACTGCGGGGGTATATATCGACCAAATCGCTTGTGCAGCACCCTATACTTGCTACAGCACAACACACCAACACCCGACAGGAGGTGGATCATGGTGGGTGGATAGCTATCGAAACCTCTACACCGACATCAGAGAAAAGTCGCTCCGCCCCACACAGATCCTGATGACCGAGGAGTGTGCCGAGTGCTACATCGACATTTTTGACCTGATGCTGAATGTCAACCTGGACTTTAGGTGGGGCAACAAACCGATCCCCCTCTTTCCGATCGTGTACGGAGACCGTGCACATTTTACGGGATACTGCTACATTCCCACTCCTATATACGATGGTTCGTACCGCCTCATCACGGCTCGCACTCTGCTGTGGGGTGGACAGCTGGGGTGGATCAAGCCCAGTATGATCATGGATCCACGGGCAAAAGCAGAGTCGGATTTTCTCCTCGCTGCAAAGCGCTTTCGAGCCAAACACAGAGACCTATTCCTCAACGGACGAATCACAGAAGAGTGGACCCCAAAGGATGCCCCCATGGGCAGTGACCTCCCCAGACACGGGGTACAGCCACTTGTCCTAGGCGCAAAATGGATCGACGGCAACGGCAAAGAGGTCCTGATCGTAGTCAACTACGACACGACACGTCATCGGATCACCCTCCCATCCGGAGCCTCCAAAGAGTTGGAGCCTCTCACACCGTACCTTTTTTAGGTAAATTTAGAGCACAAAGAAAACAGAGCAAGAAACCATCCATTTAATACACACATCAGAGTAAAAAAAACCATGAAAGCGTTTTCCGTATCACTATCTCTGCTCCTGATCTTGTTGAGCGGTTGCAACGGAGCTCAACAACCCACTATCCCCATCATGCCGGATAACTTTGTCGTATCTCAATCCATAGATGGAAAAGTGCAACTGACCTGGGACTACAAGCCCTATGATATCGATGGCTTCACGGTAAGCTACAAGCCACAAGATGCCACCGAATATACCCCACTGGAGTCTGTTGACATAGAACAACGTGCCTATACTGTCAACCAAGAGCTGGAGATAGGAAAGAGCTACTACTTTGCTGTCACAGCAAAGAGTGGAAAAGCCAGCTCCTATCCCGCTACGCGGCTCTACCGAATCCTACGTGATGATGAATTGACCGGCGTAAGGATACTCCGGACACTCAACTCACATGCCGGGATAGCAGTCGAGTACCAGGCGCAAAACCTTCCAAAAGAAGAGACCGAAAACATAGGAATTCGCCTCAGCGACAGTCCGGATGTAACGGCTAGCAATGAGGTCATCACCATTCCGGCCCCCGCCAATCGCAGAGGCAAAAACACCTGCATGCAGGTCGTCCCGATAACACGCCTGCCAAAAGACAAGTCCACACTCTACATCAGAGCCTATGCACAAGGCAAAACGGGAGATGCCAAGTACAGCGAACCGGTCGAGATAAAACTAGCAGAGCAACCGAAGGAAATCAAGCTAGAGTGGCAAGACGTAACCCCGGAATCCCTAAAGGGCAAAGTGGAGATCTACAAGACTGAGTCGAAACTCAATGGACGCCCATTCAATGCCTGGTATGCAGTAGGCAATCCGGCCAAATCACGCATCAAACGCAACGATCCTCAACACAACACCCCGCTGTCTGTCCAAGCTTCGGCCGTCAACAAGGCACTCGTACTAGTGAATGCCGCCTATTTCTACGGACAAACAACCCTAGGGCTCTATGGGCACGGTGGGCTAAAAGGGAGCGATGGCAGGCACAGAGGATCACTCCGCAAGGGTCACCCCGAATACGAGACCATGCACTTGGCCAGCCGTGGGTTCTTTGGCGTAACCAAAGCCGGAGAGGCTATTGTATGCTGGGCCGGCACATCTCAGAAGGACCACAAGCCACATCTCTACAATCACCCGATGCCAATCCTTCTCGGCGAAGCACTGTATGCTGACTACCTGCCGGAAATTGTAGGCAATCCTGTTGACTTCAACCCCTACTATGGAGTGTCAGCCGGTCCGGTAGTACTCAAGGATGGTCGTGTACCCGTAGACTTTGAGACCTTCAGAGATGGCCAAGAGTACTACGTCGGCAACTACGAAATCATTCCCTACGACATCTTTGGCAAAACAACATACCCCGACCGCACAGCAGTCGGAGTCCTAGAAGATGGACGCATCGTCCTTTTCGTCTGCGATGGTAGGATCCCCATAAGCAAAGGAGCCAACCTCATCGAACTGGCCCAAATCATGAAAGGAATTGGCTGTAAAGATGCACTCAACCTAGATGGTGGTGGATCAACCAACATGTGGGCGGCCGGATCCATCATCAATCACAAGGATATTGACCCCAAGACAGGAGACACTCGGGCTATTCGATCCATCATTGGATTTTTCGACAAATAATCTTTTACCCACACCCATAGAGAGGGGATAGGCAAGTCCATCCGAAGGCCTTACCTTCCCCTCTCCATCGGGTATTTACGGCTATAGATCATTACCCTACCAACACGCCAAGCCGACAAACACACAATCACCACCTTCATAGGCCGTCTAGGCCGTCACCAAACCAGTATCCATGAAAAAGAAGACACTCTTCACCCTTTTTACTCTCCTACTTGTTGTATGTTCGGGGTGCGCAAAAGCGTCCCACAGCCCTGAAGTCAAGCCTCTGTATGAGCTGTGTCAGAGACTGCTTCCAGGCCAAGCAAAAGCCTTTGAGTTTGTCCTACAGTCTCCGTCCGACTCCATCACAGGGTCACGCTATACCGTCACCGCCGATGGCAAAACAGTGACCGTATCCGGGACCGACCGCTTGGCCCTCTGTGTGGGACTCAACCAATACCTGCGCAAAGCCTGCCACACCTACGTCAGCCCATACGCCACGGAGGAGGTAAAGCTCCCGGACACGCTGCCGTCACTATCGACTCCACTGGAGGGTGTTGCGCGTGTGGACGAACGCTTTTACCTCAACTACTGCACCTTTGGGTACAGCATGCCCTACTGGAAGTGGTCGGACTGGGAGCGCTTCATTGACTGGATGGCACTCAATGGTGTTTCCATGCCTCTGGCGATCACGGGGCAAGAAAAGGTCTGGCTGGATGTCTGGACCGAACTGGGCATGACACCAGACGAGGTGCGTGCCTACTTCACCGGACCTGCACATCTCCCTTGGCACCGCATGAATAATGTGGACGGGTGGGAAGGACCGCTACCCGAAGAGTGGATCAATGGACAAGTAGAGCTCCAAAAAAAGATACTTGAACGCGAACGCTCCTTTGGCATGAAGCCGGTCCTACCGGCCTTTGCCGGTCATGTACCAGCCAAGATGAAGGAGTACTTTCCCGATGAGGAGATCCTGAGGCTGGGAGACTGGGGAGGCTATGATGAGCAGTACGCCACCTATTACCTATCTCCTTCGTCACCACTTTTTACAAAGATCCAAAAGCTTTATCTCGAAAAGCAAACAGAGCTATTTGGCACCGACCATATTTATGGGATTGATGCCTTCAACGAAGTTGAGTCACCGGACTGGTCACCGGCCTTTCTCAAGCAAGTAGCCTCCACTATCTATAGTTCACTGACCAACGTTGACCCACAAGCCAAGTGGCTAATGATGACCTGGCTCTTTTACTTTGACAGGCAAAACTGGACCCCTGAGCGCGTCGAAGCATTTCTGAGCGGTGTTCCCCAAGGGTCACTCTATCTACTGGATTACTACTGTGACAAAGTAGAAGTATGGCGTGAGACCGACGGATTCCACGGACAACCCTATCTCTGGTGCTACCTAGGCAACTTTGGCGAAAACAGCTGGCTCTGTGGTAATCTGAGTGATGTGCACGAAAAGATCAACAATGCCCTACAAAGCTCTACCCCACCTATGGGTATCGGCTGTACTCTGGAGGGCTTGGATGTCAACCCCCTCATGTACGAGTATGTACTGGCACAAGCCTGGAGCAATGCCCCCACACCTTCTGAGTGGATCGACAGCTGGGCAAGGTGCAGAGGGGCTTCGGATGAAAATCAAAAAACACTAGCAGGCTGGGAAACGCTCAACTCCAAGATCTACCAAGACTTCAGTCGAGGTGGTCAAGCAGTACTGATCCACGGACGTCCTGCACTGCATGGGTACAACGGCTGGGTGACTGTCCCGGAGTATGAGTACGACAATAGAGACCTCCTCAGAGCCTGGTCTCTACTCATTGATGGCTACAGGACCCAGAGCACCGACCGATACAAGCATGAGATGGAGTACGATATCGTCAATATCGGGCGACAAGCACTTGGCAATCTCTTCATTGACTACCGGGATGCACTCACCGAGGCCTACGAAGCCAAGAATCCGGAAGGGGTAAAAAAATGTGGGGCAGAGCTACTCGAGCTGATCGATGACTATGGGACCTTGCTCACCTATGCCGACTACTTCACCTTGGGCAAGTGGCTATCGGATGCACGCGACATGGCTGATGGCGACACCGACCTAGCCAACTACTACGAGCACAACGCCCGCAGCATCATCACCGTGTGGGGACAGCCCGGCAGACAGCTGTGCGACTACGCCAATCGGGCCAAGGCCGGTCTCGTCAGAGACTACTACCGCAAGCGCTGGCAGATGTTCGTCGACGCTGTTGCCACAGCACTTAGCCAAAATAAGCCACTGGATGAGCAGGCCTTTAAGCAAGAGATGATTACCTTTGAGGACAATTGGCGCAACACTCTGGGTACTATCGATGAGAGGAGACCAGATATGCCTCTGGCAGACTTTGCCCAAAGCCTACTCGACAAGTATTTCGAAAAAACAGAGTATCTTGACTAAGTCCATTGTCACCCACACGACAGACTCACTAACTTTGCAACCAACATCATGAGCAACACACTGCTATTCCTACCACGCCTAGGTATGGGCGAACTCCTAGTCATCCTAGTCGTTGTACTCCTTCTTTTTGGTGCAAAACGCATCCCCGAAGTCATGAAGTCCTTTGGAGAAGGGGTCAAAAGCTTCAAGGATGGGCTATCCGACAGCCCGGCAAGCACCACCGACAAGGAAAAGAAGACGGACACCCCCAACAAAGACGAATGACAGACTCAAGCTACTGGAGCAATGCAGAGGCACTTCGCCGGGCATTGCTACGGATCATAGCATACATCCTGGTCGCATTTGTAGCCTGGTTCATGGTAGTCCCGCTGATCTTTGACTCAGTCATCCTATCTCCATGCCAAGCCTCATTCCCGACTTACCGCTTGATGGGCTGGCTGGCTGGCGGAGTCACTGTCGATCAGCCCTCCATCATGCTGGTAAACATCCGTCTCGGGACCCAGTTTTTTGTGCACATGCGGACAGCTTTTGCACTCAGCCTGCTTACAGTCATACCGCTATTTCTCATAGAGGCGTGGTACTTTCTCAGCCCAGCACTGTACGAGGGGGAGGCAAGAGCCCTACGCTTTTCTCTTCTCTGGTTGCCCATCCTCTTTTATGCAGGCGTGGCAGTAGGCTACTATGTTGTGTTTCCGCTGTCGCTACGATTTTTGGTCTTTTACGACCTTAGTGACTTTATTGAAAATAAGCTCTCACTGGAGTCCTACATGAGCAACTTCTTCACCCTGATCGGGGCAATGGGAGTGGTATTCTTACTTCCGCTAGTCGTAAAGTTGCTTGCCGACCTCCGTATCCTCAACGTCCATACACTCAAGCGCGCACGACGATATGCCACCGTCCTACTACTGGTGTTGGCGGCCATCATCACACCCGGAGGAGACCCGGTGACGATGCTCGTGGTATTTACGCCACTATACCTGCTGTACGAAGTTTCCATCGCATTTGTATCCATCAGACCGCAATCAAAAAAACAAATAACCCAACCATCATGACTATGCCAAAAAGAACCCACCACTTACTCCTACTCCTGCTGCTCCTACTGCCGATAGAGATGCAGGCACAGACCGCAATCATATCCCATCGAGGCTACTGGACCGGCAGAGGCAGTGCCCAAAACTCGATAGAAGCCATCAAACGTGCCTATAATGTCCGTGGTATCTATGGAGTAGAGATCGACGTACATTTGACTCAGGACAGCGTAGTTGTACTCTCACACGATGCAGATATAGAGGGGTACCGTATCGACAAGACCGACTGGCAGACCCTCAGAGACAATGTCCGTCTGCGGGACAACGAACGCATCTCCACACTTGATGAGATGATGGCCACACTCAAGCAACTACCGGGGCTGAACCTCTTCTTGGAAGTCAAGCCACAAGCCAACGCCAAAGCCAACAGCTATATCGCCCAAAAAGCGGTCGAAGCCGTACAAGCCTATGGGCTACAGGATCGTGTCGCATACATATCCTTCGGACTAGATATCTGCAAAGAGCTCAGCCTACTGTCACCCCAAGCCCTGGTAATGTATCTGGGCTCCGTACACAGCCCCAAAGAACTACACGAGATGGGACTAAAAGGGGTCAACTACAACTACACCACCTTCTGGAAACACCCGGAGTGGTACGACGAAGCCCGGGAGCTGGGCATGAAAGTGGGAGCTTGGACGGTCAACGAACCGGCTACCATGAAGTGCTGCATCATACCGAGAGGCTTCGACTTCATGACTACAGACACGATTGATCCGGCTTTGGACGTCTTTGACCGAATGGGGGTCCTACCCAAGGGAACCGACCAGCCATTGTACGAAAAATAGACAGACCTAAAAGGAGGCCAAAAGGGCACAACACAGCCATCAGCACACATTACAGCCAAGAACCAACAACGAAAATACTTTAGTTCACCCAAATAGCGAACATCACATCAAAACTCAGGTCGAATATGAAAGACAGAAGTAGACGAGACTTCCTCAAGAAGAGTGCCGCAGTGGGAGCGGCCGTAGTATCCGGCGCACTGTATGCTCACGCCGAGCCACTTGGAGAGCTATACCACGAGAGTGGACTCATCACTCCACCCCCATTCTCCACCTCCAAGCCCAATCAAGCTCTGCCAATCACCGGGACCTTTTTGGACGAAATCACCCACGACATCCCGTCCCAAAACTGGGGCGAAAAGGAGTGGGAGCAGGACTTCAAGCACATGAAAGCCATCGGCATTGACACCGTCATCATGATCCGGAGTGGGTACCGAAAGTTCATCACCTATCCCTCACCCTACCTTATTGGCAAAGGTTGCTACCGACCAGGCAAAGATCTACTGGAGCTATTTTTATCACTTGCCCAGAAGTATGGGATGAAGTTTTACTTTGGCCTGTACGACTCTGGGATCTACTGGGATACCGGGGACATGTCTCATGAGATCGAGGACAATAGGTACGTCATCGATGAAGTGTGGGAAAACTACGGCACACGATACAGTAGCTTTGGAGGATGGTACATCAGTGGGGAGATCAGCAGAGCCACCAAAGGTGCCATAGAGGCCTTTCACTCCCTTGGCAAACAATGCAAGGACGTCTCCGGTGGACTGCCGACCTTTATCTCCCCATGGATAGATGGCAAAAAAGCGGTCATGGCGACCGGCAACAAGCTCACCAAGGAGGATGCCATCTCAGTCAGCCGACACGAGCAAGAGTGGGACGAGATCTTTTCGGGGATCCACGATGTGGTGGATGCGGTAGCATTTCAGGACGGGCAGATCGACTACGATGAGCTAGATGCATTTTTCTCGGTCAACAAAAAGTTGGCGGACAAGTACGGCATGCAGTGCTGGACCAATGCGGAGACCTTTGACCGCGATATGCCGATACGCTTTTTCCCCATCAACTTTGAGAAACTTCGTCTCAAGCTAGAGGCGGCCAAAAGAGCAGGATACGACAAGGCGATCACCTTTGAGTTTCCACACTTTATGAGTCCTCAGTCTGCTTATCTACAGGCCGGACACCTCTACGACCGCTACCGTGAGTACTTTGGTATGATCTGAGTCGAATGAAACCTATTATTCCTATCAGCATTATCCTACTCTGCCTCTCTTGGCTACCACTTGCACAAGCCCAAGAGCAGGCAGAGCCAAAGGCATACGACGTCGTAGTGGCCGGAGGAGGTGCGTCCGGAGTTGCGGCCGCTATCCAGTCGGCACGCCTCGGATGCTCCACTCTGTTGCTATCCGAGTACGACTGGATCGGTGGCATGCTCACCTCAGCCGGAGTCAGTGCCGTGGATGGGAACTACCGACTCCAAGCCGGACTCTTTGGAGAGTTCCGAAAAGCCCTGGTAGAGCACTACGGGAGCGACGAGGCACTCAATACCGGATGGGTGAGTCGCACCCTTTTCGAGCCATCTGTCGGCAACCGCATCCTCCACGAGATGGTCGCAGCAGAGCCCAACCTCACACTCAAGCACAACGCAGAAGTGGTCGCGGCGAAGCCTCAAAAAGCCGGGGGCTACAGACTACTCGTACAGGTCAATGGGAAAAAGTGGCACGTGGACGCACGCTGTCTCATCGATGCCACCGAGCTTGGCGATGTGGCGGCGATGCTCGGAGTTCCCTATGACCTCGGAATGGAGGCACGGAGCGACACCGGCGAAGACATTGCGCCACCACAAGCCAACAACATCATACAGGACCTCACCTACACAGCTATCCTCAAGGAGTACGATCATCCGATAGAGATGACCGAACCCAAGGGGTATGATCCCAAGGAATTTGCCTGCTCATGCGACAACCCCAACTGCAAGAGCCCCAAAGAGCCTCACCGAAAACTCTGGTCACCAGAGGAGATGCTCAACTATGGCAAGCTCCCCAATGGGAAGTATATGCTCAACTGGCCCATTGAGGGCAACGACTACTACGCCAATGTGGTCGAGGCTACACCTGCAGTCCGCCAACAAGCATACACTCTCGCCAAAGAGCGCACCCTGCGCATGCTGTACTTTATCCACCACGAGCTGGGGTTCGACCATATTGGCTTGGCAGACGATGAATACACGCAGACACCGGATCGCCTCCCCTACATGCCCTACCACAGAGAGTCTAGGCGGATAAGAGGTGCGGTACGCTTTGATCTCAATCACTTGGAGCACCCTTATGATCAAGAAAAGCCACTGTACCGGACCTGTATAGCAGTGGGAGACTACCCGGTGGACCACCACCATGCGGCCTACGATGGACAAGAAGCATTGCCGGACCTACACTTTCACCCCATACCCTCCTATGGAATCCCAATGGGTGTGGTGGTCCCGCCCACCCATCCATGCCTACTGGTCGCCGAGAAGTCTGTATCGGTATCCAATGTCGTCAATGGTACCACGCGCCTACAGCCGGTAGTCATGCAGCTGGGACAAGCTGCCGGAGCCCTGGCGGCACTCTCCGTCCGAGACAAAAAGCTCCCGACAGAGGTATCCGTCCGAAAAGTCCAGAGCGTCATCCTCGATGCCGGAGGATACCTCCTACCATACCTTGATCTGCCAAAAGAGTCACCTCGCTTTCGTGCCATGCAAAAGATAGGAGCCACCGGAATACTGCGCGGCGAAGGGCGTAACGTCAATTGGTCCAACGAGACTTGGCTGAGAGTGGATGATCCACTCCTCTACGGCGAGGTATTCGAGCTGGACACCTACTACCCCGAGCATGCAGAGTACATCAGGGCGTGGCAGAGCGATCCGACCAAGAAGGTGACCACACACGCCGCACTGGCCCTCCTTAGCAGGATCAGTGGCACCCCCATTGGCGACCGCCTACCGGACAAAGCCCTCCGAGACAACCCGGACCAACCAATCAGCAGAGGAGTGTTTGCCTACCTTTTGGATCAAATACTCGACCCATTTTCAAAAGAAGTCCGCATCGACGGCACACTTATCAAGTAATCAACCCCCATCATCATGAATAAGCAACTATTACTGACCCTCACCGTACTCATCGGCACACTTAGCCTTCAAGCCCAGGATAGCCTTCCTCCCTTCAAGCCCTTTCAGCACTACATCAATCGAGAATCAATGTTCGAAAAATCCCCCACACAACCCGGAGCCATCATTTTCCTTGGCAATAGCATCACCAACAACTGGGAGTGGGCGGAGTTTTTTGCCCCCTCCAATGGTGCCAAAATCCTCAATCGCGGCATCGGAGGAGACGTCACAGCCGGTGTGCTACACCGCTTGGACGAAGTCGCACGCCACACACCATCCAAAATTTTCTTGATGATCGGCATCAATGACCTCAACGGTCAACACAGCAACGAAGAGATTGTCCAAAACATTGATCGGATCATCACCACGCTCCAAAAGTCCTGCCCGCAGACCAAGCTCTATCTACAGAGTATCCTGCCGGTCAACAAGGAGATTTTCAAGCAATCAAGCACCGTACAATCCAGTGACAACATCCGAGCAATCAATGCCGAACTGGCCAAAGTGGCACAAAAGCGAGGGATACCCTACATTGACCTCTTTTCGCTCATGCTGGACCCCAATACCGACATGCTCTACGCCTCCTACACCACGGACGGCATCCACCTGACCGCCACAGCGTATCTCAAGTGGATCAAGGAGATTACCCCCTTGGTCAATAAATAAGCCCACACGATCTATCCTAATATGGCACAAAAAAGCATCAACTATGGGTACCTCACCTTCCTCTCGATAGTAGCGGCTCTTGGGGGGTTCCTATTCGGGTACGATACGGCGGTCATATCCGGCACCATAGCGCAGGTGGTGCAGCAGTATGGGCTAGACACTATACAGCAAGGCTGGTATGTAGGCTGCGCCCTTGTCGGATCCATCGTGGGCGTACTCTTTGCCGGCATCCTGAGTGACAACCTGGGCCGAAAGTTGAGCATGCTTGTCTCGGCGGTACTCTTCACGACCTCAGCCATCGGGTGTGCACTGTGCAGCAGCTTTGATCAATTGGTCATCTACCGTATCATCGGTGGTATGGGGATAGGGGTAGTCTCCATAGTCTCCCCGCTCTATATCTCCGAGATAGCTGTGGCACAGTATCGAGGGCGATTGGTATCGCTGTACCAGCTGGCAGTGACTGTGGGGTTCCTTGGAGCCTATCTCGTCAATTTTTGTCTGCTGGGCTGGTCCACCGGCGAGAGTGCTCTGCTCACCCACCCCACCCTCCTACTGATCTTCAAGTCCGAGGTGTGGAGAGGGATGCTCGGTATGGAGACCATCCCTGCCGTGCTCTTCATGGTCACCATATTTTTCATCCCGGAGAGTCCTCGCTGGCTGATCGTCCGCCGACGTGACGACAAAGCCCAGGCTATCCTCACAGCCATCCACGCATCTCGGGACGAGGCTCTGCTACAGATCAGTGAGACAAAAAGTATCCTGTATGCAGAGACAGAGAGTACCCCGTGGCGTCTCTTGCTGCGCAAGGATATCATGCGGCCGATCCTTATCGGAGTCGCGATAGCCATGCTGGGGCAGTTCATGGGCGTGAATGCGGTACTCTACTACGGCCCATCGATCTTTGAGAGCGCAGGGCTGGCCGCACAAGACTCCCTGTGGTACCAAGTGTGGATCGGACTGGTGAATGTCCTGACCTCCGTGCTTGCCCTCTTCATCATTGACAAAGTGGGGCGCAAAAAGCTAGTCTACTACGGCGTAAGCGGCATGATTGCCTCACTGCTCTGTATTGGCCTCTACTTCCTCTATGGCGAGTGCATGGGAGTGCCACCGGTACTGTTGCTCGTGTTCTTCCTTTGCTACATCTTCTTTTGCGCGGGATCCATCAGTGCGGTCATCTTTGTATTCCTATCGGAGATGTACCCCACACGTATTCGGGGAGTGGCTATGTCCATTGCCGGTCTCTCGCTATGGGTCGGCACCTATCTGATCGGCCAACTCACCCCATGGCTCCTCCAAAACCTCACGCCTGCCGGGACCTTCTTCCTCTTTGCGGTCATGTGCCTACCATACATCCTGATTGTTTGGAAAGCCATGCCCGAGACCGCCGGCAGATCTCTCGAGGAGATCGAGCGATTTTGGCTCCAAAAGCACAAGCAGTAGCCCTCGCACTCACAGATCCTTCCCCCAAAAAGCCCCACTTCGGTCTCCCCCCAAAAAAACATTCGGCCGAGGTGGGGCTTTCGCATGCCCCGTGGTGGCCAGAGATCCGGGAGAGCCTCCTCGCACCTTGTTATTTTATCCGGCAGAGAGGTGAGAAACCTCCCCTCCTCGTCGACAAACTATTTTCTCCGGATGAAAAAGATAAAATCACTGTGTGATTTATTCAAATCACTAAGTGGTTTGTTCAAATCACTATGTGATTTCTAGAGATCACACAGTGATTTTATCTTTTTCATAGGACAAGCGCATCTTTTTCTCCGACCTTGCCAAGTTTTTCTCCGAGCCAGCCAAGTTTTTCTCCCGGGAAAAATGGTCTGTCGGGCGGGGCGAAGTCCTCGACACAAGCCCAATAGCCCCACCGGCGGAATAGAGGCGCCGGATCGACTCTAGCTAAGGGCAGAGATTATGCGTACATTTGTCTAGGTTTTTTTGAATTCAATACGGACACAATGACACAAAAGCGATTTTTGTTGCCCATCGAGGAGGTACCGACACACTGGTACAATATCCAGGCAGAAATGCCCAATAAGCCCCGCCCTTTTCTCAACCCCGAGACGCATGAGCCGATGCGGGCAGAGGATTTTTTTCCCATCTTCACCCAAGAAGCCTCTCGCCAGGAGGTCAACAATACCGACCCCTGGATCGAGATTCCGGAGGAGGTGCGCCGGCTCTACAGCTACTACAGAGCGACACCCCTCGTTCGCGCCTATGGACTGGAGGAGGCTCTAGAGACTCCGGCACATATTTATTTCAAGAACGAGAGTGTCAGCCCGGTGGGGTCGCACAAGCTCAACTCCGCCATACCACAAGCCTACTACTGCAAGCAAGAGGGCATCACCAATGTCACCACCGAGACAGGAGCCGGCCAGTGGGGTACAGCCTTGGCGTATGCGAGCAAACTTTTTGGGCTGGACTGCGCTGTGTATCAGGTGAAGGTTAGCTACGAGCAAAAGCCCTACCGACGAAACATGATGCACGTCTTTGGGGCCCAAGTGACCCCCTCCCCCAGCATGAGCACCCGAGCCGGCAAAGACATCCTCACCCGAGACCCCCAAAACAACGGGTCACTCGGGACAGCCATCTCGGAGGCGGTGGAGCTGGCGCGCACAACCCCCAACTGTCGATATGCCCTCGGCAGTGTGCTCAACCATGTGGCACTCCACCAGACAATCATTGGGCTAGAGGCAGAGAAGCAGATGGAGCTGGCCGGTGAGTACCCCGATATTGTCGTGGCTTGCTTTGGCGGGGGGTCCAATTTTTCCGGTCTCGCCTTTCCATTCATGCGCCACACAATACGAGAGGGCAAAAAGACACGCTTCGTGGCGGCAGAGCCGGCATCCTGTCCCAAGCTGACGAAAGGCAAGTTTGCCTACGACTTTGGCGACGAGGCCGGCTACACCCCACTGATCCCGATGTACACACTGGGGCACAAGTTTCAGCCAGCCAGCATCCACGCCGGAGGATTGCGGTACCACGGTGCCGGGGCTATCGTCTCACAGCTGATGCAAGACGGCCTGATGGAAGCCGTGGATGTGACCCAGCTGGAGAGTTTTCGTGCGGGAATCCTCTTTTCGCGCACCGAGGGGATAGTCCCCGCTCCCGAGAGTTGCCATGCCATAGCCGAGACCATCCGGCTAGCCAAGCAGTGTCGTGAGACGGGTGAGGAGAAGGTGATCCTTTTCAACCTCTCCGGACACGGTATGCTCGATATGAATGCCTACGAGCAGTTTCTCAGTGGCTCCCTCTCCGACTCAGCCCTCACCACCGAAGAGCTGACCCAATCTCTCACCGACCTTCCCGGTCTGGAGTAACCCGAGATGTCACACACAGAGACACCCTTTTCGCGCACCGCACTGCTCCTGGGCCCGGACTCGACCAAGCAGATTGCCGACAGCCATGTCCTGGTGGTGGGCCTGGGCGGTGTGGGAGGCTACGTCGCAGAGTTGCTCGCTCGTGGCGGAGTAGGCACACTGACCATCGTAGACGGTGATGTCGTCCAGCCCACCAATATCAACCGCCAGATCATTGCCCTACACTCATCCATCGGACGACCCAAAGCCCAACTATGGGCAGAGCGGATCCGAGACATCAACCCCGACATACACCTGACGGTCCTCGAGACATTTGTCAGGGACAGTGCCACGGATGATCTACTCACGCAGAGCTCCTACGACTTTGTGGTAGATGCCATAGACACCCTCAGCCCCAAGGTCCACCTCATCCGCAGCTTGGTGGAGCGAGAGATACCTTTTGTCAGCGCCATGGGGGCAGGAGCCAAGGTAGATCCCACCGCTGTACATATAGCCCGCATGGACAAGGTCAAAAACTGCACCCTGGCCCGCTTTATCCGCAAGCGTCTACGCAAGCTCGGCGTACCCCTACACTTCACCACCGTCTACTCCGAGGAGCTCCCAAGCGAGGAGGCTATCATCCTCACCGAGGGAGAGCAAAACAAAAAGTCCACAGCCGGCACCATCAGCTACATGCCCGCCATCGTTGGTTGCTACTGTGCCTATGTGGCACTCGACTACCTAGGACAAAAAAGACAATCACCACACTCGACCAATACAAATCCTCAGCCATGACCACCACATCCACTGCCATCATTTCTGCAGAGTCGATCCACAAGAGCTTTGGGCACCTAGAGATACTCAAGGGTATCTCACTCGAGGTACACCCGGCGGAGATTGTCGCCATCGTCGGAGCCAGTGGCGCAGGCAAGACAACCCTACTGCAGATCCTAGGCGTACTCGACCGTCCCGACAGTGGACGGGTACTCATCAATAACGTAGATGTCCATCACCTCAACACCAACCTCCAAGCCGACTTCCGAAACCGTAACATTGGCTTTGTCTTCCAGTTTCATCAGCTCTTGCCCGAGTTTTCGGCAGAGGAAAATGTAGCCATCCCGGCCATGATTGGCGGAGCAAGCCGGAAAGCAGCACTGGCCAAAGCACGCACACTCCTCAGCCGACTGGGACTGCAAGAGCGACTCACCCACCGACCGGCTCAGCTCAGCGGTGGCGAAAAACAACGCGTGGCAGTGGCCAGAGCACTCATCAATGACCCCCAAGTCATCTTTGCCGACGAGCCCACCGGAGCACTCGACAGCACCAATAAGCAAGAGCTCCACCGGATCTTTCAGGAGCTTAGGGAGCAGACCGGGCAAACAATCGTAGTCGTAACCCATGACCCCGAGATATCCAAGATAGCTGACCGGACCATCCTGCTCAGTGACGGACTGATCACGAGTGAAAGAAAACAGCCTCTCTCGGAAAACGAATCCTCACCCCACCCAGAAGCTCTATGAAACTCAACCCGTCCGATAAGCGAATGGTCCTCATCGGTATCCTCCTAATGCTCGGATACGTAGCCTACTCGATCCTCGTAGCGCACACCACTACAGCAGTGGCGACCGAGTCCATCTCCTCGGACAGCATCCGGATCCCCACCGACACCACCGAGACACCACCCCTTGGCACCGCCACTCCGACCCCCCAAAAGGAGCCATCACCCATCAAGACTGACCGCTACCCCGGGCCACCCAAGCGGGCACCGCAAGTTTCCAAGTTGCACAACGGCGAGACTATCGACCTCAACACCGCCGACACCCTAGCCCTGCAGAGCGTACCGGGTATCGGCCCCGGATTTGCTCGCAAGATCGCCAAGTACCGAGGCCTCCTAGGCGGATACTACGTCGTGGAGCAACTCCAGGAGATCTACGGCATGGATCGAGAGCGATACGACAAGATCAAGCCCTACTTTCGACTAGCGGCACCGGTCAGGCCACTCCTCATCGGCCAAGACAGCATCCCCTACCACCCCTACCTCAGCTACCGTCACCGCAATGTCCTCCGTGACCTCCTGCGCAAGGGCGACCCCATCGACTGGAGGGTGCTCATGCACTCAGGAGCATTCACTCGAGACGACTCACTGCGACTCGCCCCCTACCTACGCCTACCCTCCACCTCCGGAGAGTAGCCCCACAACACACAGCAGACGATAACAAACCATACAACAAACACACAAAAAATCATGAATACCGAAACAAAGCCACCCATCTACCCATCCACCGGGTACAACTCCATCTCCTTCATGGGCAAGTCACTGTTGATCGGACTTTTTGCCTTAGTCCTATTGATTCCGTTGCAATTGGTGCACTTTCAGGTGGACTCTCGCCAAAGTACCAGCAAAGCAGTCAAGCAAGAAATTACCGCTCGTTGGGGACAGAGCCAATGTATCAGGACCCCCATACTCGTCATACCCTACACCCAAACAAACAAAAACGAAGAAAAAGAGCTCCACATCTTTCCCCGCCAGCTCACTTCCAAGGCCCAGTTAGAGGTCCAGCGTCGCCACCGCACCATCTATGAGGTGGCGGTCTACGATGCCACCGTAAACATCAGTGGTACTTGGAAAGCCGAGGATATCCTGGAAGCCCTAAAGGAGGTCCCCGGCACCCACCGCTTGGATGAAGCCAAAATCACCTTTGCTATAAGCGACCGTGTCGGATACTTGGATGCCGTCCAGATTCAGCTGAACGACACGATCCTAAAGATGAAATCGGCACCCAAAGCCACGATGTGCGGTTATTTCGATGGTGAGTACAACGATTCCCCCGCCATTGAATGGGACTACAGCACGGACATGGTTGGTCCCCTGACCGCAAAATACCCCATCCACGATCTTCAAGAGCTGCAAGACCTCAAATTTAGCCTAGACACCAAGGTCAGAGGAAGTGACAAGTTTGGGATAATAGCCTGCGGCATCTCGGCTCAGAGTACCATGGACGGCAACTGGGACAATGTCGCCTTTATGGGCAACAAAATACCGACGACAAGCCGATCCGACAAAGATGGGTTCAGCGCCGAGTACAGTACATTCCTCGAGGAGAACTATGTCACCACTGACGACAACTACAGCTCGCTGCTGTTCAATAGCTACTTCATCAACCTGATCATACCGGTAGACTGCTATGCCCAGACCGATCGTAGCATCAACTACGGCATCCTGGTGATCATACTTACGATTCTGTCCGTCTACCTCACAGAGCTCAGCCTGAGACGCCAAGGCCGCACGATCAATGCCATCCACTACATACTCACAGGCTCCTCTCTGGTACTCTACTATGCGCTCCTACTCTCCTTCAGCGAAGTCACAGGGTTTGGCTGGGCCTACCTCATAGCCTCAGTCATGACCATCGGCCTAAATACCGCCTACTTCAGGATGATCCTGCGAGACAAAAAGCAAGCACTGATACTCTGCGCCATCTCCTCCATCCTCTACCTGGCGATCTACGTACTCCTGCAGATAGAGACCTATGCGCTACTCGCCGGCAGTATCCTACTCTTTGTCATCCTTGCGCTTGTCATGTACTACTCCGCTACGATAACCAAAGACAGGCCCTAAAAAAAGAGAAGAAAAAAGTCGGATAGACTCCGACAGAACCAATAAAAGCAGAGGGTGCGCCAAACATTTGGCGCACCCTCTGCTTTGGTGATTGAGCTGGGACTCGAACCCAGAACCTACAGCTTAGAAGGCTGTTGCTCTATCCAGTTGAGCTACTCAACCAGCACTTTATTTTGTGCAAAGGTACCAAAAAGCCTCAGACTTGGCAAGCAAAAAGAGGGCGACTTGTGGTCCGATGGGCTTGGGGCCAAAATTCGTGGCTTGACGTGCCGGGAGGCGAGCGCCTTTGTTCCGCCTAAGCAATCGCTTCTATCTGTGAAACTTTTTGCTTCTATCCGTGAAAGCATTTGCTTCTATCCGTGAAACTCGAGGTTCTCTGCAAGTATCTGATTATCAACGTCCAAAAAAGGGGCTTTTGAGGCTCCAAAATCGTCTCGTTTTTAGCTTTTTGGGGTGTCCGTTTTCCCAGAATTATGGCTGTCCCTCAAATACTTGGCAGCACGCTCTGGGTGCCCTGTATAGAAGACACAAAAAGCAATAGCCAAGGCGAGGGTACGTCCTTATTTAGAAATCATAAAATCGGGATCTCCCCTTTTTTCTCAGCGGTATGTATTTCCTGGCTTAGTAAGTCTCGGATGATTCCGCTTGCGGCAACACCTCTGCTTAGGGCCAATAGTTTTACCTTTTTCCAAAGGTCTGCCGGCAAGACCATAGAGACTCTAGCCTGCTCATCGGCTACGTCACTCTTTGATGCACGACCTGTTTTTTCTGTTTGCGTAGATGAGTTTGTCTGTCCTTTTAGGTCGCCAATCATTTTGTTCAAGTCAAATTTCTTTGCCATATCGTGTCTCTTTGTCTATTTATGTGCTTGTTTTTTATGCGTTTTTGCAAATATATCAATTAAATGCTTTCTGCCCGTATGGTGAGTGACTGGGGGCGCTTTTGGGAAGTCACAGAATAGAGGTACCTTTGCGTCGCTAAGTCACTCGCTTAGGGGTGCCACGACTTGTGGCTGAGATGAGATACCCTCTGTACCTGTAGGATAATGCCTGCGTAGGAAAAGCGTGATTCTTCTCGAGATAAGTGGCGCCCCGTGTGGCGGTCACTTCCCTTTTTGCAGGTGACGTTTTGAGTACAATTTTTATCCAATAACGTCAAGCAAAAAAAATGATTACCAATCCGGTTCGATCAATTTTGATCCCTTGTGCGGTTACGTTGTTTACCGCCACCCTCTCGGCACAGGAAGTCGCTCGAGAGTACGATCTGGGGGAGGTCGAGGTACTGGGCACTCGCCCCGGACAGCTGACCCCTCTCACCAAGCAAACCCTCACTCAAGACAAGCTGTCGCGACGCTCCACGGCGTGGGATGTCCCGATGATGCTAAAGGGGACTCCCTCTCTCATTACTACCTCGGACAGTGGCCTTTTTGGTGGGTACACCGGCTTTTCGATCCGTGGTGTAGACCCCAGCCGTGTCAATATCACGGTGAACGGTGTGCCGGTAAACGACAGTGAGAGCCAAGCTGTATTTTGGGCCAATATGCCGGACTTTGGGAGCCGGCTGAGAGACATCGTGGTGGTACGCGGTGCCGGTGCCTCTACATTTGGTGCCGGTGCGTTTGGAGCCACGATGGATATGCGTACAGCACTCCCCTCCGTCACCTCAGGTGGTAGCGTATCCACCTATATGGGTATGTATGGGCTCAACCGCAACTCCATCACCCTCCACACTGGCAATATAGAGGGGACCGGGCTTAGGCTCAGTGCCGCACTGTCCGGCGTGCGTAGCAAAGGGTACATCGACCGCAGCCACAGCCGTGGACGCTCCTACCTCCTGCAAGCCTACTATGGGGGCGAGAACTACTCGCTCCGACTGATCCACCACCTAGGGGATCAAAAGACAGGCATCTCCTGGAATGGCATCACCCCAAAGGATATCAGCAAGTATGGACGTACGTTCAATAGCGCCGGCCTCATCAACCCCAACGATGATCCCAAAGACTTTCGCTACTACGACGACCAGACGGACAACTACCGACAGGGACACACGTATGCGATCTTTCAGCATGCCCCGACTGACAATCTGACCTACGAGCTGACCCTACACCACACAGGTGGCAAGGGATTCACTAGGGAGTACCGCACGGAACGCAAGATGGGCGAGTACGGTCTGGCTCCTGCTACAGACAAGACCAAGATCTCCCTCATCCGTGAGAAGTACCTAGACAATAACTTCTACGGTGTAGTGGGCAACCTGATCTGGAAGCAAAACTGGGGACACCTCAGCGCAGGCTTGGCCATCAACAACTACGTCGGGGACCACTACGGACGACTGCCATGGGCGGCCGTGCAGCCGGCGGGCTTTACCCCCAACCAAGAGTACTACCGCAACCACTCCACCAAGACCGATGCCTCGGGGTATATCAAAGCCGAACTGAGACCTACCGCACGGCTCCTCCTCTATGCCGACCTCATGTACCGCAACGTGCATGCGACCATGAAGGGGCCAACCGACCGATTGAGCAAAAAGGACAAGGCCCTCGATGTCCTGGACTACACAGGATCAAAAGCCCTGAACTACAACTTTTTCTTACCAAAAGTAGGTGTCACCTACCTCTTTTCGAAAAACACCAGTGGCTACCTCTCCTACGCAGTGGCTGGCAAAGAGCCCAATCGCAAGATGTACACTGAGAGCAAAATATATGGTCCAAAGGGTGAGCGGATCATGCCTCGTCCCGAGTACATGGGCGACCTGGAGCTGGGTGCCAACTACAGTGGTCGGACGCTGAGTCTTTTTGCCAACCTGTACTTCATGCACTACAAGGACCAGATCGTCCCCAACGGCCAAAAGAGTGATGTGGGCGAGGATCTCATGATCAATGTCCCGAAGAGCTACCGACTCGGTGCAGAGGCCGGTATCAGCTGGCAACCGCTCAGCTGCCTTGCGCTGGACCTCAACGCCACTGTGGCCAAAAACCGCATCATTGACTACACCTTCTACGAAGACGACGCCGAAACCTGGGAAAAGGTGGGCTATCATGCCAAGGAGACCCCTATCGCCAAGAGCCCTGCCGTAATCCTCAACCACGCCATCACCTGGACCCCCTGGAGCACTCTCAGTCTGCGACTAGGCGGACAGTACGTCAGCCGAATGCACCTGGACAACTCGGGCCTTGCCTCACGCACACTGCCCGGACGCTATGTAGGTGACCTGATGGTCAACTACGACTACGAGCTGCCAAAGGGTCAGGTACTGGCCTTTCAGCTACAAGTAATCAACCTCTACAACACCAACTACAGCAGCTATGGTAGCGTATGGGGCTTTACCAAAAATGGCAAACGAGGAGAGACCCTCTACCTCTTCCCTACCGCTCCCACTCACTTTGTAGCCGGTGTCACCTATCGCTTTTGACCCCATCGCCTACTGAGGCGCAATACATACCAAGCCAAAGCCGAGCCCTCGATCCTATGATCGGGACTCGGCTTTGGTCCGTATATTCCCCTCTAGGTATGAAGAAAAGTAAAAGGATTTGCTCATTAGAAAAATAGTTGTAAATTTGGAACAGCTAGGGGGCTCCCCACCCCACTTGTATGGATGGGGGAAGCGACCCCCGATATCATCGGACATTGACAAAAAAAGAGGATGCTATGATGATCACTTGGTATGGTGCCTTTTATGCCCAAGTCAAGACGCTGGAGTTTTGCCGGCGTTGCATCAAGTGTGTCAAGAGCCACCTTTTCCCCACCGGCTCACGGTCGCCTCGGTGCTTTGTCCCTTTTCTAGATAGGTGTCTCTAGCGCACCACCCACCAAGATCAACACAAGCCCCAAGCGGCAGACCCGCTCCCTGTGGCACCCGAAATGACTCGGAGGCCCGGATCAAGTGCATGGCTCTGTCTCTGCACTTAGTCCGGCAAGCAGGCAACAGCAAAGAGGAGTGACACGTAGCCACACCTCTTGGACGGGTACAAGAATGACAGATCAACACAAACCCCAAAAATATCAGGACCATCCTATGGCAAACAACATCACGAAGACAGCTGTCACGAGTAGCCTACGAAGACTTGGGCTGCTGGCACTGCTCCTCCTATGGCTTGTCCCCCAAGGGGCGATGGCGCAAGGACGGAGCGAGACACTCTCCATCTCGTTTAGGGAAAAGAGCATTGTCTCTATCCTAGACTACATATCGGAGCATACCCACTATCGCATCACCTACGACAAAGAGGTCAAAGCCTACAATGGGGTGGTGACCGTATCCTTTGACAACGCAAGCGTACCTCAGGCAGTGGAGGAGATCCTCAAGGGCTCGCCCTTTGCCGGGGACGTGAAGGGAAAGACCATCCACGTCTACAAGATCAAGAGCAACCAGAGTGCCGAGCACGTAGTGAAAGGTGTGGTATGCGATGCCGATGGAGTCACGATACCGGGAGCCACCGTCCGGATACCGGCCGAAGGGTCCGGCGGGATGACCGACCTAGAGGGACGATTTTCGATCCGAGCAACCAAGCCCAAGGGCAAGCTGGTCGTCTCCTATGTAGGGTACGAGACCTATAGGGGTGACTATGCCTCCGGAAAGGAGCTACGTATCACACTGAAAGAGAGTGTCAATGTCCTGGGCGAAGTGGCTGTGATCGCCTACGGCACACGCAACACCAGAGAACTGACCGGGTCAGTGGGTACAATCAAGGGCGAAAAGCTACAAGACCTACCAGCTCCCTCCATAGAGACACTCCTGCAAGGCCAACTGCCGGGTGTGGAGGTGACCAACCTATCAGGCACCCCGGGAGGTGGTGGCTCACAGGTGACAATCCGAGGGTTCAGCTCCCTCAACCAACAGGGGATCAACGATGGCTCTCCACTGTACGTGATAGATGGTGTGCCGGTCTCTGCAACAACCGGCACGGCAACCGGTGGGATCAACCCACTCGCCTCCCTGGATCCGACCACCATAGAGTCAGTGGAGGTCCTGAAAGATGCCGCATCGGCCTCTCTGTATGGCTCACGCGCCGCCAATGGTGTCATCCTCATCACCACCAAAAAAGGTCGGAGTGGCAAGCCGGAAGTGAATATAAGCGTCACCAACTCCATGTCTTGGCTCCCCGAGACACCGGTACAGATGATGGGACACGGGGAACGTCTCTACCACCTCTTGGCCGCAAAAAACTACACCGAAGCTCACTACGACTGGGAGACCGACCGAACCATAATCCCCAAGAGCCACAAAGACAGCTACGGCTGGGACACCAAGGGGGACGGCATGTACGACTACCTGTGGAGAAACGGAGCAAAGCTCGAAGGCTTTGACCGACTGCCATCCATCGCACAGGACTCCTTGAATACCTTCTACAACAACAAATCCAACTGGTGGGACTACATCTTCAGGCTAGGTCGTGTGACCGATGCCGACCTCAACGCCACCGGTGGTACCGACAATGTCCGCTACATGATCGGGGGCGGTATCTACGACGAGACCGGGATCATGATCGGCTCTAGCTTTAGGCGACTGAGCTACGTGACCAACCTCGATATCAACCTCAGCCCCAAACTCCAGATGTACTCCAACCTATCCCTCGGCTACACCAGCAAAAACGCCGGAACGGATATGGGCAAGGTCCAAGGGCTGACTGTGGACCCCAAGCTCTCCTCCACCATGCTCCCCGGACGTGGTACCGAGATCGAAAAAGAGACCCTGAAGCAACTGAGAGACATTGACCAAAAAAACAGCAACTACAACCTACGGCTAAACCTAGGCCTGAAGTACGACATCCTAAAGGAGCTGACTCTCAACTCATCAGCTGCCATCAACCACTTTGGGACCAAGGTAAACATCTTTACCCCGGACTACCTCAGCCATGACAAACTCTCCTCGGTGAACGTAAGCAGGGTCGGCATGACAATGGTGCAGACGGAGCATATCCTCAACTACAAGAAGACTTTTGCACGCGACCACAACTTTGACCTCATGGCCGGGGCAACCTATAGCTACGATCACCTAGATGTCGTCACAGGAGAGGGACGCGGAGGCCCCACAAACCAGATACACCAGGTCGGCGAAGGATGGCCATCCATCATGACCGATGAATACGGCACCATCCGTGCACTACAGAAGATCCAGACCAACCTGGAAGAGCAAGCCATGCTCAGCCTACTGGCGCGCATCAACTACAACTACAGACAGAAGTATCTACTGGACCTATCCATCCGCAGAGATGGTTCCTCCGTCTTTGGCAGCAATGTACGGTGGGGCAACTTCCCAGCTGCCGGCTTTGGCTGGGTCTTCTCAAAAGAAGCACTTGCCAAAGATTGGTGGTGGCTGAGCTTTGGGAAGGTGAGAGCATCGTGGGGAAGGTCAGGCCAAAAGTTTCAAGAAGCCTACCTCGCACACGGGCTGATGTCCGAGTCCAATACGTTTTTTGGAAAATCCGGACTAGTACCGGCCCTCCTTGCCAACAACGACCTGACATGGGAGAAAAGTGACCAAGTCGATCTGGGATTGGACTTGGAGCTTTTCAACTACCGGGTGAAAGCAACCCTCGACTACTACAACAAATACTCGTATGCACTCCTGATGCAAACCCCTATGCCGGGAGATGTCTACTTCGTCCAAAAAATGTGGAACAACGCCTCTGCCATATCCAACGAAGGACTAGAGCTATCGATACAGGCCGATGTGATCCGCACCGATCAGCTCAGGTGGCAGGTGATGTTTAATATCTCTCGAAACTGGAACCTATTCCGGAAATCCTTTGACGGCGTCGACATGTCCAACATGATACTCGGCAGACCACTCTATGGCATCTACGCCTACAAGGACGAAGGATACGTCCAGAGCGAAAAAGACATTCCCTACTACTACGATGCCAAGGGAACAAAGACCCCCCTACTGCTCGGGGGAGCCAACTTCCCCATCCAGGTAGGCGCACGCAAGCTAAAAGATCAAAACATGGACGGCAAAATAGATAGTAAAGACCTTTACTACGCCGGTAGCACAATCCCCCAAGCATATGGCGGACTCAGCAACCAAGTAAGCTGGAAAGGGCTGACGCTGTTTTTGCACATGAACTACTCACTCGGGCGAAAGGTGGTAAACCAAGTGAAGGCAACGGCCTTTGCCTTCAGTGGAGCATTTGGCCCCATCATGGGCGACTATACCCGCGCCACATTTTGGCAAAAACCGGGGGACGTAACCGACCACCCGTCCATCAAGTTTGCGTCATCCAACTACGCAGGTCAGTTCGACGGAATGGCCGACTCAGCTATCGAGAATGTCAGCTTTATCCGACTGAAACAGGCCACACTATCATATGACTTGCCGAAAGAGTGGGTGAAAAAGATGAACATCAAGGGGATCCGAATCCATTTGACAGGCGAGAACCTACTGATGCTCACCAACTACTCCGGAATCGACCCCGAAACAATCGACCCAATGACCGGGAAAGACGATGGACGTACCTACCCTCTGAGCCGGAAGGTGTCCTTGGGACTCAACCTGAAGTTTTAAGCAACAAGAGCTCATCCATTCATTATGAAGATATCCAATATACTCCTCACAGTGGCGTCAGTAAGTCTGCTGTCCTCATCGTGCAATCTGCTAGATTTTAGACCGGACAACGCACTGACACAGACCAATGCCTTTGTGACCGAAAAAGAACTCAACGCTACGACCATCTCTATCCTATTCTTCACCAGTCAGGCGATGGCAAATAGCACGGTATTCCAGATTGCCGGAGAAGTGGCCGATGAGACGGCCTACCAAAACCAGCTTCGCGAATGGAACCCCAAAACCATCATTGACCTGCAACAGAGCTGGAAGGACTTTTACGATGTCATCTATGAGTCCAATCTACTGCTGGACAATATCTCACAGACCACGGGGCTCAACGACGAGCGACGGGCTTACCACAGGGGACAAGCACTTTTTGCCAAAGGTTTTGCCTACCTCAATGTCGCCATGCGCTTCGGAGATGCGGTCATCACCAAGGACTCAAAGGCAACTCACCCCTACGGGGTCAGTCCTATGCTACAAGTCTTGGAAGAGGCTATCAAAGCCGGGAAAGAAGCCTACGAACTTCTCCCTCCATTTGAGCAACTAAAGCTTCCGGACGGGACCTCTCCGCTCAACAAACAATATGCCTCCAAAGGTGCCGCCTGTGCGCTCCTCGCACATGCCTATGCGTGGAAAGGGAGTGCCATCGAGCTCTATCACCTCAGCGGTGATGCCAAGGAAGCCTACAAGGAGTCCATACGATACGCCACAGAGATCATAGATGGCAAGGTCGGAAACTATAGGCTGCTATCCACTCCTATAGAGTTGGTCCAAAACCTCTCAAACGCCGACCAGATCAGCCCTGAAGATATCTACGTCCTCGCTTTTGACAAACTACGGAGCCAATATAGCAACTCTCCCACTCCGGCAAAGTCCTATGTGAGCTGGCCGGTCGATGACACCAAGCGACTCGATGACCTCGCATACGACACGCAACTAAAGATCTACCGAGAGACTGCGCTAAAGCTATTTCCGGACGCAGAGGATCTACGCCGTGAGGCCTTCTTCTACGACCTAGAGGTGGAGCACATCTCCGATAACAACAGCTATGCCCTGATGTACAAGTACCGGCAAGCCCTCTACAATGTGGATGTGGACTCCCAGCAAGACAAGACCTTCCGTGCACTCAACGCCCACTACTCCTATTGGCGACTAGCGGACCTCATCCTCCTGCGTGCCGAGTGCAATGCCAAGCTAGGCAACGAGGGACAAGCCATACAGGACCTAAACACGATCCGAAGCAGATCCAATGCCACGCAATATCCGGCCCCCAACGACACCAAGGGTGTACAGTATGCTGTATTCAAGGAGCGTGAGCGCGAGCTCCTATTTGAGAGCGACCACAGATACTTTGACGTAGTACGAAACAACTACCTCTCCACCGAGTTTGTAGGCAAGTTGAGTCAACTTACACAGCAAGAAATACAAGGCGGGGCACTCGTCCTCCCTATATCCTCCACAGCTTATGGCGAGGGGGGTAGAAACACCCTCATCCGCCAAAAAGATTACTGGATCAAGTATGAAAACTAATAGGAAGATCTCCGGACTCATGAATACTCGTGTCATCACCCTACTCCTGCCACTCATGATCATATGTGGCACCTCCTGCACCAAGTACAACTACGTGCAGGTAAAAGCACCCACCTCTCACCTCGACAAGACCATGTGGGAGTATCTATCCACCGACTCATACAACTGGCATCTCACCCAAGAGATGATCAAGCATGCCGGCTTGCAAGACCTATTTGAGGGCAAGAGTCAGTACGGCTCCGACATTACTTTCTTTGGGATCACCGACCTCAGCATCAAGAGCTACCTTTTTGACAACCAACTGGAGAGTGTGCGCGACATACCGGCCGATCAGTGCAAAGAGTGGATCCTGACCTGTGTCTACCCCAAAGCTATTCCACTTGAGAGGTGGAAAGAGGGCGCACAGCTACCCGGTGAGAGAATCGGAAAAGGCGGAGAAGTCTGCACCATGCTATCCGGCAAAAAACTATGGATCTATGCCTATAGAGAGCCCTACAATGGTGTTGTCGGAATGGGACCCAAAAAGCTATACCTAGTGAGCACGGACAAATCAGGCTCCTCCGATGTGGCATCACACAACATTGCCACCAAGACCGGCATCGTACACTCCTTAGCATACACATTCAAGCTCAACGACTTCTAAAATCAGAAAATATGAAAAACAGACCATCCTCCACATTGTGCAAGGTCTTACTGGCCCTTTTTGTCACCCTATTCGCCTCGTGCCAGAGGATTCCGGTGGGGTATCTTCAGACCAAGGATGTAGAGTTCGTCCCCAACACCCTCATGGTCTACCACACCCCGGATCCCGAGTCTCCACGTGCGACCAATGGTGCCCCATGGGTATCCACCAGGATCCAAGGCGTATCCGGTACCAATCCTATCAACTACAGCTTTGTCAGCGTCAAGGTCAGCGACGGTGGAGATGCCACCGTTTTTCAGAAAATTGCGGACCAAGGCGAGCTGGATGTCAGCGGTGGCCTCATCCGACTGTCACAAAAGGGGGCCAAGCTTCTCCCACTCGGACGCTATACGATCACGCTGAAAGTCTACAACGAAGGGCATAGCGCCATCCTAAATGATATCCTGACCATTGTTGTAGAAGACAAAGAATAACCAAACTGCGTGTCCCAAAATGAATACCAAAACACTACTCACCACACTACTTCTCTCCCTCTTGATCGCCTCTGTCTCCTCCGCACAGGATGGGATCCGCTTTTTCACCGGGACTTTTGATGAAGCCCTGGCCAAAGCAAAGGCCGAAGACAAGGCCCTATTTGTAGACTTCTTCGCCACTTGGTGTGGCCCGTGCAAAAGGATTGCTCGAGAGGTCTTTCCCCAAAAAGAGGTCGGAGACTACTTCAATACCCACTTCATCAGCATCCAACTGGATGCCGAAGCTCCACAAAACGTGGAGATCGCCAAAAAGTACGCCGTACAAGCCTACCCTACCCTCATATTCATGAACAATCAGGGCAAAGCCATATCAGTCACCACCGGAGGAGTGGATGTCGCCTCACTACTCGACGCTGCAAAGACTGCCACCGGAGAGATGATCGGCTTTGCCAAGCTCTATGAGATGTATCAGCACGACAAAGACAACCTGGACCTCAAGCAAAATCTCCTCCTCCAAGCCCCTTCCTTCCTCGCCACACAGGAGGGAATGGACGCCGACAGATGGGTCGTCCGACTACGCAAACTCTACCGAGAGTACATCACACAAAAGATAGGACCACAGCTGATCAACCGACAGGACTACCGGATCATCAGCACAATGGGGGGCGACGACCCAAGCCTCCAAAAGCAGATCATCGACTACATGGTCACCACCCTTCCGGAGTGGATCTCGGCAGTGGGTGACCCCGTCGCCTACTACATCATTGAGTACAACGATGCACGGATGGAAGAGCTGGCCAAAAAAGGAGACACCGCATACCGAGACCTGCTCGAAAAGATCAACAGTGAGTACAAGGCGGCATACGATGTCGCACCCGACACAGGTCTCTCTCCCTACCAAAAGTCCAAAATGTACTACGATGCACTCTACGCACTCTACAGCAACCAAGATGCCGACGAGTACATCAACCTCATGACCCAGTACTTTGTCGCACTGGGCGAAGGGCTCACCCCCAACGACTACGCCAAGTCTGCACAAGACCTCTACCACGCACTCGGAGACAAGTTGCAGCCCAAGCACCACGAGGCCGCCATTGCTTGGCTCACCGAGGCACTAAAAGGAGACAACCCCCTATCGGATCGGATCAACTACCTAGTGATGATCGGCGACTCATACAAGCAGCTGGGCAAGTACGACCTCGCACAGCAGTACTACAACCAAGGATTTGCCGACTCGTACCAAATCACCGACTCCGACCTATTGCAGCAAATGATCCAAGCGACCATCATCCGAAAAACCTCCGAGCTGGAGCTACTGAGGGACTAAACTTATGAGCAAAAATCAGACCACACCACCACTACTATTTCTCCTCCTCTGCCTTCTCATCAGCGGGACGGCCTTTGCGCAGGAGAGTGGCACCACAAAGCATGGACGCCTACCCAATGGACTCACCTACTATATCCACGAGACCAAAGACTTTGGGCAAGAGCTAAACTGCTACCTACTACAGAATATCGGAGCCATCGAGGAAAAAGACAACGAGCAGGGGATGGCACACTTCCTCGAGCATATTGCCTTCAACACCACCAAGCACTACCCCGGAGGAGTCATGCACTTTCTCCAAAGCAATGGGATACTATTCAACGCCCTCACCGGGCTCAGCGAGACCAAGTACTACCTCTATAGCATACCCACCAATGACCGTACCAAGGTAGATGAGGCACTACAGCTAGTCCGAGACTGGTGCGGAGACATAGACATCAACCGCAAGGACGTGGCCAAAGAAAAAGGTATCGTCACCGAAGAGTGGCGACAGCGACAAGGACTCGAAAAAAGAATCCAAGACGCCATCGCTCCGGTCGTATACAACCACTCTCCCTACGCCGTCCGAAACGTCATAGGCACACCGGACGGTATCCGGAGCATCACCCCAAAGGGGCTAAAGGACTTTTACCACAAGTGGTACCGCCCGGATCTGCAGTGCGTCATCCTGATAGGAGACTACCCGGTCGACGAGCTGGAGCAACTCGTGATCGCCCGCTTCTCGGACCTAAAGCAACCCACCAATGCGCCCAAACGTGTCGACCCACTCATCCCCGACAACGAGTCTGTGCTGTATGAGCACTTCACCGATCCCGAAAACACCCACTACTCTTTCGGACTCTACCAGAGGATCTACACCCCCGCAGATCCCGCCAAGCGCAACAGCATCCGAGACAACCTGCTCTCCATGATCTTCAACAAACTCGTGACCCAGAGGATCGGAATGATCCGAAACGATGGCTCCGAGGAGTTCATAGCGGCCGTCTGCTCCTACGCACCATTGGTTCGCCTATATGCCCAAAACAGCTGGGATGTCGTTCCCTACACCGGACGGGAAAAAGAAGCACTACACCAACTGCTCGCTCTCCGCGAATCCATCCGCAGAGATGGCTTCACAGACGAAGAGTTTGCCCCCGTGCAAGAAGCCATGTACCGCGAGATCCAGGAGCTCTTGTCGGCAGACAAGCTAGGGACCCCCGACAACATCATGGAGGTTTTTAGGCAAAACTACCTATATGGGCAGCCCATCACCTCCTTTCGCAGTCAGCTGACCACCACCATCGAGACACTCGTCGAGCTAACCGCTGAGGAGCTCAACAGCTGGACAAAAGAGTGGATGACCGACCGCAACCTCGCCTTCGTCACCTACGCATCCGACCGATCCTCCTCACCACTGAGCTCCGACGAATTTGAGCAACTCCTCCGACAAGTCCGGGCCGAAGAGACCTACCACATCTGCCCTGCCGAGCCTATAGCACAGCTCATACCCACCGGCACGCTCACACCGGGCAAAATTCTGAGCGAAAAAGCACTGCCCGAGCTAGGTGCCAAAGAGTGGCACCTCTCCAATGGCTCCAGGATGCTCTACATGCCCATCCCATCCCTCAAGGGCGAAGCCTTCTTTGCCGGTACAGCAATGGGTGGGCACTCCATCATAGCACCGGAGGACCTCCCCTCGTACAACATGATGCAGAGTCTCCTATTGCAATCCGGTGTCGGAGGACACTCCCGCAACAGCCTCGCACGATGGCTGGCCGGCAAGTCCTTTGACCTCAGCCTCAATATCACCGAGACAAGCGACGGCATCGGAGGTACCACCGACACGGCTTCACTAGAGGAGATGATGGCCTACACCCACCTCATCCTCGGTCAGCACAGCTTTGCTCCGGAGACCTTCCGCAAGCAGATGCAACGCCAAAAGTACCTCTACCTCGACCGCAAGCACACCGGTATGGAGGCTGTCAACGACTCCATACAGAGACTGCTCTACCCCATATCGCCCCAAAACCCTGCCAAGGACAGTGCCTACTACCAAGCCATCACGCTCGAGAGAGTCCGCCAACTCTTTCAAGAAAAGTTTGGCAACATGGCACACTTCACATTCTGCATAGCAGGCGATGTCCCCGAGGCACAGGCACGCCAGCTCACAGAGCGCTACATTGCCTCACTGCCCGGAGTGATAGGTACCACACCCCGCCACTACATTGAGCGCGACCTATCCGCGCCCCAAAAAGAAATTGTCGCAACCTTTACGGCAGACCTTCCGGGAGACATTGGCCAAGTCGAGTACTCCTACAGCGCAGACAAAGAGCTGACCGATCGAGAGCAAAAAACGCTCAAGATCATAGAGGGAATACTGCAGGCCTACCTCTTTGACGAATTGCGGGAAAAGGAAACCATCACCTACGGGATTGCAGTCCAAGCCAACTACCTCGCCTACCCCAAGCCATCGGAGACGATCAATATCCGCATCGAGACCGGACGAGAAAAGGTAGACCTCGTACGTCACAAGATTGAGCACATACTGCAAGCCCTATCCGACGGAACAGTGGACCCCAAGTACTTCAAGCAGACAAAGGTACGACTGGCGATGGACGAAAAAATGCAGACACCGCCACCACACAAAGGGGCAACCGACAGTGGGGATACTACCGAAGCCGAAAACCCACTCCTGAGGATCGCTCTGCTCAACGCCTACATGGAGACCGGCAAGCTCCCCACACGGAGCCAAAGTCACACCGACACTCCTGACGGCTATGAGGAGATACACCCACAAGAGGTACCCCGCCTCATCCAAAAAATCCTCCCCGAGGCCAAGAGTAGGATCATCGTGGTCCAATCCACACCACCTGACCCCAATAGTCTGCACAAACACTAGATCCAAAAATCACTGATTTTGGAAGAATACAAAGGCTCCCGAGGACGTCAAAAACAACGTCCTCGGGAGCCTTTGAAAATCAAAAACTTACAAGGAGCCTTGAGTTTCACGGATAGAAGCAATCTCTTTCACGGATAGAAGCGAAAGTTTTCACAGATAGAAGCGATCACTTAGACGGATAGAACTAAAAAACAAGGTCCGACAGGGTAAAGAAACGGTCTCCGGTAGATTCGGCACAGCTCGCCGAAGTCACCGGAGACCGCTTCTTTAGAGGATTGGCTCGAGGGCTACTTTAGCTCCTCAAGCAGAATGCGGACAGCAGCTTCCAGCTGGGTGTCCTTACCGTTGAGGGCTTTGGTCCAGTCCAGGGGGACCTTCACGTCCGGCTCAAGTTGGTGGTTTTCGAGGACATAGCCCTCAGCCGTCCTATACCCTACGGCCGGGATACCAAAGTACATGCTCGGATCTTGGAGGGTGACCCAATTGACCGAGGTCATGGTACCGGGGACAGGCATGCCGACGACCTTGCCGATCCCCATATGGCGGTACACCCAGGGGGTCCCATGGGCATTGGAGTAGTCCATCTCACACGTGACCATGACACTGGGCTTGGTCCAGCGACGTG
This sequence comes from Porphyromonas sp. C0026D3, assembly GCF_056590775.1. Classification (NCBI taxonomy): domain Bacteria; kingdom Pseudomonadati; phylum Bacteroidota; class Bacteroidia; order Bacteroidales; family Porphyromonadaceae; genus Porphyromonas; species Porphyromonas sp. C0026D3. Next base: position 240,328 of record NZ_JBWPWU010000001.1, read on the forward strand.
AGGGCATATCACAGTAGTACTCGCCACGGATCTCCTGCGTCAGGTACTTTTTCCCGGAAAAGAGGACCTCAATATCCTCGTGCAAGCGTCCTCCACCATTGTAGCGCACATCGATCACGATCCCCTCCCTCTGGTAGTACTTGCCCAAGGCTTTGGCATACACCTTTCGGTAGCTGGCGTCATCCATGGAGGGAATGTGTACATAGCCCAGTCGTCCATTGGACAGGCTGTCGACCTCGGCTTCGCGACGCTCCACCCAGCGGTCGTACAGTAGGGCATTGAGCTTGGATGCAGTGATCGGCTTGATGACCTCCTCCCAGGCTGTGCCTCCACTGGATGCAAAAGCGATGAGGGTGGGCCTGCCGGCTTTGCCCTCCAGCAGTGGGAAAAGATCGGTGTCCGCACCTATCTCCACGCCATCTATGGCGGTGACATAGTCTCCCGGCTGGACTCTGGTATTGTAGACATCAAAAGGTCCTCCGGGCACGATTTCTTGGATCCTGAGCCCCCGGTCATCGGGAGTGAAGTCCAAGAAAAGGCCAAGCTCGGCAGTACGTGGTGCACTATTGGGAGCAGCGTAGCCGGATCCGGTATGCGAGACATTTAGCTCACCCAGCAACTCCGACAACATCTCGGAGAAGTCGTGGTTATTGGTAATATAGGGTAAGTACTTGCGGTAGTGGTCCGTCAGGGCCGGCCAATCCACACCGTGCATGCCGGTGTCGTAAAAGCGCTCGGCCTCCTCTCTGCAGACATAGTCGTACATGAAGGCTCGCTCGGCTCCTCGGTCGAGTTTCATCTCAGCTTCGTAGCTGATCGGGCTTATTTTCTCAGAGGAGAGCTCCATTTTCTTTAGGTCATCACCACTGACGAGGAAGAGATTCTTTTGTCCTCGGTCAGGGATCATGCCGAAGGAGTCACCATTCATCTTGTTGAGCAACTTGGTGTCGCCCTCACGCAGATCCTTTACCCACAGATCATAGCCACCCTCAAAGGCCGCCATGTAGTACAGCTTTTTGCCATCATCGGTAATGTAGGCATCTCCCAGCTTGGAGGAGGCGGGGGTGAGTCTCAGGATGCGACGATCGATATGCTCCAGCTCCACTCTGATCTCCTTGGGTGCAGTCTCCGACTTGGTGGCTGTCGCTTTTTTGTCTTTGGAGGAGGTCTCCTCATCCTTGTGCGCTGTTTTCTCCGCTTCCGTCAGAAGCTCATACTCCTCCTTGCTGAGCCTAAACTTGTTATACGCCTCTCGATTGAGGAAGACGATCATGACATCATTCATTGATCCCCAGGAGGCGTGGTTGCGCATTCCATATTGTTCGGACGCATAGATGATGGCATCTCCACCCATGACAAAGCGGGGGTTGGTGGCAAAATAGCCACTATTGGTGAGGTTGTGGAGTGTGGGCTTGTCCTCCGTCACACTTGCTAGTACGACATCGGCATAGGGCTCGTGATGATTGGTCGTAATATTGAGGGCCAGCCACCTGCTGTCGGGAGACCAGACAAAGTCAATCCCCCCATTTCGATAGCTGACCACGCCATCGTCCACGATACGACGCAAGCGCTTGTCTGCAAGATTATACACCGCCACTTTGTTACGATCGAGGACAAAAGCAATCTCCTTACCGTCGGGAGAAAAGAGGGGCCTCATCTTTTCGGCAGAAACATCGGGGATCAACTTTTCCTCCCTTATCAGCGTTGCGTAAGGGAAGGTCTTTTCTTCATCTCGGACGATGCGTGCGACATACAGATCACTGCTCCCATCACGCCTGCTGGCGTAGACCAGGGTGCGTCCATCGGGGCCAAAGGTGACCGAAGACTCCTCTGCCGCGGTGTTGGTAATCCGCTTGGTGGTCTTGTAGTCCGAGGAGGTGACAAAGACCTCACCCCGAATGACAAAAGCGATCTGCTTGCCATCATCCGAGACAGCGGCCGAGGTGATTCCGCCTCTTAGCCTTAGATTATCGACAAGATCCGGGCCTAGGTCATTGTGTAGCTCCACCCTCACCTTCTCTGCCCTACCACCGGGGACAAGGGTGTACAGCTCACCATCGTAGGCAAAGGCCAGTGTGTTATCCTTGGCGATGCTCAAAAAGCGCACGGGATGCTCCTTGAAGTCCGTCAGTTGCTTTGCCTCCGCCCCATTCCGCAGGTCGGTGGAGTAGAGGTTGAACGAGCCGTTGCGTTCGCTCAAGAAGTAGAGTGTCCTACCATCTGCAGAGAGGACAGGGTTGCGATCCTCACTCTCCGAAGTCACGACCGGGGTATAGGCCTTGGTGGCAAAGTCGTACCGGACAATGTCTCGTGCTATCGAGTTTTTCTGGTGCTTCCGCCAATAGTTTTCCATGCCTTTTTGGTCCTCATACAGCACGAACTTTCCTTTGGGATCCAGCGTTGCCGCAGAGAGTGGTGTGCCCATCACCAGCGTAGAGCGTCCGCCCTCTGTGGGGATACGATACATTTCATTCATCCGCCTATTGGGGTTCAGCGCACTTTGGGCCTCATCCTGTATCTGAGCCGCATAGTAGATGTACTTGCCATCGTTGCTGAAAAAGAGTGGCGTCTCGGAGGTCGAGTGGGTCGTGACCCTCTTGGCCACGCCACCCTGAGCACTCATCGTGTAGATATCTCGCGCACCATAGTATCGGGTGCTCACAAAGGCGATCTGCCTCCCATCCGGTGACCATATAGGCTGTGTGTCATAGGCTACATCCGTAGTCAGTCGCTGGGCCGGTCCTCCGGTACGACTGACCTTGTAGATATCTCCTTGGTAGCTAAACGCTATCTCCGATCCGTCCGGCGAGATGGCCGGATAGCGGATCCATCGGGGAGCATTCTCCTGTGCGACAGCACTCAGGGAGCCAATCAGTAGTGCAAGTAATGCGAGGGTATTTCTCATAGATTTCATCTGTGTCATTGTTTCAGGTAACGATCCATCCAGTCAAACCACGTGCGGTAAAAGAGCACGCCATTCTGTGGTCGTAGGATCCAGTGGCTCTCATCGGGGTAGTAGAGGAGGCGTGCGGGTAGCCCATGCATCCTGGCGGCGTCAAAAGCCTGCATACCCTGTGAGGAGACAATCCTGTAGTCCAAGTCGCCCACCGAGATGAGGATGGGGGCAGTCCACTTGTTCACAAAGCGATGGGGGGAGTTGGCAAAAGTGCGCTGTGCGATCGCATTGTCCTTGTCCCAGTAGGCACCGCCCATATCCCAGTTGGCGAACCACTTTTCCTCTGTCTCGAGGTACTGTGCCTCGAGGTTGAAAATCCCGGCATGCGCCATCAGGGCCTTGAATCTTCCCTCGTGGTGTCCGGCCAGCCAATAGACCGAAAAGCCACCATAGCTTGCCCCCGTCGCACCCAGTCGATTTTCGTCCACATAGGGCTCCTTGGCCACTTCGTCTATGGCGGTGAGGTAGTCCTTCATATTTTGTCCACCGTAGTCACCACTTATTTGTTCGTTCCAGGCTTTGCCAAAACCCGGGACCCCGTGTCGGTTGGGCAGGACCATGACGTACCCTCCACTGGCAAAGGTGCGGATGTTCCACCGATAGCTCCAAAATTGGCTCACCGTACTCTGCGGACCACCTTGGCAGTAGAGTATTGCGGGGTACTTTTTTGTGGCATCAAAGTCGGGTGGCAACACCACCCACACCAGCATCTTCTCTCCCGTCGTCGTCGGTATCCAGCGCTCCTGTATCGTTATTTTGCCAAACTGGGCTAGGAAAGCATCATTCTCCGTGGTCAGTTTTTGGACCGGTTTCTTGCCCACCATACAATACAGGTCAGCCGGTGACTCCATCGACTGCATCGCAAAGAGCACCACATCACCCGTCCCCGAAAAGGCCGTGACATCGGCCTGCTTGGGCTTGTAGGTGCGGGTCACCTTACCGTTTAGGTCGATCTCAAAAAGCGACCCCAGCCCCCTATCATTGCTGACAAATCGGATACGACGATCCCCGTCCATCCACGCAAAGTCGTCCACAAAGTTGTCATAGTCTCGGCTCAAAAAGGTCTTCTGCCCCGTCCGGGTATCCAGGACAAAAAGACGCTTCAGATCCGCCTCGTAGCCATCACGCTCCATGCTGATCCAGGCGATGTACCTTCCATCGGACGAGTAGGCCGGGTGGGTGTCGTAGCCCATCATTCCCTCGGTGATATTGGTAGTCTCACCACTCTTCAGGTCGTAGACATATATATCCGTATTGGTCGACACGGCGTACGCCAGCCCCATCTTTTTGCGACAAGAGTAGGCCAGCTTGGAGCCATCGGGGCTCCAGCTCAGATCCTCCACGCCCGAAAAAGGCTTGGTCGGGACCTCGTACCACTCGCCCTCTCCCAGGACCGGTGTCAGATCGGAGCTGATCTTCAGATCTGAGGAGACCATGGAGATATAGGGCTGGCGAGTCGTGAGATTCCAGTGGTCCCAGTGCTTGTACATCAGGTCATCAAAGATCAGGCCGGAGGTTTTGTCCAAGTCCGGGTTTTCCTGCTTGGCAATTTGTGGCAACTCACGCTCACGGATCACCACCACTTTGTCGCGCTTGGGCGAGAAAAGGAACGCCTCCACCTCAAAAGGATAGTCCGAGACGACCCTCCTGCCGCTCCCATCGATATTGATCAGTGCCACCTGAGCCGGCGTCCGGTCAGTCGTAATGTATGCGACAGTACGGTTGTCGAGAAACACGGGCGAGTGCCCCTTGCCCTCCACCAATACCCGTGCAGCCCCGGGCTTGCCCACCTCCCCAAGCATTATCTCGGTAGTGGAGGAGTTTTCAGCCAAGTTGGGCTTGCTACGCGTATATAGGTAGTGCCGAGCGTCCGGCGAAAGCTCCGGACCCCCTATCCTATAGAGCTCCATCATTGCCTCCGGGGTAAATCTCTTGGATCCTGCCGATGCAGGAAGTGTGGCCCCACCCACCGTGAGGGAGCCACAGAGGACAGCAGTCATAGCCATCTTTTTCAATACCTTACTCATGTTTATGGTCAAAAAAAAATTTTGGGTTGTGTCGTCTTTTTCTCGATCAGCCCCCCATCCCGACAAGTGCCGAGCAAACGGATGTGCAGGCCCACCACATCGGAGCAAAAAGGGGAGGATGAAAAAGGGGGCAACCCACTCGGACATTGTCAATCCAACGTGGCCGTGCGCCCTTTCTGCGAATTTACGAAAAAAACGCAACTCCGACTCCGACCACACCATCGCCACATTTATCAGGCGGAGCGTGCACCTAAGGGCCAAACCTTTGGCATTCCGACTGGTCAAAAAGTCCTCACCCAAGGTTAGAAAGTCCACGCTATGTACTTCCAAACTATTTTTCCCGGTCGAAAAACTCCAAATCACTAAGTGATTTCTTCAAATCACTTAGTGATTTATTCAGGTCACTGTGTGATTTATTCAAATCACACAGTGATTTTATCTTTTTCATAGGACAAGCGCATCTTTTTCTCCGAGCTTGCCGGGTTTTTCTTCCTTCCTCCTAAATATGCGCCGAGCAGCGTGGCGACCATCACGAAGCTCCTAGGAGGAGACACAAGTGCCTAACCTGTGGGACGGGAGGTGGCTCGGGGGGTTCGGCACTGTGCAGAAAAATAGGTAACTTTGGGCGTTTGGAACAGTTACCATCAGGCTTGATAAAACAAAGAAATGTCTAAGCACGAACAAGGCAAAAAAGCGCCCGGCTTTTTGCACTCACGGATCATCAGTATCATCAGTATCTCCATGGTACTCTTTTTGGTCGGAGTGGTGGCGATGCTGGGGCTAGTGGCAACCGGTCTCAAGGACTATGTCCGCGAGAGCTTCAACTTCACGGTCCTCCTGACCCCCGAAGCCACCGACTCGGAGATTGCCAATATGCAGGGATTGATTACCAAAGAGCCCTTTGTGCGAGGGGTGGAGTTTTTCTCCAAAGAGCAAGCAATGATCGACCTCACGCAGGAGTTGGGCGAGAGTCCGGAGGAGTTTTTGGGCTGGAACCCCTTGTCTCCCACTTTTGAGGTCTATATCAAGGCCGACTACATCACCTCTCCCGACAGCATCCGAATGATTGAGCAAAAGCTCAACAGCTACCCACTGACACAGTCGGTCAGCTTCCGAAAAGATCTGGTGGAGGAGCTCAACAGCAATATCCGGACCGTGACCCTTGTGATGATCGTGGTGGCACTGCTACTGCTCTTGATCTCGACTGTACTGATCAACAACACGATACGCCTCCTGATCTACTCCAAGCGGTTCTTGATCTACACGATGCGCTTGGTGGGTGCCACACCCTCGTTCATTCGCGCTCCCTTCATTCGCTCCAATGTGTGGAGTGGTGTGATTTCGGCCATTGTGGCCTTGGGGCTGCTTGGATGGGCGTGGACACATGTGATGACCACCTACCCGATCATGCGGACGGTCCTCACCCCGGCCAACGCCGGTATCGTAGCCGGCATCGTATTGGCTCTGGGCATCCTGATCAGCTGGCTGAGTGCCGCCGCCGCAGTCACGCACTACCTCAAGATGGATGCGGACAAGCTCTACCGAGCCTGACAACAAACACGTAGACACAGCTATCTCATGAATATCGAACAACGAGAAGCGAAGCCCGACAAGGGCTCCTATCGCTCCGGATTTACCAAGGTCAACGGCTACCTCCTACTCCTCTCACTCCTCCTGATCACGATCGGGTACCTACTCATGTCCGGTGGTAGCTCTCCGGATGGCGTGAGCTTTGACGAGCGTGTGTTTAGCATGCGTAGGATAGTGCTGGCACCCGTGATCTGCGCCATCGGGTATCTGAATGTGGTGGTCGCAATCCTATACCGTGGCAGAGTCCGGAAATGACACTATTCGAGTCCATCATACTTGCCATCGTGGAGGGGCTGACCGAGTTTTTGCCGGTGTCGAGTACCGGCCACATGGTCATCGCTCAGGCCTTGCTGGGGATTGAGAGTACGCCCTATGTCAAGGCCTTTACGGTCATGATTCAGTTTGGGGCCATCTTGGCGGTAGTCCTGATGTACTACAGGTACTTTTTTGATTTTTCGGTTCCGCCGGCACTCCGATCAGAGAAGGTGCCTCTATGGCGCAAGGCTGTGGGGCGAGTGAGCTTTTACCTAAAGCTAATCGTGGCTCTCATACCGGCCGTAGTCCTGGGGCTGCTCTTTGACGACTGGGTGGACGAGGTGCTGGGAAAGGTGTGGGTGATTGCGCTGAACCTTGTGGTCGGAGGCGTGATCATGCTCTTCATCGACCGATGGGTAAAGCGGGGAACACGGCAAAACATATCCTACGTACAAGCATTTGCCATAGGACTTTTCCAGTGCATCGCCATGTTTTTCCCGGGGATGTCTCGCTCCATGAGCACCATCGTCGGTGGTATGGTGGTGGGGCTCGACCGAAAAAGAGCCGCTGAGTTTAGCTTCTTTTTGGCGGTTCCGACGATGTTTGGAGCCTCACTGCTCCAAGTCATCAAGCTCTTTAGGAGCGACCGGCTGTCCATCCTACAAGACAATATGCTCACCCTGGTGGTGGGGAATGTGGTGGCCTTTTTGGTGGCCGCAGTTGCGATCCGATACTTCATCATGTACATACAGCGCCATAGCTTTAGGGCATTTGGCCTGTATCGTATCATTGTGGGAGGACTAATCCTCGCAGCTCTGGCACTGGGCATGGACTTGGCAATCATTCACTAAGCAGAGATGAATAAGCAACCGCACCGGACTCCCCCCAATCCCTTTAGCGACGGACAGTTTGTAGTCGTCGACAAGCCATTGGGCTGGACGAGCTTTGATGTCGTCAACCGCTTTCGGTGGTTGCTCTCCAAAGCTCTGGGGGTCAAGCGGATCAAGGTCGGGCACGCCGGCACGCTGGATCCTCTGGCCACCGGCGTGGTCGTCCTATGCACAGGGAAGTACACCAAGCGCATAGAGGAGGTGCAGCTGATGCCCAAGACCTACGTGGCCACGTTGCGACTCGGTGCCACCACACCAAGCTACGACCTAGAGACCGAAGTGGACGGGGTGTATCCGTACGAACACATCACCTCGGAAATGATACACGATGCTCTTGCAGCCTTTGAGGGGCCGATCCTACAGTCCCCGCCACTCTTTTCGGCCGTCAATGTGGAAGGGACACGGGCCTACGAACTGGCCAGAAAAGGTAGCGATCTAGAGTTGCCCCCCAGAGAGGTGCGGATCTACGAGCTGAAGCTCCGCAAAGCGTCACTGCCGGAGATCGAACTGGAGGTCACTTGCGGAAAAGGGACCTACATACGCTCGCTCGCCAGAGATCTAGGTCAGGCACTGGGGAGTGGTGCTCACCTGACTGCACTGAGGAGGACAAGAGTGGGAGACTTTGGTACGGAGAATGGCCTGAAGCCGGAGGAATTTCAGGACTATATAGAAGAGATCCTGTCTCAGACGACCCAAGAAGCTTGAGACTGAACAAATGTGCCTTTGAACAGGTTATTCCAAAACATATGAAGACACTGAGAAACAATATGGGAAGCATGAAGCTCTCCCAATTCAAATTCAAACTACCGGAGGAGCTAATCGCTCAGAAGCCGGCACACTTTCGCGACGAATCCCGCTTGATGGTCGTACACAAGGACTCCGGGGATATTGAGCACCGACTCTTCAAAGACTTGGTCGACTATTTTGATGCCGGAGATGCTTTTGTGCTCAACGACACCAAGGTCTTCCCGGCACGCCTTGTCGGACATAAAGAGAAGACCAATGCGGCTATTGAGGTATTTTTGTTGCGCGAGCTAAAGCCGGAAATCCTCCTGTGGGATGTACTGGTAGACCCGGCTAGGAAAATAAGGATTGGCAACAAACTTTTCTTTGGCGAAGACGAAAGCTTGGTGGCCGAAGTCATCGACAACACGACCTCTCGAGGACGTACCCTGCGCTTTATCTACGAAGGGACGCACGAAGAATTCAAGGAGGAGCTTTTTGCCCACGGGATTACTCCCATCCCCTCCTATATCAAACGCAAACCGGACGAAGAGGACCAAGAACGGTACCAGACTATATATGCCAAGAATGAGGGTGCTGTGGTCGGACCGGCGGCAGGATTTCACTTCAGCCGAGAGCTCCTCAAGCGTCTAGAGCTAAAGGACTGTGTCTTCCCGACCCTGACACTGCACAACAGTAGAGTGATGTACTCCGAGATAGATGTGGACGACCTGACGAAGTACAAGATGGGAAGCGAGCGCATGATTGTGACGGCTGAGTGTTGCCAAATAGTCAATCATGCCAAAACCGAGGGACACCGGATCTGCGCAGTAGGCGCATCCACCATGAAAGCCCTAGAGACCTGCGTGAGTACCGATGGGTTCATCAAGCCCTACGATGGCTGGACGGGAAAGTTTATCTTCCCGGAGTACAGGTTTGATGTCGCCACCGCAATGATCACAGGATTTCACATGCCACTCTCCCCGATGCTGATGAATGCGGCCGCATTTGGCGGATACGACTATGTCATGAACGCCTACAAGGTGGCCATAAAGGAAAAGTATGGGTTTGGCGAGTATGGAGATGCGATGCTGATCATCTGATAAATAAGGAGTATGGAGGGTGGAGTAGAAGTCTATCTGGCACTGGGCAGCAACCTTGGTGATCGAGCCCAAACCTTGTCCGATGCAAGGGCATTGATTCGACAAAAGGTGGGCACCATATTGTCCGAGTCCAAGGTGTACGACACCACACCCGAGGGATTTAGCTCCCCCCATCACTTCCTCAACCAAGTCATCGGGGTCAGGACCGGACTCAGCCCACTGGAGCTTTTGGACATCACGCAAGATATAGAGAGGATACTCGGACGAAGCCAAAAAAGCAACGACGGACACTACCAAGACCGGACCTGCGACATCGACATCATCCTATACGGATCGGCACAATGGCTCTCCGATGAGCTGGTGATTCCTCACCCGGAGTTTCGGAAGCGATCGTTTGTCCTAGGACCACTGGCAGAGATTGCACCAAGCACAGTAGATCCGGTGACCGGAAAGACAATAATAGAACTCTATCATGGGAAGACTTGTAGCACTGGATGTAGGCCGTAAGCGCACCGGGATTGCCGCCACAGACCTCATGAAAATCATCCCCTCGCCCATAGGCTATATGCCTACAAGTGCAGTGGCAGAGTGGTTGGCAGACTACTGCACCAAGGAGCCGGTGGATGCTCTGGTGGTAGGTGCACCACGACAGGCGGACAACACAGAGTCGGAGAGTGTCAAGTACATAGTACCACTACTCAATCGGATACGCAAGCTCCTACCCAACCTCGAAATCGTCCACTACGACGAACGCTACACCTCCGTACTGGCACAACGATCCATCATAGCAAGTGGTGTCCCCAAGGAGAAACGAAAAGAAAAAGGACTGGTGGACGAAGTCAGTGCCGTGATCATCCTGAGAGACTTCATGGAAAGCAAATCAGGACTACCATATATGCAACAAAAGAGATAATCAACACTTTTATGATACTACCTATATACGTCTATGGGATGGAGGTCCTCCGCGAAGCGACAGAGGAGGTCGATGTCACGAGAGCAGACCTCCCCAAGTTCATAGACGACCTATACCAGACAATGCACGCCTCCGATGGGGTTGGGCTCGCCGCACCCCAAGTGGGAAAAGCAGTGCGAATCTTTGTGATCGACGCCGACGAGCTAAAGGACCTCTACCCCGAGACAGAGGGCTTTAGGAGGACCATCATCAACCCCACGATCCTGGAGTACAGCGATGAGCTGGTCAGCCTAGACGAGGGCTGCCTCAGCCTACCGGGCATCTCGGAGCCGGTGAAACGCCCAAGCCGCATCCGAGTCAAGTACCAAACCTTGGATGGAGAATGGGTGGAAGAAGTGCTCGAAGGCTTCAACGCACGAGTGTTTCAGCACGAGTATGATCACCTGGAGGGAATCCTCTTCACAGACAAAGTGGCACCAATGCGCCGGCAAATGCTGAGAGGAAAACTCAGCAAGCTCTCCAAAGGCAAAGTAAATGCATCCTACCGGACAATAACCAAGTAAGACCCGTCATGCAAAAAAGGTGGATCCGAATCATCCTTTGGCTACTATCCACACTGGTCGGCAGTCAGAGCATAGCACTGGCGCAAATAGATGTGGATAGAGTACTGACCATAGGACGAAATGCCATTTACTTCAAAGACTACGTCCTAGCCATACAGCTGCTCAACAACGCTATCCGCACCGACTCTGCCCGAGCAGAGCCCTACTACTACCGAGCAGTAGCCAAGTACAGCCTAGACGACTACCGAGGATCCGAAGAGGATGCCACACACAGCATCACGCGAAACCCCTACATCTACGACGCCTACTACCTACGGGGCATAGCACGACACTCACTCCACAAAGACTCCCTAGCACTACGAGACTACCAAGTCGTCCTAAAAAACAACCCCGACCACAAAGGTGCGCTCCACAACTCCGCCGTACTGTACATAGCCCAAAAAGACACCACCCAGGCCCGCCAAACCCTGGACTACATGAAGCGCTTCTTCCCCGACTACGCCACAGCCTACGTCATTGACGGCGGACTACACCTCCAGCAATCCGACACCATAGGCGCCGAGGCACTTTTCAAAAAAGCAATAGACCTAGCTCCGGGACTTACCGGAGCATACCTCGCCATGGCAGAGATCATGTACGACAAAGCCGACTACCCGGCCGCCGAAAGCTACCTAAACAACGCCCTCGAGCACAACCCCGGAGAAGCCAATCTGTACATCAATCGCGCACTCATGCGCTACAAGCAAAACAACTTTCGCGGAGCCATGAACGACTACTCCACAGCGGTACAGATGGAGCCCAACAACACACTCGCACGATACAATAGAGGACTGCTCAGGACACAAGTAGGCGAACTAAATGGAGCCCTCGAAGACTTCAACATCGTAGTCCGAAACGACCCAAGCAACTACTTCGCCACATTCAATCGAGCCATCCTATCCAACCAAGTAGGCAATCCCAAGCTAGCCCTATCCGACCTAGACAAAATCATCCAACGCTACCCGACATTCGTCCCCGCCTACACCGAGCGATCCAACGCCTACACCCTCATCGGACAAGAGGGAGCCGCACGCAAAGACCTCTACCACGCCTCAAAACTGATCTACGACAGCCGCACAGCCGACAAAGCACGAAAAAAACAAGACGCACAACAAGAAGCTACGACCGACACCATCGCCACCAACGAAGTCCGAGACGACAGAGACGAAAACATCCGGAAATTCAAGCTCCTAGTCATCAACAGTCGAGAAAAAGCCTACAACCAACTCTATAGCGAAGAGGGCGAAAACATCCGAGGCCGCATCCAAGATCGCGAGACAGCCGTAGACCTCCGCCCAATGTTTCAGCTCAGCTACTACACCAAGACAGACAGCCAACTAAGGATTGCCTCCGGCAAAAACTACACCACAGCACTCCGACTCAACGAACAAGATGGTCGACAGATCTCCGTCATCTACGACCTGCCACAGCTCAGCGAGCCACAGCTACGTGAGCACCTATCCCCATCAGGGACACCATTCAGCCAAGCAATGGACTACCTCACGATCAAGGATCACGACAGCGTCGTACAGGCACTCACCCAAGCCATCACAGAGCAGCCCACCATGCCGGCACTCTACTTTCAGCGCGGCACCTCACGAATCCTCGCATTTCGAGCCACACACCGAGACACCGAACCCGACCTACTCCTCCGAAAAGCAGTATCCGAGGCCGCAATCAGTGATTTCCAAAAAGTACTCGAGCTAGTCCCCAACTATGCCCCCGCACTATACAACCTCGGATGTATCTACTACACGATAGGGCAATACCATCAGGCCAGAGAATACTTCGAGCACGCCATCAAGGCCGACCACGAGATGGGAGTCGCCTACTTCAACCTCGGACTCACCCTCTACGCACTTGGCGAAAAAGAAAAAGCCGACAGCTACATGAGCAAAGCAGGCACACTCGGCATATACGACGCATACAGCATTATTCGACGCATGCAATGAAGACTACCCGGAAAATCAATATCGCAATAGACGGCCACTCCTCCTGCGGCAAAAGCACCATCGCCAGACGACTTGCCGGAGACCTCGGATACACCTACATAGATACAGGAGCCATGTACCGAGGCGTCACCCTCTATACCCTCCGGCACCACCTATGGAGCGACGACCACACCCCCGATGTCCCAAAGATCATTGAAGCACTCAACCACATCGAGCTACGATTTGCACCCACAGACGACGGCCAACACCTACTCCTCAATGGCGAAGACGTCGAAAAAGAGATCCGAGGCATGCAGGTATCCGGCCACGTCAGCCCCATCAGCACCATCCCACAAGTCCGCACACATCTCGTCCGCCAACAACAGCAGATGGCACGACAAAAAGGAGTAGTGATGGACGGCAGAGACATCGGCACCACAGTACTGCCGGATGCCGAACTAAAGATTTTTGTCACAGCCACACCCGAGATACGCGCCAACCGAAGGTACCAAGAGCTCAAACAAAAAGGACAAGAAGTCCACTACGACCAAGTCCTCCAAAACATCACCGACAGAGACCGCATCGACTCCACCAGAGCCACCAGTCCACTACGGCAAGCCGACGACGCCGTGCTACTGGACAACTCCGACCTAACCCCGGAACAACAACAAGCTTGGATCAACACCCGGGTAAAAGAAATCCTCCAAACCCAATGATCGACATCGAGATCAGCACATCAGCCGGATTCTGCTTTGGCGTCGTCAATGCCATAAACCAAGCAGAGAAATACCTCGACAAATCCGGATCCCTACACTCACTGGGAGAGATCGTACACAACAGCCAAGAAGTAGATCGCCTCTCCCGAAAAGGACTCAAAGCCATCAACTACGACGAGCTACCCCACCTAGACGGAGGAGTAGTCCTCTTCAGAGCACACGGCGAAGCACCATGGGTCTACAACCTCATGGCACAAAAAAACGTACACATCATCGATGCCACCTGCCCCGTCGTACTCCAGCTCCAAAAACACATCCGACGCACCTACGACAAAACCAAAGCCGACCAAGCACAGATCGTCATTTTTGGGAAAAAAGGACACGCCGAAGTCAACGGACTAGTCGGACAGACCAACAACGAAGCCATCGTCCTCCAAAACAAAGACGAAGCACTCACCCTACTCGACTTCACCAAGCCCATATACCTCTTTAGCCAGACCACCAAAAGCCACAAAGACTACACCGACCTCATCGAGACCATCCGGCAACACCTCACCCCCGGCACCACATTCAAGTACTTCGACACCATCTGCCGACAAGTCGCCAACCGCATACCCGAGCTCATAAAGTTTGCACAGTCCAAAGATTGGATCTACTTCATCGCCGGCAAAAACTCAAGCAACGGCAAAGTCCTCTTCGACACCGCCAAAAAAGCCAACCCCCACACCACATTCATATCCTCCCCCGAAGAGATTACCCAGCCACTACCCCACTGGGTACACACCGTAGGCATCTCAGGAGCAACCTCCACACCCACATGGCTGATGGAAGACGTCGCACAAAAAGTCCGCACCCTAAACCCCTGAAGCACACGACCACCCACCTTTTCCACACAAACACCACAAAAAGGCAGGACGTTTTTGACCGAAAACGCCCTGCCTTTTTCGTACAAAGGAAAAAGTTAATTTTTCTAGAGAAAAACCCGGCAACCTCGGAGAAAAAGTAAATCATGCCCAAGAAAAAGATAAAATCACTATGTGATTTCTTCAAATCACACAGTGACGCGAATAAATCACTAAGTGATCTGAAGAAATCACACAGTGATTTCAAGTTTTTCGACCGAAAAAAATAGTTTTAGGACACAAAAGAAGACTTTATAAGCAAGAGTGTCTTTTTTTGTACCTTTGTCACGCTAGACAATCAACTGTACAGCACCTTCATAATATCATCCACCCATACAACAAATTTCACTAGGCTCATGAAACAAAAAGGGCTCCTTACGCTTCTTGCGTTGCTACTACTTAGTCCTATCACGTATGCCCAGGACACCACCAACGGCAGTGCGGCATGCGCACCGGTCAAGGACTGGTTCAAGTCCAAAAGACAAAAGGCTAAAGAAGAAGCAAAAAAAGAGAACAATGCTCCCAAATCCGAAGAAGAGCAGAAGTACGAAAACCTGATCAAAAAAGCCGAGCTAGACTCCGGCCTATTCATCACCATCTCCAAAGAAGAGGAGCTCTACTTTGAGATACCGGACTCAATCATGGGTAAGCCACTATTGATCTCCAACCGTATCTCCAAGACGACCAACTCCACCACGACAGTCGCCGGACAGATGATCACCGACCCCTTCCTCATCCGACTTGTCAAAGAGCAAGACCGAGTCCTCATGCTCATGCCACAGACACAAGCCTATGTCGATCAGCAAGACCCCATCACACCGGCATTCAAGAAAAACTTTGGCGACCCCATCATGAAGAGCTTCAAGATCGTTGCCAAAAATGGAAGCAACGTTGTCATCAACGTCACCGACTTCTTCACCGGAGGTGACTCCTACATTTCTCCCGTGGGAGAAAACCAACGCGCCCCGGGCGGTCCCGTGAGTGGAGGCTCCTTCATCCGCAGCGTCCGCAGTTTCCCACGCAACGTAGAGGTCAAGTCGGTCATAGCCTATCGCGACAATAGATCCCCCTACACCGTCGAGGCACACCGCTCCATCGTCCTGCTCCCGGAAAAACCCATGAGACCCCGCCTGCAAGACAACAGAGTCGGCTACTTCTCCTCCACACGCCAACGCTTTAGCACAAGCATCGACAAAGTCGACTCCTATCAGATCATACACCGCTGGCGCATGGAGCCCAAAGACTCAGCCGCATACTTCAGAGGCGAGCTGGTAGAGCCGGTCAAGCCCATTGTCTTTTACGTAGACACCGCCTTCCCCAAAAAGTGGATGGGAGCAGTCATGCAAGGAATCACCGACTGGAGTACCGCATTTGAGGCAGCAGGCTTCAAAAACGCAATAGAGGCACGCCCCTACCCATCTCCTGCCGAGATGCCCGACTTTGACCCCGATGACCTGAGATTCTCATGCGTCAAGTACGCCGCCACACGCATCAAAAACGCCATGGGACCTAGCTACGTAGACCCCCGAAGTGGAGAGATACTAAATGCAGACGTCATCTGGTACCACAACGTTGTCTCACTCCTACACAACTGGCGATTCACCCAGACCGGAGCAGTAGACAGCCGGGTACGCACACTCGTCTTTCCGGACTCCATCATGGCAGAGTCCATGCGCTACGTAGCGGCCCACGAGATCGGACACACACTGGGACTCATGCACAACATGGGCGCCAGCTACGCCTTTCCGCTAGAAAAACTACGCGACCCTGCATTCACACAAAAGTACGGCACCACCCCATCCATCATGGACTATGCGCGCAACAACTTTGTGGCACAGCCCGGTGACCTCGAGAGAGGAGTCCGACTGACCCCCCCCATCCTCGGAGTATACGACGTACACGCCATCAACTGGGGCTACCGACTGATCCCCAACGTCCAAACCTATAGAGATGAACGTCCGAGCCTAGACAAGTGGATCATGGCCAAAAACGACGACCCCATGTACCGCTTCGGTGCCCAGCAGATGAACCTACTCGACCCCACCGACCAGACAGAAGACCTCAGCAACGATCACATCGGAGCCGGAAACTACGCAATCAGCAACCTCAAAATCATCATGAACAACTACGAAAAGTGGCTGTACCAACCGGGACGAAACACCGATGATCTTTTTGAGACCTACTTCGAGATCTGCACCCAGTTCATGCGCCACATAGGCCACGTAGTCCCATACATCGGCGGACGCGAATACTACGAAAACCGACAAGGCGATGGCAAAATGCCCGTCACCTACTTTACCAAAAACAAGCAAAAAGCGGCCCTCAACTGGGTTGCCGATCAGCTATACGACCTCTACACCTGGCTAATCACCGACGAGACACGCCAGAAGTACGACATGTCCGGCAACGTCTTCGGAGCCATGATGGAAAAACGAATCCCCACCTCCATCGCATCAGATATCTTTGAGCCCTACCGAATGCTGGGAATCCTAGAAGGATACAACGCCAAAGAAAGCACCGGGTACAAGCTACAAGACTACATCGATGACGCCACCAAGACCATGCTACGCAAAAGCTACCGTGGAGCCACACTCGACAAGACCGCGATGGCCATCGAGGACGCCACACTCAGCGCAATGATGGCCTACTACGTGGCACCCAAAAAAGCCAGCTCCAAAAATACCATCGCACTGAACAATGAATTCAAAGAAAAGCTGCGCGAATCCGATCCCGCCACCCTATGCTCCCACACAACAAAAAGTGAAGGCAAAAACTTCTTCCGTCCAAATATGATGCCCAATGTCCCCGACACCTACGAGGTAGCTCCACTCATGACCCTAAAGGTCAAAGAAATACGTGAGCTATACAAGCGTCGCGCCGCGACAGCCACTGACAAGGCAACCAAAGCCTATTACCTCAAGTGGGAACAAGAGTTTGCTGAAGCATTTGACCGGAAATAACTAACATACAGCTCCGACCAAAACGAGGGGGTGTGCCAAAAGTTAGTTTTGGCACACCCCCTTTCCTATAGTCACACCAAGCGAGAACCCTCACCCCACCAAAACAGATAGCCCCGACTTGCGATGCAAGCCGGGACTATCGATTGTATATTATCTACAGGTCACTAACCCAAGTAGCTCCTTAGCTGAGTCTTGTCGCTATCCTTCCGCAGCTGACGGATCGCTTTTTCGCGGATCTGTCGCACACGCTCACGACTCAGACCCACCTCCGCACCGATTTCGTCCAAACTCATTTCCGGAGCACCACCCAGCCCGAAAGTATGGACCAGCACAAACTGCTCACGTTCATTCAAAACCTGCATGGCAGAGAAAATCTCCCGCGACAAAGACTCATCCAGCAATCCACCATCGACAGCCGGAGCATTTTCGTCAGTCATCACATCCAAGAGCGTACTACTCTCCCCATCCTCAAACGTCTTGTCCACCGAGACCTCCCCCTTATCAATCTGGATGATATCAATCACCTTATCGACATCCATCTCCAGTTCATCGGCCAGCTCCTCTGGCGATGGCAAGCGCTGGTGCAGCTGCTCAAATCGATCACGAGCACTCTTGAGCTTCGTCACATTGCCCACTTGGTTCTGTGGCAGGCGGACAATACGCCCCTGATCCCCAAGTGCCTTTAGGATACTCTGGCGGATCCACCACACAGCGTAGGTGATGAACTTGAAGCCCCTAGAGCCGTCAAAACCCTGTGCCGCACGGATCATCCCAAGGTTACCCTCGTTGATCAGGTCAATCAATGGCAACCCCAAGTCCTGGTACTGCTTAGCCACAGAGATCACAAAGCGCAGGTTGGCACGCACCAGCTTATCTATAGCGGCTTGAGACTCCTCATCGTGTCGCTGAATCTTCATAGCCAGCTCCGCCTCCTCCTCAGGGGTGATCATTTCCTCCTTTGCCACCTCCTTCATATAGCGGTTCATCACCGCATCGTCTCTGCTGGTTATGGACTTCTCTATCTTTAGCTGCCTCATAAGTCTACTGTTATCCTAGTTGAGTGGGTATGTATTGAGCTCCGAAATAGCACCTTGCAGGCACATTTCTGACAATATAACCAAAAGGATGGTCGCTTTGTTCAAAAAAAAACCGCCACATCCTCTAAATAGCATTGCGAAACGGACAAACAAAAACAACGAGACTGATAAGTCACAATCCCGTTGTTTGTTATCCCGCTTCCGGTGCCCAGAGCCGGGATCGAACCGGCACGGATTGCTCCACAGGTGTTTGAGACCAGCGCGTCTACCTATTCCGCCATCTGGGCAAGTGGTGCAAATGTACCCATTTCTTTCCAGACTATCACGACTGTAGCCCAAAAACTTTTCCGAATTTAGCATGCCACTCTACATGCCCTTATTGGTGTGCGACTCTAGCGACAGACCAAGTAGCACGAAAGCTCCTCTGTCATAGCCCATATTGGTGCGATTTTATGCCATCATAGACAGTAGCAACAAAAGGACAACCCGCTCAAAGCCAGTCTAAACGGCTTTGAGCGGGTTGTGCTTCGCTGTCCGGCAGGGACTCGAACCCCAAATTTAAGAGCCAGAATCTTACGTGTTACCATTACACCACCGGACAATGATATAAGGTGTCTCTCTCTGAAAGACGTTGCAAATGTACGCACACTTTCTGACTTATGCAAGCACACAGGGTTGTTTTTGGGGGACTTTATCCTATCGTGATCAAGACCCCGAGCAGGACAAACGTACATCGTGGGGAAGTCAAAAGTATGGTTCAAAAACGGACTAGAAAAGGGAACTTTTCAGGGAACGAAAAAAGTTTTTTTGGAGCTGCTGATAATCAAAGACTTATAAGAGTTCTCAAGTTTCACGGATAGAAGCGATCGGTTTCACGGATAGAAGCAAAACTTTTCACGGATAGAAGCGATCGCTTAGACGGGTAGAAGAAGAAAAACAGGTCTATTATTGAGGGTAAAAAAGCAGGACAGATGTTGGGAGAAAAATAAAAGAGAGGGTGTGTCAAAAGTAGTTTTGACACACCCTCTCTTTTCAATCACGCTCTAGGACGTGGTGTCCGTATCAGAGCTTTGGGCCTGCAGATACGAGAGCCTTTCCAGCCTCGTTGCCGGTGAACTTTTGGAAGTTCTTGATGAATCTCTGTGCGAGATCCTCAGCGCGCTTGTTCCACTCTGCAGGATCTGCGTAGGTATCGCGAGGATCCAGGATATCACTGTTTACACCAGGTAGCTCTGTAGGTACCTTGAAGTCAAAGTATGGGATTTGCTTCGTGGGGGCCTTGTCGATAGAGCCGTCTAGGATTGCGTCGATGATGCCACGTGTATCCTTGATGGAGATACGCTTGCCTGTGCCGTTCCAGCCGGTGTTGACAAGGTATGCAGTTGATCCATTGGCTTTCATGCGCTTTACAAGTTCCTCTGCATATTTGGTTGGGTGCAGTGTGAGGAATGCGGCACCAAAGCAAGCAGAGAATGTAGGAGTGGGCTCAGTGATACCACGCTCTGTCCCGGCCAACTTGGCTGTAAATCCGCTCAGGAAGTAGTACTTGGTCTGCTCCGGTGTCAGGATTGATACTGGAGGCAACACTCCGAATGCATCGGCGGATAGGAAGATAACCTTGTTTGCAGGACCGGCCTTGGAGACAGGCTTTACGATGTTTTCGATGTGGTAGATTGGGTAAGAAACACGGGTGTTTTCGGTCACCGATCCATCGGTAAAGTCGATCTTGCCATTGGCATCCACTGTCACATTCTCAAGGAGTGCGTCACGACGGATTGCGTTGTAAATGTCTGGCTCATTTTCCTTGCTCAGGTTGATTACCTTGGCGTAGCAACCGCCCTCGAAGTTGAAGATACCATCGTCATCCCAACCATGCTCGTCATCTCCGATCAGCTTGCGCTTCGGGTCAGTGGATAGGGTGGTCTTACCGGTTCCGGATAGGCCAAAGAATATTGCGGTCTCTGTTTCGTCCAGGTTGGTGTTGGCGGAGCAGTGCATAGCTGCAATACCTTGAAGTGGGAGACGGTACTTCATGTAGGAGAACATTCCCTTCTTCATCTCACCACCATACCATGTATTGATGATTACCTGTACTTTTTCGGTCAGGTTGAAGACTACAGCAGTCTCAGAGTTGAGTCCAAGCTCTTTGTAGTTCTTTACCTTGGCCTTGGATGCATTCAGGATGAGGAAGTCCGGCTCACCAAAGTTTTCGAGCTCTTCCTTGCTTGGGCGGATGAACATATTGGTGACAAAGTGAGCTTGCCATGCAACCTCCATCACGAAGCGGAGCTTCAGACGAGTGGCGGGATTTGCTCCGACAAAGGCATCAACAACGAATAGACGTTTGTTGGAGAGCTCATCGGTTGCGATTTTCTTGATCTCTTTCCACGCTTTCTCTGTGACGGGCTTGTTGTCATTCTTGTACTCGTCGGTGGTCCACCATAGTGTGTCACGTGTGGTGTCATCCATGACGAAGAACTTGTCCTTGGGGGAACGACCGGTATAGACACCGGTCATGACATTGACAGCGCCAAGCTCGGTAACTTGTCCTTTTTCAAAGCCTTCAAGGCCTGGCTTAGTCTCTTCTTCAAAGAGTTGCTCGTACGACGGATTGTGTACGATCTCGGTAGCACCGGTAATGCCGTACTTTGTTAGGTCAATCTTTGCCATAATCAGTTAGTCGATATTTATTGAATTTTGAAAGTATTATGTGTCCTGCAGTCATTGGTGCACATGCACCAAGTGGTGCTTTCGGGGGGACGCACTACGTAGCCCTCGGAAGCACCACAAAGTTAATTAGAAATTTGGCCATCACCAAGAGTTTGGTGAATTCTTTCGCTAATTATGTCGACCTATTTTACTTCCCAACGTGACAGACTGTAGAGAAAATCTTGTACACCCTTAGGCGGTGTTTGGTCCTGGACCTCTTGGATCTGTCGCGACACTTCGCGATCGTATGCTGGTGCGCTGACATCACGAATGATCCCCAGCGCCAGAGGCATGTCCGGTGTTTCGTGCATTTGTGCCAGCAGTGCATGGAGGATGGGGGAGCGCATGTGGCTGTCATGTGTGAGGATGTCCTCTTCGGTATAGCCGTCCTCACCGATGGTGACACTCTTGAGTTCCAACCCCTCTAGGACGATCCCTTTGTCTCTATTTTTGCCATAGATCATTTTTTCTCCGTGTCGGAGTGTGATGGTTCGTTCTGCACGAGTTGGTCTGTCGGAGTAGTAGCTATGTGTTCCGTTGTTGAAGATGACGCAGTTGGTGAGAGCCTCGACGACAGAGGCTCCTATGTGGGCATGTGCGGCTTCCATGCACTCGGACATGGTGTCCATCTCAATATCTAGGGAGCGTGCGAAGAACGTGCCTCGTGCCCCAAAGACTAGTTCGGCTGGATTGAATGGATCTTCAACTGTCCCAAAAGGAGAGCTTTTTGATCGAAATCCCCTTGGGCTTGTCGGTGAGTATTGGCCTTTGGTCAAGCCATAGATGCGGTTGTTGAAAAGCACCATATTTATGTCCACATTGCGTCTCAAGAGGTGTATGAAGTGGTTGCCTCCGATGGCGAGTGCGTCTCCGTCTCCGCTTATGAGCCAGACACTGAGGTTGGGGTTAGCAGTCTTGACTCCTGTGGCAATGGCGGCGCCACGTCCATGGATGGTGTGCATCCCGTAGGTCCCCATATAGTAGGGCAAGCGTGAGGAGCAACCGATACCGGATACGACCACGGTATCTTCGGGGGCGATCCCGATATTACTCATCGCCTTTTGTAGGGAGTTGAGCACAGCATGGTCGCCACAGCCGGGGCACCACTTTACGGGAGAGCCGTTAGAAAAGTCCTTGGCAGTTAGTTTGCGTTCGCTCTTTTCGGGACCGCATACGGTCAAAAATTCGTTATGTACTTTCATGGTGTGGCTTTACTTCTTGAGGATATCTATGACATCATTGCAGATACGTCGCACGAGGAATGGCTTGCCCTCGACTTTATTGATCCGGTAGATATCGAGACCGCTGATCTCTCCACTCAGGTATTTGGCAAATTGTCCCAGACTCTGCTCGACTACGATGACCTTTTTGTACCGTCGAAGGACTTCGGCAGCATTGGTCGGTAGAGGGTATATATACTTGAATTGTGCCAATGCGACCTCCCAGCCCTCCTCGTGGAGGAGGCGCATAGCGCTTTGGTTGTGTCCGTAGGTACTACCCCAGCCGACCAGTATAGTGTCGGCATCTTCTGCGCCCTCGACCTCTAGTGGAGGTAGTATGTTGGCGATATTTTGTACTTTTTCCTCTCGGGTGTGTACCATCAGGTCGTGTACGATTGGGTTGGTGCTGATGGCTCCGGTTTCGGGGTCTTTTTCCAGTCCCCCTACTCGGTGCATGTATCCCGCTGTGCCTGGGATCGCCCAGTAGCGTGCTTTGGTGTTGTTGTCACGGCGATAGGGGGTCCACTTTTTCTCCGGGTTTTTATAAAACTCTTGTACGTAGTGTGGAGTGATCCTGGGTAGTTGGCTGATATCGGGGATTCGCCAGGAGGAGGCTCCATTGGCGATGTATGCATCCGTCAGGAGGATGACCGGTGTCATGTACTCCACAGCGATCTTGGCGGCCATGTATGCGGACTCAAAGCAGTCGGTCGGCGACAATGCGGCCATCACCACTGCCGGTGACTCTCCGTTTCGTCCATGAATAGCCTGTAGGAGGTCGGACTGTTCGCTCTTGGTCGGAAGTCCGGTGGAGGGGCCTCCGCGCATGACATCCACCACTACGAGAGGCAGCTCTGTCATCACGGCGTAGCCGACGGCTTCTGTCTTGAGTGCCAACCCGGGTCCCGAGGTGGTCGTCACGGCCAGATCTCCGGCATACGCTGCCCCAATGGCTGTACACACTCCCGATATCTCATCTTCGGCTTGTACGGTCTTGACACCTTGTGCTTTTAGCTTGGACAGCTCGTGTAGGATGTCTGTTGCCGGTGTGATCGGGTAGCTGCCCAAAAAGAGCTCCAGTCCGGCGGCTTCGCTTGCGGCGAGCAGGCCCAATGCAGTGGCTTTGTTGCCACTAAGGTCGGTGTAGTGTCCTCTCTCCATCTCCTTGCCTTCGATGCGGTAGGTCGTCGCACTCATATGGGTATTGTGCCCATAGTTGTATCCATCGGTCAGGACCTTGATATTGGCGGCAAGGAGGTCCTGCTTTTTACCAAACTTTAGCTTGAGCTGTTCTTCGGCCGGAGTGATATCTTTTTCAAAAAGCCAGAGCACGAGTCCGAGAGCAAACATATTTTTGCATCGATCAATCGACTTGGCATCCAGTCCGGAGTCCTTTAGGCTCTCTTTGACCATGCTTGTGATCGGTACCATGATCACCTGCACATCTTCCAGTCCAAGCTCGATGAAGGGGTTGTCGGTCTCAAAGGCTCCTTTTTTCAGATCACGATCGGTGAAAGAGTCATCATCGGCTATGATGATAGCGTCTCGCTTGATCGTGCCCTTGTTGACCTTGAGTGCCGAGGGATTCATTGTGATCAGGACATCGGCTTGGTCACCGGGAGTCCGCACGTGGTCTGTACCTATCTGTACCTGAAAGCCCGAGACACCACCGAGGCTGCCTTTTGGTGCGCGCACTTCGGCCGGGTAGTCCGGGAAGGTGGAGATCTCGTTGCCTAGTATGGCTGACACGTCGGAGAAAAGGGAGCCTGTCAGCTGCATTCCGTCACCGGAGTCGCCGGCAAAGCGCACAACGACACTGTGAAGGACTTCTGAGTTCGGTGTATTACCCATGATTGTTTAGAATAGTATTACTGTAGTTAAACGATATCGTTTCGTCCTAGTATAGTCCTTACAAAATTATAATAAATATTCGAGAAAGAGAAATAAAATATTTGTACCCTTTCAGTCGATGCCGGTGTCTCGCCACCCTGCACATCAAGCACGAAGTCATTGATCGTTGGCTTGCGCTGTGCCTGCTTTTGTGCTTGCCTGCTAAGTGGCGTGGCGAGCATCATCGGTACGAGAGCCGGGAGCCCCACTCTCGCCGTTGGTCGTTGCTCTCTCCTAGCTTCTCAATGCAGGCATTAGACCTCCCTATGAAGCCGGAGGTTTCCAGCCTATGAAACTCCAGTTTCACTCCGCTGAAACTAGAGTTTCACTACTGAGAAACTGGAGTGTCACCCCTATGGAACTGTCAGAGCTTCTGAGGAAGTCGAAAGATTCTCATAGCCTCTGCTTCAATATGGCACACCCTACGGGATATCTTTGTACCGTGTTCAACTAATCAGATGAAGAACTATGGAGATAAATGACTTACTAAAGACGCAGCTGGACGAAGCTGCTTGGAGAGATCTCGCACGGGAGTTCCCCTGGACATTGGAGACCCTCAAAAAGTATAGCAGGAAGCTAGACTGGGATATCGTCTCCGGCAACGGCGAGATCCTGTGGACGCCCGAGATGCTCGAGCTGTTCAAGACTTGGATAAACTGGACGGAGCTCTCTCAGACTGATTGCTATACCATTCTGACAGTGGCGTGCTTGGAGCGGTTTGCTGACTACTAGGACTGGGATGAACTATCTAAGAATGAGGATATACCACTGGAGTATGATACGATAGATCGTTTCATTGACAAGTGGGATTGGGCTGAGCTGATAAATCACTGTGCCTGGAGGGATAATGACCTTGGCGCATCGCATCTGTACAGCTATGAATTTCTAGAGCGCTACGCTAGCCGAATCCCCGCAGATGAGCTGGAAGAGTCTCAGCTATGGTGCACCATCAAGGCGCAACTCAAGAGAGCACTACGTCGCCGGATCGCCAGCGGAGAGGAGTAGCCCGCTATAGTTTAGACCTTAGGAGCTAAAGCGTTAGCCTCTATGGGTCAAAAAAAGCAGCCCACGCTCGTCGCATCGCATTTGTTTGTTTTGGTAAAAAAGTTGTAAAATTGCCAGAACTGGTACGAAGACCCTGAACTTTACAAAGAGTTCTATTACGAGCATTATCGAAATGTAGATGTGCTTTGCCACATATCAGATGAGGATCAACCAGATGTATACGGCTATCGCATACAAGCGCAAGGGACTTTTAATCCTTGTGGCTCAACTACTCAGACTTGGAAGTATATTGACAAAATCATTTCGAAACTTAAGATGAATGAAGAGATAGACAACTATGTGCGGCTCCTTGAGCTAAAGAAAAACATCATTTTGCAAGGGGCACCAGGGACAGGCAAGACCTATACGACAGCCTCCATCGCTGTGCGTTTGTGCAATAAAGACTTTTCTGACTTCTCAGATCATAGCAAGGTAATGGCTGAGTATGAAAAACTACAAGACGAGGGGCAGATAGCTTTTTGTACCTTTCACCAGTCGATGGATTATGAAGACTTTGTCGAGGGGCTTAAGCCGGTAGTCAGTGAAAATGGGGGTGGCATCACGTACGAAGTGGAGGATGGGCTCTTCAAGAGTCTCTGCCAAAGGGCTCAAATGAAAGAAGGTGCTGACATCATCTCTTGTATAGATACTTATCTGGAGTCAATCAAGGGATATGAGAATCGAAAAACGATCCCAACGCTTACGGGCAAGTCAAAACTGAACGTTTGGTGGAAAGAGGGTAATAAAACTATTAGTTCGCGCAGTGTATTCTCACTGAGAGAAAAAGAGGACTATTCGCCCTCTCCGCTCAATATTGAAAAGGTCAAGCTACAAGCGATCGGTGAAGGTAGAGAAAACAACTGGTCAAGCTATGCGGCCGCTTTCATCAATGCTGTAAAGAAAGAGTATCATCTAGAAAATCAAATATCTAGTAAGCCATACGTTCTTATTATCGATGAGATCAATCGAGGTAATGTATCTAAGATATTTGGAGAGTTGATTACCTTGTTAGAGGCAGATAAGCGTAGCGGAGGCGGTGACCATCGCATAAGCTTGACGCTACCATACTCTGAGGAGTCCTTCGCTGTCCCTGCCAATCTCTACATCATTGGCACGATGAATACGACGGACCGCTCTACGGGTAGTATTGATTACGCCGTACGTCGTCGTTTTGCCTTCGTTACATTGGAGGCTAGTACCGAGGTTATTAGGACGCACGTTAATGAGTCTGTGCGTGACCTCGCTATATCTCTCTTTGAGGAGATAAATGGCAAGTCTAAAGACGATCAGAACTCGTTTATTTATCAACACAAGAGTGGCGACTTTGAGCTTGAAGACTTGATGATAGGACACAGCTACTTTATGGCGGATGATATCGAGTCGCTCCGGCTCAAGATGCGCTATGAAGTGGTGCCTCTGATCAAGGAATACATCAAGGATGGTATCTTGAGAGGGAAGAAAGAAGATGAGCACTACTTCAATAGCTGGATGGATGCGAAGTGCTATCTACCTAAGCCGTCAGAGGACAGTGAGGACTGAGTAGAGTAATGCCAAAGCTAATACAAGTACAGGAGCATGAGCTAATCCCTCTAGAGATTTCTCTGTCTGTTTGGCAAGAGGGCATGCGGCTACCTGCACAGTCGAAGGGCCTAGATAGGTGGTTCTTTCGCTGGCAGTGGGGTGGTACGTCACCACTAGCCTCTTCTGGTGAAGAGTATTCAGGGGAGGGCTATTATGCCTCTTATGTAATAGGAGCTCAATGGATCGACGCGACTCCTCTAGTTATTACCCCCAAGGGTGGGTGTGACAGGATAGACTACCTAAAGATGCTTGCTACATGTCTCAATAGTGGCATAGAGCCGAAGGAGCTATCTAAGATTTATGGTGTCGACCTAGAGCAACCTCGGATAGAAGCTCCCGAACTCAATTCTGTGCTGAGTCCGTTGATTATAGTTCACTTCATATCCCTGATACGGGAGATCATCAAGCGTGGACTAAAAAAGAGCTATGTGTCAAGAGAGAGCAATCTGAAGAAGGTGAGGGGAAGCATCGCCATCTCCCAAAACGAGTACTACAATGTGATGCGTAAGCGTTGCGAAAGGGTGTATTGCAAATACCAAGAGTACTCTGTAGATACGCCAGAGAATCGCTTGATCAAGAAGGCTCTGCTCTTTTCTCGTCAGATCATCGCTCAGATCGCACAAGAAAACAAAAGCCTACACGCTCTGCATCATGCGATCAATCAATGTATCTCAGCCTTTTGTGATGTCGGTGACCAGATAGAGGTGTGGGAGATCAAAAGCATGAAGTGTCATAAACTCTTTCGAGGGTATGAAGAGGCTGTGCAGATTGCTCAGATGATCTTGAGATGGTGTGATTATAGTATCACGAGCATCCGTCCTGCTGCAGAGAGCCCTTGCCCTGTCTTTTGGCTAGATATGTCGTTGCTGTATGAGCATTACGTGTTAGGACTATTGCGAGAAGCCTATGGTGAGAAGATTAAGTATCAAGCCAAAGGATATACGGGCTATCCGGACTTTATCTGTTATAATCCCAAACTCGTCATGGATACTAAGTATATACCACGCTTTCAGCAGGGAAGTATCGACACAGCTATCGCAAGGCAATTAGCCGGATATGCTCGAGATCGAAAGCTTTTTCGGCTTTCAGCCAGTGAAGTAATCCCTTGTCTTGTTATCTATCCTAAGGAAGGGGAAGCGCAGAATCCTTTCAAAGATAAGAGCCTGGAAGAGCTCTTGACGGAGGATGAAGACAGGCTCTTGTTTGGTTTTTATCGAATAGCAGTACCCTTACCGACTCTTAATGAACCGGAGACTAACTTATCGTCTAGCTTTACATAGTTCAGACATGATAAAAGGGACACTTGAAGTAACTCTTACACACTTATAATGACAACGAAACTTCGACCTATGGGGCTTATTTTATAGTCTTGTTATCCGGTAAAAGTTTTTTGGACTATACGCCTAAAATATATGTACCTTTACAGTCGATAAGTGACAAAGTGGATATGGGTGATCACTTCTTCCGATACGGTAGGCAAGAGACGGACTACCTAAGGAGAAAAGACAAGCGGATGGCTGAGCTCATCGAGCGGGTCGGCATGGTCCGCCGTCCGGTAATTCCGGACCTGTTTGAGGCGTTAGTCCACAGTATTGTGGGGCAGCAAATCTCTACCAAGGCTCATGCTACTGTTTGGGCTCGTTTGCAGCAAAGACTTGGGACTGTAGACGCTCAGTCGGTCCTCTCTCTGTCGCCGGAGGAGCTCCGGAGCTTGGGGCTCTCCTACCAAAAAGCAGGCTACATCCGATCTATAGCGGAAAAAGTCCGGAGTGGAGCTCTGGACTTTCACGCCCTCTCAGAGCTATCGAATGCTGAAGTTATCCAGCGACTTACCGCATTGGATGGGGTAGGTGTTTGGACTGCCGAGATGCTTTTGCTCCACTCTCTTCAGCGATCGGATGTCCTGAGCT
The DNA here is from genome assembly GCF_056590775.1 of Porphyromonas sp. C0026D3. Lineage (NCBI taxonomy): Bacteria > Pseudomonadati > Bacteroidota > Bacteroidia > Bacteroidales > Porphyromonadaceae > Porphyromonas > Porphyromonas sp. C0026D3. Next base: position 269,287 of record NZ_JBWPWU010000001.1, read on the forward strand.
TCGGTGACTTGGGCATTCACCGCGGACTCCGACTGCTTTACCACCACCGAGAGATGCCACGTGCACGCTTTGAGCGGTACAGACGTCGATACTCGCCGTACGGTAGTGTGGCAAGTATTTACTTGTGGGTGCTTGCTGCAGGCGAAGTTGAGCCTCGGTAGAGAAATCCTCCGTGAAACTATGTGTGGCACCAAGTATTTGCCGCCTCTTGAGCAGATGCTCTATACATCGCCATGTGGTATGCTCGTACTGATTGCATGCGGTCACCATCTTTGCTGTTGCGACTGGATCGATGGATTGAGTCATGTCCGACTCCTGAAGCGCCTCGGCCAGCCTTGCCGTCCGGTATCGATGTCGGTAAATAGCCCGATTCTTTTGGTGGCGGCTGCGCAGTTGGATGAGTACTTTGCAGGTGAGCGTCACTTGTTCAGTCTCCCACTGATGGCGGTCGGTACTGATTTTCAAAAAGACGTTTGGCATGCACTGATGACGATCCCCTATGGCACCACTTGCAGCTACACTTCTGTAGCCCATACTGTGGGACGTCCTTCCGCAGTGCGTGCCGTAGCAAGAGCGATAGGGGCAAACCCTCTCCAGATCATTGTCCCCTGTCATCGGGTGATTGGCAGCGATGGTCGGCTAACCGGCTATGCCGGAGGCCTTGAGCGCAAGAAGTATTTGCTGGATCTAGAAGCCTGACACTGACTGTGCTCTGTATAGCAATGAGGGTGTGTCAAAACAGTTGTTTTGACACACCCTCTTGCGGTTATCGTGGATGCTTTGTCGAGCAGCTGCCCGACTAAAGCGATCTCAGCATCTTTATTTACTCGGCGTCTTTGTCAGCCAGCTTTTCGCGTAGATCTGCCAGTGCATCCAGGTCTCCCAGTGTGGACTTCTCGGCTGTCGTAGAGGTCGCTGCGCGTAGGGCTTCTTGGTCTACGCTCTGATCGTCGCCCTCTTCGCTTCGAGCTGCGTCCTCATGGATACGGCTGTGGCTGAGGATGATTCGCCTATTGTTGCGGTTAAAGTCAATGACCTTGAACTCCAGCTCGTCGCCTTGCTTGGCTTGAGTGCCATCCTCTTTTACCAAGTGCTTGGGGGTGGCAAAGCCCTGGACATTGTCTTCTAGGCTGATTACGGCACCACGATCCATTACTTCGGTGATTGTACCGGTGTGGATGCTGCCAATCTTGTATTTATCGGCAACAGCCGCCCAAGGATCTTCCTCTATCTGCTTGTGACCTAGGCTGAGGCGACGGTTCTCTTTGTCGATATCAAGTACGACCACCTCCATATCGGCACCGATGCTGGTAACCTCACTTGGGTGCTTGATCTTTTTGGTCCAAGAGAGGTCGCTGATGTGTACGAGTCCATCGATACCATCAGGGAACTCCACGAAGATTCCGAAGTTGGTGAAGTTTTGGACTTTTGCGGTGTGCTTGGATCCGACAGGGTAGTTCTCCTCGATATTCTCCCATGGATCGGGCACGAGTTGCTTCATTCCGAGGCTCATCTTGCGCTCTTCACGGTCAAGTGAGAGGATTACCACTTCGATCTCCTCACCTACTTTCAGGATGTCGTTCACGTTGCGGATGTGCTGTGTCCAGCTCATTTCGCTCACGTGGATGAGTCCTTCTACGCCGGGTACGATCTCGACGAATGCGCCGTAGTCGGTGATGACTACCACTTTACCCTTGACACGATCGCCTACTGCGAGGTTGGGGTCGAGGCTATCCCATGGGTGTGGTGTGAGTTGCTTGAGACCGAGTGCGATACGCTTGCGGTCTTCGTCAAAGTCTAGGATTACGACATTGATCTTTTCGTCCAGAGACACCACTTCTTCAGGATGCCTTACGCGACCCCAAGAGAGGTCGGTGATGTGGATCAGACCATCTACGCCACCAAGGTCGACAAAAGCACCGTAGGAGGTGATGTTTTTGACTACGCCCTCGAGGACTTGGCCTTTTTCGAGGCGAGAGATGATCTCGGAGCGTTGTGCCTCGAGCTCTTCTTGGATGAGTGCCTTGTGAGAAACAACGACATTGCGGTACTCTTGGTTGACCTTGATCACGCGGAACTCCATCGTCTTGCCCACGAACTCATCAAAGTCGCGTATCGGACGCACATCGATCTGTGATCCGGGCAAGAACGCCTGGACACCCATAATCTCCACGAGCATACCGCCACGTGTACGGCTCTCAATATATCCCTTGACTGTCTCTTCGGTCTCAAGTGCTTTATTGATGCGATCCCAAGCACGCACCTGCATCGCTTCTCTGTGGGAGAGGACGGGCATACCTGAGCGATCTTCTTGCTCCTTGACGAGAACCTCTACGGTATCACCTACTGCGAGGTCAGAATTGTAGCGAAACTCCGGGAACGGAATGACACCATTGGTCTTGAGACCAACGTCTACAATGACTTCTCGCTTGGAGATTGAGACAACCTTGCCCTCTACGACCTGTCCCTCCTCGATGCTTTCGATCGTGGATGAATACTTGTCCTCGAGTGCCTTTTCTTCCTTCTCTGAAATGGCTACTCCATCTCCGCTTTCAAAACTTTTCCAGTCAAAACCTTCTAGAGGCTTTACGTCGTCAAATTTGTTCATTAAATGGTTAGTAAAAACGCTTAATAAAAATGGTTCAACAATATTGTTATTGATTCTCTTATGGTTAGCACAAAGTACTCACCTCGGCAAAGATACTATAATTTATTGAAATACTGACACTAAAGTCTAATGAATATCGGGGGTAAATAGGACGCACAACAGCTTTCGGAGAACCTAAGGAGGTAGGCCACGACAATCCCTCTCTGCCGTCTCGTTTTTTTCTATCCGTCTACGCAATTGCTTCTATCCGTGAAAAGTTTTGCTTCTATCCGTGAAAAAGATTGCTTCTATCCGTGGGACTCGAGGCCTCTCTCAATCTGCTGATTCTCTGCTGTTTGCAAAAAGTGTAAATTCGTTCCAAAAAAAATAGACCGATCCCAGAGAGTTTTTAGAGAGGAGCGTCTACCACGTTACGGACTAACAATCAACATTTTGCCCAAACAAATCCTCAGCGCTGTGTAAAAATAGAGCGATGGACTGTCTCCACATGTGTGGTGACAGCCCATCGCCGGTGTGTGTCTTGATATTTGGATCAACCGAAGTCGTCGAAGTAGATCTGGTCCGGTGATACTCCTAGATCATCCAGCATGCGTAGCGCGGATGCGGTCATGGGGCCTGGGCCGCACATGTAGTATTCTACATCCTCGGGGGCGGGGTGATCCTTGAGGTAGTTGTCGTAGATCACCTGATGGATGAAGCCGGTGTAGCCAGTCCAATTATCCTCAGGCAGTGCGGCAGACAGTCCGATGTGGAACTCAAAGTTGGGGAATTTTCGCTCAATCTCTCGGAAGTCTTCTTCGTAGAAAATCTCGGCTTTGGACCTAGCTCCGTACCAGTAGGATACCTTGCGACCGGTCTTTACGGTGTTGAATAGGTGGAGGATCTGTGCACGGAGGGGTGCCATTCCGGCTCCACCACCGATATACAGCATCTCGGAGTTGGACTCATGGATGTGAAAGTCTCCGTAGGGTCCGCTCATGGTCACCTTGTCACCCGGCTTGAGGGAGAATATGTAGGAGGATGCTATGCCCGGTGGCACTTTCATCCAGCCACCATTCTTTCGGTCAAAAGGAGGAGTAGCAATACGGACGTTGAGGGTGATGATATTACCCTCTGCAGGGTAGTTGGCCATGGAGTAGGCACGGACGGTCTCGACATCATTCTGGGCTTCCAGTGACCACATGTTGAACTTATCCCACTCTGGTTTGTACTTGTCCTCGATAATGAAGTCGGAGTACTTGACCCGGTATTTTGGGATCATGATCTGTGCATAGGATCCGGCCTGAAACTCCATGTGCTCGCCCTCGGGGAGTTTTACGACAAACTCTTTGATGAAGGAGGAGACGTTTCGGTTGGAGATCACTTCGCACTCCCACTCTTTTACTCCAAATACGGAGTCAGGGACATGGATCTTCATGTCTTCTTTCACCTTTACCTGGCAGGAGAGGCGCCAGTTGTCCTGGAGTTGCTTGCGGCTAAAGTGTGGCAACTCGGTGGCGATGGGTGCACCACCTCCATCAAGTACTTGACAGCGACACTGACCGCAGGAGCCTTTTCCTCCGCAGGCGGATGACAGGAAGATGCCGTTGTTTTGGAGACTGTTTAGGAGGGTACCTCCCATGGGGACTTTTAGGTCCTGCTCGTTGTTGACATTGATGGTGACCGAGCCTGAGGGGATTAGCTTGGCTTTGGCAAATAGCAGCGCGACCACGAGAAGCAGTATGATGAGTAGAAATACTACCACACTGACGGCCACTAGAGATATTGTGTTGATAACCATTTCTTCGTATTCTTTCGTTATTTAGTGATCGTGAAGGCGTCTACTAGATACTGAGGCCTGAGAAGCACTGAAAGGCAATCCCCATGAGTGCGGTGATGATGAAGGTAATGCCTAGACCACGTAGTGGCTTGGGGACATCGGAGTAGCGGAGCTTTTCGCGGATGGCCGCCATAGCCACAATGGCAAGCAGCCAGCCCAGCCCGGAGCCAAATCCATAGATAGTTGCCAGCCCAATGTTGGCAAACTCGCGCTGTTGCATGAATAGTGTGCCACCAAGGATTGAGCAGTTCACGGCAATCAGTGGTAGGAAGATACCCAGTGAGTTGTACAGACTGGGGCTAAAACGCTCTACTGCCATCTCGACGAGCTGAGTAAAGGACGCAATGACGGCGATAAAGATCAGCAGGCTAAGGAAGCTCAGGTCGATCTGGGCATATTCCTCGCCCAACCATGAGGCCAGTGCGCCATCCTTGAGGACGTAGTTCTCCAGCAGGTAGTTGATTGGTAGCGTGCAGGTGAGGATAAAGACCACTGCCATCCCTAGTCCGAGTGAGGTCTTGACGTTTTTGGATATCGCCAAGTACGAGCACATACCAAGGTAGTATGCAAATATCATATTGTCCACAAAGATGGACCGTACGAATAAGCTTAGGTATTCTTGCATTGTCTGATTAAACTTTTTCGGTTAGTACAGTGATCATGTTTAGTTTTCCTCCTGTAGCTCCGGCTTGATTGAGCGATGTACCCATATGATACATGCCACAAGGATCAAGGCCATAGGAGGGAGGATCATCAGTCCGTTATTTGCATAGCCGGCTTCGTAAAAGCTATCGGGTATGACCCGGTATCCGAGCAGGGTACCTGAGCCAAGGAGCTCACGGAAAAAGCCGATGGTCACCAAGATGATTCCGTAGCCTAGGCCATTACCAATACCGTCCAAGAATGAGTCCCAGGGGTTGTTGCCGAGGGCGAAGGCTTCCAGCCGCCCCATGAGGATACAGTTGGTGATGATCAGGCCGACAAATACGGATAGCTCCTTGTTTAGGTCAAAAGCAAACGCCCTAAGGAACTCACTGATGATGGTCACGAGGGACGCCACCACCACGAGCTGAACAATCATGCGGATGCTATTGGGGATGGTCTTTCGCAGGAGGGAGATGATGACATTGCCAAAGGCAACGACTGTAGTCACGGATAGTGCCATCACTATTGCAGGCTCCAGCTTGGAGGTGACGGCGAGTGCCGAGCAAATCCCCAGTACCTGAATGATGACCGGGTTGTTTTTGCTAATGGGGTCAGAGAGTGTTTCTCTCTGTTGTTTTCCAAATAGTGCCATATGTTTATTGTGCGTTTGTCTTCAGTTTGTTGAGATAAGGCTCGTAGAGAGAAAGACACTCCGAAAGCATCTCTTGTACGCCGTGTGAGGTCAGGGTACCTCCCGAGATTCCGTCCACGTAGTCGCGACGGCTATCGTCCTTGCCACGCTTTACGACGGCGATGCTACGTAGCTCTCCGTCTCTGTAGATGTGTTTGTTTTCAAACTGGCTACGGAAAGGAGTGTGTACGATCTCTGCACCCAGACCGGGGGTCTCGCTGGCATGGCTAAAGTCCACCCCGTAGATCGTATCTGCATCCTTGTCGAGAGCGATATAGCCCCAAATAGGTCCCCACAGGCCGGCACCATACATACCGAGTACGTACTTTGTCTCTCCGTCGATTTCGGCCACGTACACGGGGTATTCGGTTGACTTGGTCAGAGTTGGCAGGCTGGCCAAAAAGGCGGCATCCTTCACTCCGGTGCCCTCTGATCCGGCTACGACTTCACCGGACTTGTCCACCAAGTATGCATCTTTGATGATGCTGTTGTAGGTGTCGATGGCTTGGTCGGCTTCGACATCCACCTGCAGTGAGCGAAGGATCTGACGCATCCGGTCGATATTCTCATTGTTGGTCTGGCGCTCCTTTAGTGCTTGTGAGGTAAAGGCTAGCCCTATGGCTACCAGGATGACCATCACGGAGGCGTAAAGGATCACGTATATATTGCTATTCTTGTTCATTTTCAATGTTCCAAAATTAGGTCTCCTTTACTTTTACTTGACTGCCGCGACAGCAGACTTTGCCCGCTTTTTGCGCATGCTGACGTTTCGCTCAATGACCGCATAGTCGATCAGCGGTGCAAACGTGTTCATGAGCAAGATGGCTAGCATCATACCCTCCGGGTAACCGGGGTTGAGGACCCGGATGCAGATCGCAAAGAACCCGATCAAAAAACCGTAAATCCACTTGCCGGTCTCGGTGCGAGCGGCTGTCACAGGGTCGGTTGCCATGAAGACGGCACCAAAAGCAAAGCCGCCCAGCAACAAGTGATCCACAGCTGACAGCGACATGGCCGGCGTGGTACCGATGGCATTGAACATCAGTGCCGTCAGCCCACCTCCAACAAATGTGGAGAGCATGATTTTCCAACTGGCCACGCCTGTAATGAGGAGAAGCAATGCTCCGATCAGGATGGCTAGAGTGGAGGTCTCACCTATGGAGCCGGGGATCAGGCCGATAAAGTAGTCCAAGGAGCTGATCGGAGTGCCGACCGCATTGGTGATTGTGCCGTGTGCACTTTCCCACATACCCACTTGTCCCAGTGGTGTGGCACCGGTAAAGGCATCCACCGTCTTGCCCCCACCGATACCAAAGGTGTCAGCGGTGCGGATAAAGACGGAGTCACCCGACATGTGTGCTGGATAGGCAAAGAATAGGAAGGCGCGAGTGACTAGGGCCACATTGACAATGTTGTACCCCGTACCACCAAAGACCTCTTTTGCAAAGATGACTGCAAAGGCGGTTGCAATGGCGATCATCCACAGTGGTGTATCCACCGGCACGATGAGCGGGATGAGGAAGCCGGATACCAAAAAGCCCTCTGCAATCTCCTGGTGCTTCCACTGCGCCACGGCAAACTCTATCCCCAGTCCGACCACGTACGAGACGATGAGCTTGGGCAGGACAGCGAGAAAGCCGTACCAAAACATGGTCCAAAATCCGGCACTCACTCCTGTCACCAGATAGTGCTGGTAGCCGATGTTGTACATTCCAAAGAGTAGTGCAGGTATCAAGGCCAGCACTACAATGATCATGGTGCGCTTGGAGTCGTTGGAGTCGTGAATATGCACTCCACGCTTGCCGGTGGTATTGGGGACAAAAAGAAAAGTCTTGAACCCATCAAATACCGAGTGAAAAGAAGCAAGCTTGCCACCTTTCTCAAAGGCCGGCTGTATCTTGTCTATGTATTTCTTTAGAGCGTTCAATGTAGTAGTATCTTTTGAGTATTGAATAATCCTGTATAGATCGTCGAAGTACAGTCTCTTTTAGTTCATCTCCTTGTACAGAAGATCGAGACCACGACGTACTATGTACTGTAGCTCTAGCTTGGAGGTGCAGACAAACTCGCACAGGGCAAAGTCCTCCGGAGCTACTTCGTAGATACCAAGCTCCTCCATCCGGTCAATGTCAAATGCGATGATGGACTTGATGAGCTGCTCTGGATAAATATCCATCGGGAAGACTTTCTCGTACTCACCACTGACGATGATGGCACGCTCGCCTCCACGGATGCGGGCATCGATATTGTATTCGCGCTTCTTGCACAAAAATGAGGGGTAGGTACGACTGGCACTAAACTTATTGAATCCCGGCACTGCCCAACCAAACAACTCATCGACATCGTCTCCCTCGGGAATGACGGTAATGATATTGCTAAACGGACTGAGGTACTCGTGATCCGGTGTCACCTGAGTGCCGGTCAGGACGTCTCCGTCTATGATTCGTTTGTTGGACGGATTGCTGTCCAGCTTGTCCTTGATAATGTCGGCTATCCGTGCTCCACTTATTACATTTGTGTACCCCGGGGTGCTGAGGCGTGAGCCGGCCAAGACGATCCGGCGACGGTAGTCTACCTTTCCTGTCGCCAAGAATCGACCAATCAGTGCCATCTCCGACACAGACAGGGTCCATACAGTCTCACCCTTGTTGATCGGTCGAGTGTGGTTGATCAGGACACCCACGTTTCCGGCAGGGTGCGGACCTTCAACCTCATAGGTGTTGACTCCGTTGAGCGATAGATCAGCCCCTTTCTTTATCCCGAGGGAAACGCCACCACTGGTGAGCTTTCTCAGCACATCGGCAGCCAGCTGTAGGTATTTCTTGTCCTCCGCGATCAACTCCAGCGCATCCGGCATCAGCGGAGCGGTATAGTTGGCGGTGACAAAGATATCCCTGGGCATGACGGTTGGGTCGGCAACAATGTCGTACGGGCGTTGCTTGATTAGCGCAAAAAGCCCACTCTCCAGCAACAACGACAAGAGCTCTTCTCTGGTGCGATTGGTCACTCCGGTCACGTCAAAGTCACGGTACTCGATTGCCTGATCCGCCTTGATCTCTACTGCAATGATCTTGCGTTTTGCACCACGTACCACTTCCACGACCTCACCACTTACGGGAGAAGTAAGTACTAGCTCGGGAATAGCTTTGTGGTAAATGACCGGACTTCCGGCGAGGACACGGTCCCCCACCTTTACTGAAAGTCGTGGAACGATGCCATGAAAGTCATCTGGCACAACACCAAAAGAAGAACCCATTGTAGTGGACACATCCACTTTGGGGGCTCTACCAACGAGGTTGATATCCAGGCCTTTCTTGATTTTGATCACGTTAGCCATAAAATATCGGTTAGAACTATATTGTTTGTTTTTGCATATTCTTGGCAAAGTTACCTATTTTTTTCCTTAACAATATCACCTGACTTTGACCCTAGATTCCGTAAGCTGTGGCAGGAGCAAAACGATAGAGGATGAGGAATCGCAAGAAAGTGCACTCCGTGTGTTCTTGGAACTTATCATCTTCACCATAATCTAGAAAAGGAGCGACAATATCCGACACACTTACTGGGAAAACAACAAACCACTATGTGATTTGAATAAATCACAGTGTGATTTCTAGAAATCACACTGTGATTTTATCTTTTTCCTAGTACAAGCGTTCCTTTTGCTACGACCTTGCATTTTTCTTTTCCAAAAGATGGGCACAAAACACCAAAGGGGGTGTGTCAAAGCAACTGTTTTGGCACACCCCCTTTCTTTTGTTTCCGGCTTTTCTTGTACTCTAAAGCACCTTCGCTATCTTTGAGAGGATGATCGCCGCACTGATCGAGACATTCAGGGATTCGCTCACCGTACTTGGAGCCGCCGGTATATTGATCAGCTCATCACACGCAGACAAGAGGGAGGCAGAGAGCCCATGACCTTCGTTGCCAAAAAGGACCACACACCGCTCGGGGACTACCACTTGGGAGATGTTGTTTCCCTCCAAGGCTGTTGCAAACACACGCACCTCCTCATCCAACCCGGACAAGTACTCTGTCAAGTCAACGTCGGTATACAGTCGCACGGCTCCAAGAGCTCCGGCTGTGGCCTGAACGACTTTTGGCGAAAAGGGGTCCACCGTCCCCTTGCCCAAGACTAGTTGCTCAATGCCCAACCAATCACACAGGCGAATAATGGTCCCAAGGTTACCCGGATTTTGCACACTATCTAGTGCCACGACGACCGCCTCTGACTTTGGCAGGGTCTCTGGGGATGGAGGCAATTGGAAAAGTGCGACAAAGTCAGTCGGAGACTGAAGGTTGCTCATTGCTCGGAGCTGACTGGCAGTCGCTATCCGCATGAGGTCGGGCCGGATCGGGGTCTTTGTCCAGAGTTTTTCACCCACGATCAGCCGTGGTTCATAGTGGGCACACAGTTGTGCGATCACCTTTTCTCCCTCGGCCACAAAAAGTCCTTCTCGATCTCTGTACTTTTTCATACACAGTGAGGCTATCAGCTTTCGCTCTCTCGTGCTGACAGATGGGGTTTCCATAGGCTATGTTTGTTATTTATACAGAGATGACCACCATGCCCTCACGGCATCCATATTCGGCAACACCAGGTTGGCACCGGCGTCGCGCAACGAGTACTCCGGCACGGGACCGGTTGTGACTGCTATCGTAAAGATACCCGCCGCATGGGCCGATTGTACCCCCATGGGGGCATTTTCGATGACCATCGCTTGGTCCGGTCCGATGCCAAAGAGCTCCAACCCACGTAAGTAGGGCTCGGGGTGCGGCTTCCCCCGGGTTACGATATCCGCAGTTATCAGGTATCCGTCTTGAATATAGCTCCGGTATGCTTTTTGGATTCTATGGCTGGCATTGCGGATCGTACTACCCGTGACCACTCCCATCCTCACCCCCGCACTGCATAGGCACTGCATGAGCTCCAAAGTCCCATCTATGAGTGGTATCTCTTCGTTGTGGGACAAAAAGAGCTGCGACTTGTAGCGATAGATTTCGTCGACCAGCGATGGATCCGGGTCTTTGTGGTGCTGGCGTCTGTAGACTTCTTGGATCGTTTGTTGACCCGTCATTCCTTCGGAGAGGTAAATCTCCCGCTCTGTTGTCTCGAGCCCAAACTTTGATGCCGTCTCCATCCACGCCCAAGCGTGTATCGGCATGGAGTCAAAAAGAACCCCATCCATGTCAAAGAGCACAACCTCAGGTTTGGTTGTGGGACAAGCCAAGACTTTTTTCATTGCAAACGTCCGGCACCTATATAGGTCCGCCTATAGTAGGGTTCGTTTAGGCTAGATATGATGACACCATTCTGCGTTGTTGCGTGTACGAATTTATCCCCCTTCAGATAGATTCCCACATGCGAAGCCCTTCCGCCACGGCGGTTATTGATGTTGAAAAACACCAGATCGCCCTCCTTTAGATTCTTTTTGTCCACACGCTTGGTGGTGGCCATCAGACTGGCGGACGAGGAGCGGGGCACGCTCAACTTGTAGACCTCCCCCATGAGCGAATGTACGAATCCGGAGCAGTCCGTACCTCGATCCGTAGAGCCACCGAACCTATAGGGTGTCCCTATCCAATCAGCCACAAAGGCATATAGGCCCAGATTGTCTTGAGTTGCGTCCAGTGGGATCAGTAGCTTTTGGGTCAGATCATCAGCCAACCGGTCGAGTGCCACACTCCGTCCCTCGTCTACTGTTTCCGGGAAGTAAATGCGGTGTACTGGGGTCCTAGTGACACTGCATGAGCTCATGCTGACGCAGAAAAAAAACAGGACAAAAAGTGGCTTGCGAGATAATAACTTCATAAGTACATTGGTCGGCTGCCGTTGTCTCACGCATAGTGGGGCCTAGCATCTCGGACCCGGGAAGGTTCACAGTCGTCTATTCCAAAAAGAGAGCCCACGAGTGGGATGCCGGCTAGCATGTCACTCGTGGGCTATTAGTCTATCGGCATCTGTACTCTGTCACCACACTGCTGTCGGTGAGATTGCACAGGCCTCGGTCGTGTGTTATTTAGTTAGCCAGTTGCTCCTCTGCGATAGACACGTACGATCGATCGCCTTTAGCTGTCCGGAAGACCACAACGCCATCCTTCAGGGCATAGAGTGTATGGTCCTTACCCATTCCGACATTATCACCGGGATGGTGCTTGGTTCCACGCTGACGGACAAGGATGTTACCGGCCTTGACCACTTCACCACCAAACTTTTTCACGCCCAGTCGTTTGCTTTCTGATTCGCGACCGTTCTTGGAGCTACCAACACCTTTTTTATGTGCCATGTCTTTATTTTACTTTTTAGTATTCAGATAAATAATTCCCCTCTCACGCAACAATTTCCTTGACAGAGATCTGCGTAAATTGCTGGCGATGTCCATTGAGCTTTTGATAGCCCTTGCGACGTTTCTTGTGAAAGACTAGGACTTTCTTGCCCTTTACGAGTGGCTGTAGCACTTCGCACACCACCTTGGCACCCTCGACGAGAGGCGCACCTACGGTGACAGCACCATTGTTGTCAACGAGCATGACCTTATCAAACTCGACCGTGTCACCTTCGTTCACACTTTTGAGATGGTGCACAAATAACTTTTGGCCTTTCTCGACCTTGAACTGCTGTCCCTGAATCTCTACGATTCCGTACATAATTTCTTGAAAAAAAAATCGTTTTATACCTGGCAGGGGGGTCGTTCTCTCACTTCCGCTTTCCTGACCCTGCCTAAGAGTAATCTTTGCAAAGGTACCCTTTTTTGTCTACTTGGCCAAAACTTTTGCTCCACCAGGACGGATTTCAGGGCCCTAATCGGTGATGGCACCCTCTTCCAATGGGAGAATAACCGTCTATTTTGATGAGCTATTTGTCGAAGTAGTATCTTGTTGCAGTCTTACCATTTGTGCAAAAGTCCCATTGTGTGCCATCAGCTCGTTGGGTGTACCCTGCTCTACCACTGTGCCACCCGAGAGTACTACGATGTGGTCGGCTCCCAATACGGTGCGCATGCGGTGTGCGATGATGATGACGGTTTTGTCGCGCACCAGCTCGGAAATTCCAGCCTGAACTTTCGTCTCGTTCTCGGCATCAAGGCTGGCGGTTGCTTCGTCCAAGAGTATGACTGGAGCATCTTTTAAGAGCGCACGGGCTATGGAGATACGCTGTCGCTCACCGCCCGAAATGGTTTCCCCATTTTCACCTATCACCGTGTCGTAGCCTTGTGGCATACGACTGATGAAGTCATCGCACTGTGCCAATCGTGCCACATGCCTTACTTCCTGATCGGTGGCATCGCGCTTTCCTATGCGTATATTGTCGGCAACGGAGGCGTTGAAGAGCATCACGTCTTGAAACACTACGGCATAATTTTTGAGCAACGTCTCTGGCTCTATGCCAGAGATGTCGTGTCCGCCCAGTGTTATCTTACCACTATTGATGTCCCAAAAGCGTGCAGCAAGCTTGGCAGCGGTACTCTTGCCACCACCTGAGGGACCAACAAGTGCTGTTATCTCACCTTGTCGGGCAGTGAATGAAACATTGTGTAGTACCTGCTTGTCTGTTTCGTAGGAAAAGTCGACGTTGTGGAACTCAATGTCATAGTTTGAAACTTTCACCTCCGTGTCGCCCGTCTGTATGGGCATTGCCTCCATCTCTTTCATTCGCTTAATGCGCACATCAAGAAAAGTAAGAATAGCAAGGTTATTGCATACTTCAAGGATAGGATTATAAACCATTGCCGAAACAAGTAGGAACGCCAAATAGACGAACACCGATACGTCGCCACGCTGAAGCATCCATGCGCCTACAACGATGACGGTAGGCATGCCCAGTTTAAGCAATACAGCGGAGATGTTGATAAACACACCTGTCAAGAATTCACCGGCAACAAGTCCTTTTTCCAATATTTTTAATCGCCGGTCGAACCGCTGGTTATATTCGTCCTCGCCATTGTACGATTTGATTTCCTGCACACACTCCAGTCCTTCCTGTATCTGTTCGCTCACGCCACGCTTGATGTGATAGATACGTGTAAAATCCTTGTCCGTTCGATTTCGTGAAACTAATAGCACTACCAAGGCAAAAGGCACTACCCAAAACACAGCGATGGCTAATCGCCAGTCGTAGCAGAACATTCCCGCTGCGATAATGGCAATGCTTACCCCGGAAGCAAATAGTTGGGGAATGGCGTGCGAGAACGTTGTTTCCAATAGCGTACAGTCTTCCATCATGGTGGCAGTGAGGTCTGAGAGATTGCGATCACCAAAGAAGGCGAGAGGCAAACGGCGCAGTTTCTCGGCTAAAGAGATGCGGCGTTCCGCGCTCTCATTATATACGGTGGTATAGGTGCTGTCGTACTGCCAACGGATCACGAGGAGCATCACGATCATTAACCCTGCTGCCATGAGGAGATAAAACCACAACGTATGAGGGGTATTAATTTGCATATTATCGAGATACTCCATCAGGAAGAAAAACAAATAAGTGGGTGGCAGCATCAGCACAAGGTTGAGCAGTGTTGAGGAGACGATGCCTTGGCGCAGGTCTTTTGCCCCTTTTTCAGTAAGAGCGAAACGATTTTGAAAGTATTTAATCATGGTTTTGTGACATTTGATCGATTATAGTTTCCACGAAACGGACTGTTGATATTCATTCCACATACGGTGGTATTGCTTTCCCTTACTCAATAGTTCCTCGTGCGTTCCCTGCTCAACAATCTCGCCGTTGTCCACGACTGCAATACTGTCGGCATCCTGAACCGTGGTAAGTCTATGGGCTATCATCAGCACGGTTTTTCCTTGGGTGAGATGTGCCAGTGCCTTACGGATAAGTTGTTCGTTTTCGGGGTCGGCAAAGGCGGTCGCCTCGTCGAGCACTACGATAGGAGCATCTTTCAGAATGGCACGGGCAAGAACAATACGCTGCTGCTCACCACCCGAAAGGTAAGTACCCTCGGCACCGATAATGGTATCCAACCCCTGTGGCAAACGGTCAATGATCTCTCGGCTTTGTGAGAGGTCGATGGCACGGTTGATCTGTTCGGTCGTTGCATCAGGATTGCCGTAACGTAGGTTTTCGATGAGCGAAGTCTTGAACAGACGGGTGTTCTGAAAGACGAACGACACATTGCGCATCAGCTCGTCCTGGCGCATATCTCTCACGTCTACACCTCCTATGGTGACGCTGCCATGGCATACATCCCAAAAGCGGGGTATCAACCTTGCTATGGTGGTCTTTCCGCTGCCCGACGCTCCTACAAGCGCAATCGTCTTGCCTTCGGGAATGGTCAGGTTGATATGACTCACTGCATCTTTCTCAGCTCCCTCGTATCGGAACGACACGTCGTCAAAGCGAATGTCGTACGCTTCTACCCGTTTTGGCTCGTCATGCTGTGAGAGCGGTGTGATATGAGTGAGCTGCTCCAGTCGTTCTACAGCCTCGTTTGCCAAGAAAAGGTCCTGGCTGAGATACATGGCTTTCATCACGTTGGCAGCAATAAGCGGTGCAATCACCACATAAAGTATCACGTTGGCAATAATTGTAGTGGTATCTTCCCCGTGTCCTATCAGGATAATAGCAGTAGGAACGAGGACGAAAGCAAAGGCATTGATGGCAAGTGTGTACAGTGACATTGGCGTGCGCCACACAAGCGTACACTTGATGACAAGGTCGCGGTAGTTGATAATGCTATCGTAGAAACGTTTGAACGAGAAGACAGTCTGCTGAAACACCTTGACCACGGGAATACCTCTGACATATTCCACGGCCTCTGCCCCCATCTTCTCCTGCGCATCAAGGTAGAGTCTTTGAAATTGGTTGTTCTTTGGGTTCATCATATATCCCATAATACCTATGGCGCAAACGAGAGGTATCATTGCAGCCACTCCCAACTGCCAATCCACTAAGAGCAGCAGTGCTATAACACCTATCGGAGCAACAACACAACTCGCCACATCGGGTAACAAGTGTGCCACGAAAGTATGTGTCTGTCCCGAATCCTCATCAATGATTTTGCGCATACGCCCCGTGTTTTGGCTATCGAAATAGCCCAATGGCGCACGCATCAGTCGTTGCATCGCTTTTCGTCTCATGTTGGTTTCGATACGGAATGCCGCAAGATGAGAGAGCATCAGTGCCAAAAAGTAGAGCAACACGTTCGCCACCGATATGATAAAAGCCCATAGGGCATAGTCTATAAGGGGTGTGTCTGAGAGGTTGCCTTTGGCTGTTAGTAGTGTGCGTACCACGAGCCACAAAAGTACGAATGGCACAAGCGACAGCAGTCCGTTGACTGCCGACAGTGCTACGGAGCATGGCAGCAAGTATTTGCGCCCTCCCATGTAAGTTCCTAAACGTTTGAGAGTCTTGATCATATATTATCGTCTTTTAGAAATTAATCTTTATGGTTTGAGCAATGCTTTCCATCCTGCCATACTAAAGTCCATGTACTGCTCCAAGGCGACCTTGATATCCTCGTCGGTATAATCTTCATGCTCTACAATCTCGCAGAAAACAGTTATCCAAGTAGAGCAGGTGATATGAACTAAGAATGGCGAAATGTTGGCGTTGAGATGTGGATAGCGTTCTTTCATCAGTCGTATGTATTCCATGCCCACTTTCATCTGTCTGTCCACCATCTTGTCTTTGTATCCTTGTAGCGACGTTCCCTCAGAGTTGAATAGGAGCAGTCGAAGCTCCGGACGGAAGTCCTTGATGATGCCGAGCAGGTCAAAGATGTAGTCTATTTGGTATTGCCGCATGCTGAATACGTCTATCGACAGGAACTTTTCGTCATTGTGCGACAGGATGTGTTTGTCCAATGCCTTGGTGAGAGGCCGTAGCACCTCACAAAACAGTTCGTCCTTGCTACTGAAGTAATTGTATAGGTTTCCTACAGCAATACCCGACTTGCGAGCCACCGTGCGAATGGATGTGCAACGTACGCCATGTGCGATAAATTCTTCACGGGCGGTATCAATGATACGTTGCCGAATGTCATCTTTCAGAGTTTGCATGATTGGGGTAAGGCGTCAATAATGAACATCGTTCTATTTTGTTCATAAAAAAAGCGCACTGTTCTTTTCTTGAACAGTGCGCTTCTATGGTCGATGGATGTCTATCCAGGTATGTCATATGGTACTTTCGTTTTATCGTACACTTGAATTTATTTGTTGCAAAGGTACGAGGTGTGGCCAAGTCTCGCAATACCTAAAAGTGAGTATTATGCAGCGGTTGGCTGGCATTAATCAGAAAGACCAATCCGCAACATCAAGTTTTCTTTATCGTTCCTGCACTTAATAATAGCTTTCAGAGCAAATTGACAAACTCATTGATTGGATGGCGTATACAGAAAAGCTCGCCCCCTAGAGGGAGGCGAGCTTTGTGGGTACTATCCGGCAGGACGAACTACTTGAGTGCGTCCAGTGCGGCCTGATAGTTGGGCTCGGAGGTAATCTCCGGCACCAGTTCTTCGTATACGATTTGTCCCTTTTCGTCTACCACAAACACGCATCGTGCGAGGAGGCCACGCATGACACTCTCCGCCAGCTCAACACCATAGGCCTTGGCAAAGGTGTCATCACGAAATACGGAAAGGGTGGTGACATTGGCGATCCCTTCTGCACCACAAAAGCGTGCTTGGGCAAATGGCAGGTCCTTGCTGATACATAAGACTTGGGTATTTTGGAGCGAGGCAGCCGCTTTGTTGAAGGTCCGGACACTCTGTGCGCAAACACCCGTGTCGATACTTGGAAATACATTGAGGATGACTTTCTGCCCCAGGTAGTCGGATAGCTTGACGTCGGAGAGGTCACTTTTGGTTGCGGTAAAGTCCGGAGCCGGCATGCCTGCCTTTGGGAGCGAGCCGGAGGTATGGAGGGTCTGTCCTTTTAGTTGAGTTGTTGCCATAGTTATCTTTTTTTTGATGGTGATTATAGTGTCCGATCAAGTCGGACTTTGGACTAAAACAGTCCGAGAGCTGCTTTTGTTTGCCCGGAGGCACCTATTTTTACTCCCCGGCGAGCTACGGTCGATTGCCCTGCCTCATGTCATGGACCCAAGCATTGGCATCGTGGACACTTCGATCGTTTGCACCGAGTTCTTTGGCCTTACCAAAGTCTTTTTCGGCCTCCTTTTGCTCGCCGTAAGCCAGCCACACCATACCCCGGACGAGGTACTCCTCAGCGGTTACACGAGTACCGGAGTTGATGGCCTTTCGGATAGTGGCAAGTGCCTGAGCTTTTTGGTCACTCTTTAGGTAGCATTTTGTCAGGACACGTGCGGCCATATGCTGTTGGGGGTATTCGTCGATGAGGCGGGTCAAGATCTGTTCGGCCCGGAGATTTTCTCCTTGGTCAAATAGTACCTCAGCCAGCGTAACCTGCGGAATGTAGGCTTTGGGATTGTGTTCCACTATTTTTTGGAGGTCAGCCACAGCACCTTCCGGCAGGCCTAGGTCACGCAGGAGCAAGGCTCGCCGATAGCGATAGATTTCGCTCTTGGGATATTGCTTCAGGAGCTCATCTAGGTCTGCGAGTGCGTCCTCCAACCGCCGAGACTGCGTCAAAAGCTCCGCGCGACGACTCCGAATGGTATCAAGATGCGGCTGACGATTGAGGGCAGATGTCAACAAACCCAACGCTTCGACCGTGTCACCTCGTGCCACAACAAGCTCTGCAAGGTTGGCCTCCAACAAAAAATTTCCGCCATACGTTGGCAAAATCGACAGGGCTGATCGCAAAGCCAACTCCGCGCTATCGACCTGCCCACGCTCATAGGCATCAAAGTAATCCTCGACACAGCGTTGGTAGCGGGCCATGAGCAGACTGTCGGCTTGGGCAAAAGCAGGCACACAAAGCGAGAACAAACCTCCCAAGAGGAGGAAAAAGAAGCATTGGTATTTCATTCTGTAGAAAACACTAAGGTTGCGATCACTAAAACTGAAAGTAAATGAATGGCTGGACCCCTATTGAGCGAAACTGCACAAGCACCACAAAGACGATGGCCAATACCAACGCTTGGCCGACAAGCGGGAGGTGCGTGACAAAGTCCTGAAGGCCCCGACGGAGTGCCGATGGCGTAAAATGAGCCAAAAAGCCCGTGAACATTAGGATTGAGACCACTTGGTACCCCTTGACAAACTGACTCGCCACCTCCGGATGAAATTCGTGCGCAATCATATCCAGCATCACCCAAACATCAGAGAGATTTTCCATCCGAAAAAAGATCCAGGCAAATGCGACAAAATGAAAAGTCAGCAGGACCGAGAAAAACCGCACAACGGGGTGCATACCCTCACCCGTAGGCCGAAAGAAAGCGACAAACGACATCAACCACTTATGCAAAGCCAGCGCCAGACCATGGAGGCCACCCCAGATGACAAACCGAAGACTGGCTCCGTGCCACAGACCGCCTAGTAGCATCGTGATCAAAAGATTGACATAGGTGCGCACCCTACCCTTGCGGTTACCGCCCAGCGAGATATAGAGGTAGTCGCGAAGCCAAGACGAAAGCGAGATGTGCCACCTGCGCCAAAACTCAGTGATCGTGGCGGATTGATACGGAAAATCAAAGTTGGTATTGAACCGAAAACCCAGCCACAAGGCCAGCCCTATAGCCATATCGGAGTAGCCCGAAAAGTCACAATAGATCTGGAGCGAATAACCATAGATCGCCATCAGATTCTCAAATCCCGTATAGAGCGCAGGGGCATCAAATACGCGGTCTACAAAATTAAGGCTGATATAATCCGAGATCACCCCCTTTTTGAGCAGGCCAAAAAGGATAAGATACAGTCCCTCCCCAAACTCCTCACGTGTCACCACCGGAGTGCGGTAAATCTGAGGGATAAAGTCCTTGGCTCTAACTATAGGTCCGGCCACCAGCTGAGGGAAAAATGAGACATAAAACAGATAGTCCACCCATCGTCTCAGTGGCTTTATCTCCCCTCGGTATATGTCAATGACATAGCTCATGGACTGAAAAGTAAAGAAAGAGATACCGACCGGCAAAAAAATATCAAACCTATGTGCCTCAAATGGACTACTCACCCAGCCCAACCACTCCCCGATGCCATAAAAAAGTGGGCCAAAGGTATTGTAGAGAAAGCCGGTGTACTTGAAGTAAGCAAGCATCCCGAGATTGAAGACGATCGAAACCGCCAGCCATCTTTTTCCACCATCGGAAGACAACGAAATACGGTGACCGACAAAATAATCAACCGTGGCCGTCAATAAAATAATAGTGGCATACGCTCCACTACTCTTGTAGTAAAAGTAAAGCGAAAAGAGGACCACATAGAGGATCCTCACCATCTGCCGATGCCTCAGAGCATAGTACAGCGGGATAAAGCAGAGAAAGAGGGCCAAAAACAGACCACTGTTGAAGAGCATCGGCTCCTTCGGATTGTATTTGAGCAGATCGAGTATATAGTGCTGTGGCATATGGATTACGACATGGAGAGACAACAAAAAAACGACCTTACTTCACCCTGCTGATATCAAGCACTTGTCGCTGATAAAAGAGAGGACGCCGACGCAACACATAGCTCCTAAAATCTCTCAGAAGCGCATACGCGACAGCCATTCCCAATTCATCATACCCCTCCCTTGTGAGATGCACGCCATCTCTAGAGATCATCCCGGCCTCCGGTAGCGCATCCGCACCGGACACACCGCCAAAAGCCCCATACAGGTCTATATAGCCACAGCCCAGCTCAGAAGCCTCCCGCTCCAGCACCTTGGACACCTCATCCGCATTGCCACTTGCGATCCAACAATAGTGGCCACGGCGCACACGCTTGACCCTAAAGGTCGCAACAGGCGAGGTAAGAAGGATAGCAGTAGAGGGCATAGCGACCTGCAAGGCCCGTACAAGACTCCTCACTTCGCCGGCAAAAAGGGCGGACGAAAACTTGGGCGCAAGTAGATCGTTAGTTCCAAGTGACACTATGAGCAAGCGAGGGCGCAACAGATGCAAATGATCCAAAAAAGCACGGTGATTCAGCGAAGGGAAAAAAGCCCCATTGTAGCCAATCGTGTGCAAAAGTGGACCCGGACAACCACTCTCCAGACTGGCACCATACCACCGTGCGCCTTTTGGTGCAACCAATGTCAAGACCGTGGTTGGCTCATTCACCCACAGTGTATCTACACCGGGCTCCTCCACACCCGACACCCCCACTGCCGGTTGCGCTGCCCCCTTGATATACAGTGGTGGCGTGGAGACATCACGCAAGAGGACCACCCGCCTGATCGGGAAACCGTCAGGCACCTTTATCTCCACCTCATCACGCACCTGAGCGGTAAGTGTGATACCCGTAGGACTGGGTGAGTCCCCATACCTCCGCGAAGTGACGAAGTGTCCCGACCATCGACCCTTATGCCCCGACACTCGTCCGGGATGCGGCTGATTGCTGCGCAAAAGACTGTACGGAGCCACCCACCCCAAGCCGGCCAAGCAAAAGTAGTCATCAAAAAACTGACGGATAGGTGCGCTAAAGTACCCACCCTGCACATGCGAGTCCCCGAGATGAACCACCGGTATAGTCTCACGATTGGTCGGGGAAACACATAGCTCCCAAAACTCATCTAGATACCCCTCCGGAGCTTTCAGCACACATCGATCCACCTCCAAAAGGTCAAGCGGGGCGAGGCGTTGTGCCACAACCGCCGGACAAATAGCAAGGAGCCACAATACGACACCCACCGAGGGCCACACCGTCTGTCTCATCACCTACTCCTCCACCAACGAATGGTACAAACGCTTGGCCAACTCCCTACCTCCGGAGACACTGAGGTGGGTATAGTCCTTGGCCATGCGGCCCTTTTCGACCAACGACTGTACACCCCCCAGCTCCTGCATGGCGGCAAAAGTATCCCAAAAGAGACAACCATTCTCCCGAGCCAACCTTTTCTGGATTGCACGCACTTGGCGGACCCCACGCAGGGTCACCACCTTGCCATCCACAATAGTGGCTCGATCCGACACCGACATCAATAGCACCACAGCATCCGGAAAGAGTTCTCGAATATGAGCCAAACTCTTCTTCATCTTGTGATAGTACCAAAAATAGTCATCCGCTTCATCCTCCAGCGAAAGGGCATTGAGTCCAAAAGAGAGGATGATCAGTCGGTAGTTGCGCACCCCTCTCATCTCACTGCAGAGTGGCCCACTGATCCGAGTCAGTTCACCTCCCGATGCACCCCGTCTACTCATATTGTCCACCGAGACACCCGTGGCCCCGTCTAGGAAAATCCCATGGACATCCAGGTCATCACTCTGCACCTCCATCCGGATCGAACGCACACCGCCCCCACGCTCCTCCCACAGAGACAGCCTACCATCCTCCGTGGCACTCAGGTCATACCGAGAGACAACTGTGTCATTGACCGTAGTCGTCAATATCGCACTCCCCCCACAGCGGTAGAGGAGCGCTACTCGATCCACCTCCTTGGATGAAGAGGTGGGAGAGGAGATCCCAATCGTCACTTGCCCCTCACCCGAGAGATGATCACACTGCCCCGAGGCCGTATAGGAGCCAGCCTGTAGCAGAGTGTGTGGCGCCCAAGCACCGCCAAAACGATGCCGCACCGAGGTCCTAAAACGCGCCGTGGCAGAGGTGACCGGAAGATAGCCGACACCCTTACCGCCAAAAGTCTGCTGAAGCATCCGACGAAAATCAGCCACCAGTAGGTCACCCTCCGTAAACGAGTCCGAAAAGAAAGCGACATGCAGAGGCATCTCCCGAGCCTCCTGCAACCACGCACGCACCCGAGACACCCCATCATGATCGGGTGTATAGTCCATCAGCATAGATGAGCTATCAGTCGAATCCACCTCAGCCACAATCGGATCCACCTCAGCAGACGATGAAAGTATAGAGTCCGTGGCAATAGACGTCCCCTCCGGCTCGATCGGGCTCAAATCCACATTGAGAGAAGGGGCAGGCTCAGCCACGACCTCCTCCGATCCGGGAAACAAATCGCTCACCGGGTCAAATACCTTCACATCTCCATTTACCCTATTCAGGACAAAAGAGATCAGGTAAGCCAGCCCGACCGCTACCAAACAAACCGAAAAGCTCCGCAAAAGCCCACACCCATCCGACCAATGATTCATGCTCCAAAACATAGTGCCAAAAACAGGGGCAAAGGTACCACTTTAATACCACACCACCTCCGCTCTCCGCTTTGAGGCAAACACATTGGCCCCCCCCTGAAAAAGGGCTCATCGGACAGCCCCTTCCCGGTGTAAGAATCATCCAAAAAGTCCACTGCCGCGACCTCTTTTTTGCACCAATTTTGGACACCTTGCAAGCCACAGACAATCAAATACTTGCAGAGGACCATGAGTTTCACGGATAGAGACAAAACTTTTCACGGATAGAAGCGATCGCTTAGACGGATAGAAGGGATCGCTTAGACGGATAGAAGGGGAAAAAATGGGTCATCCAAAAGGGAGGCAGACACACACTTTGGGTAAAAAAAGAGAACCGCAGTTTTCGGTCCGTCTACCCTCTCCGACTCCTCCATTTACTTATCGGTAGATTCCTTAATGTTTCTTTTCACAAGAAAAGAGACAAGGAGTACCAAAATAGGTATATTTGCAAGAAATTTGAACGGAAATAAACGAATAGCACAACAATATGGAGACAAATAATCCTGTAGACGTACGAGCCTTGACTGAGGTCATTGAGCGAGAGAGTGGTTTCCTTGACCTCCTAAACAACGGCATGGGGCAAGTAATCGTTGGACAAAAACACCTGCGTGAGAGCCTGCTCATCGGACTTCTCGCCAATGGTCACATCCTGCTTGAGGGAGTCCCGGGTCTGGCCAAGACACTGGCGATCAAGACACTGGCAGACCTGATGGATGCAGACTTTAGCCGGATACAGTTTACCCCCGACCTGCTCCCGGCAGACGTCATTGGCACCCAGATCTATAGCCAAAAGAGCGAATCATTTAGCATCAAGAAAGGCCCGATCTTTGCCAACCTCGTGCTAGCCGATGAGATCAACCGTGCCCCTGCCAAAGTACAGAGTGCACTGCTCGAGGCTATGCAAGAGCACCAAGTGACGATTGCGGATCAGACTTTTGCCCTGCCGGAACCATTCCTCGTCATGGCGACCCAAAACCCCATTGACCAAGAGGGGACGTACACCCTGCCGGAGGCTCAGAGCGACCGTTTCATGCTGAAAGTAAACGTCGGCTATCCCACCAAGCAAGAAGAGATGAACATCGTCTCCTCACAGATCATGCAGGACAGCGACAAGCCACAAGCACGACAGGTGGTCACGACCGCACAGATACTCCGAGCTCGAGAGATCGTCCACCAAGTCTATATCGACGAAAAGATCCGGAAGTACATTATCGACATCGTATTTGCCACACGATTCCCCGTAGAGGCGGGTCTCGACAACCTCAAGGGCATGATCACCAATGGTGCCTCTCCACGTGCCTCGATCAACCTGGCCCTGGCAGCACGCGCCTATGCTTTCATCAAGCACAGAGGCTACGTGATCCCCGAGGATGTACGCGCCGTATGCCATGACGTACTTCGCCACAGAATAGCCCTCAGCTACGAAGCAGAGGCCAACAACCTCGTACCCGAAGAAATCATCAACGAGATACTCAACCGAGTAGACGTTCCCTAAAGCCTAAAGCATGAATACCAGCGAACTACTCCGAAAGATCCGGCGCATCGAGATCAAGGCAAAGCGACTCAGCCAGAACATCTTCTCTGGAGAGTATCGCTCTGCCTTCAAGGGTAGAGGCATGTCGTTCACCGAAGTGCGGGAGTACCAAGTAGGCGACGACGTACGCGATATCGACTGGAACGTCACGGCACGCTACGCCAAACCTTATATCAAGGTCTACGAAGAAGAGCGTGAACTGACAATGCTCCTCCTAGTGGATGTGTCGAAAAGTGAGCTATTTGGCACCCTGAGCCGGACCAAACGACAGCTGGTCGCCGAGATTGCCGGCACACTTGCCTTTAGCACCATCACCAACAACGACAAGGTGGGCGTGATCTTTTACTCGGACAGGATCGAGAAGTTCATCCCGCCCGGCAAAGGTCGCAAGCACGTCCTGCATATCCTCAACGAGATCCTCACCCTGGAACCCTGTGGAGAGAGTACCGACCTCTCGCAGGCCTTGGTCTATGCCAACAACGTCCAAAAGAAGCAGGCGACACTCTTTGTGCTATCCGACTTCATCGACCACAGCGACTACGGACGGACTATGAGTGTCGTGAGCCGAAAGCATGACCTCCTTGCCATGCGTGTCTACGACCCGCACGAGACAGTACTCCCGGAAGTAGGCCTACTGCGCGTAACCGATGCGGAGACCGGACATATACACCTGGTCGACAGCTCATCAAAGCGCATCCAAAATGCCTACCGAGGCTACTGGCAAACACTGACCAGCTACATGGTGGACACATTTACGAAGTACGATATCACTTTTTCGAGTGTGGCTACGGACGAGGACTATGTGCCCGTCCTGCAACAACTTTTTAGCCGGAGAAGGAGGTAAAGGAAGAATAGCGATGATCAAAACAGTACAGACCCTACTACTCAGCACACTCATAGCTCTGCCTATCGTGGCTCAGGAGGTCCGGGTGATCCCGTCACTCGAGCCGGCCAAGATCCTCATAGGCGAGCAAACCACACTCCGGGTCCGAATCGCTCACCCCAAAGCAGAAGCGGCTCGGCTCATTTTGCCAAAGGACACACTTGTCAGTGGCGTAGAGATCATAGATGTGGCTCTGACAGACTCGGCAGAGGTGACCGACAAAATCATGGAGCATGTTTATGCCGTGACACTCACAGCCTTTGACTCGGCCAACTACGTCCTAGGCAATATCCAGGCTATGGTTGCCGGCAATCTATACAGTGCCACAGAAGCCCCAATCCTAGTCGTGAACACCGTACCGGTAGATCTGAGCAAGCCGGACAGCTTTTCGGACCTAAAAGAGCAGTGGAAGCCGGACTTTGTGTGGAAAGACTACCTGTGGATCCTCATCACAGCACTTGTGCTGGTATTGCTCGCGATGGGTGGTTACTTCCTATGGAAATACCTGAAAAAACGAAAGGCCCCCTCTGATGCCGACAGCAACAAGCGGGAACCTCCGGTCGACCCCTACGAAGAAGCACTGCAAGGGATGGAGCAACTGCGTGAAGCCAGACTATGGGAGCAAAACCAAGTGAAGCAGTACTACACGAGTATGACGGATATCCTCCGACGATTCATTTGGCGCGTCTACGGCATTGACACCGCAGAGAAGACCTCCACCGAAATCCTGGAGAGCTTTCACAACACGGTAGACAATCAATCGCTGCAAAAAGACCTCCGCCGAATCCTCACAACAGCGGACACAGTGAAGTTTGCCAAGTACATACCTCAGCCGGATGACAATATTAGCTTGATGAATGCTTCCGTCGCATTTATCAGAGAGCAAAAACCGTCAGATCAAGCGGAAGCGCAAGAGAAGCCATGACCTTTTTACACCCCTACTACTTTTTACTGCTGCTTGTTGTTCCACTTGCCCTCTACATCTACATCAAGCGACAAAAGACACCGGCTACATTTACCCTAAGCACCACTGGAGCCTTTGAGGGACTTCGTCGCTCCTGGCGCAGTCGGCTGTATCCGCTTCCATTTGGGCTGATTTTGTTGGCCTACATCCTCGTCACGATTGCGTTGGCCCGCCCCCAGAGCAGCACCTCCCACTCTACACGAGAGACCGAGGGGATCAACATCATGCTCGTCATGGATGTATCCGGCAGTATGCTGGCCCAAGACCTTCAGCCCAACCGTATAGAGGCGGCCAAGGCTGTGGCATCTGAGTTTGTCGCTTCACGGCCATCCGACAATATCGGTCTCGTGGTATTTGCGGGCGAAAGCTATACACAGTGTCCACTGACCACAGATCATGCGGTGGTACTCAACATGATCCAAAAAGTGGAGCTGGGGCTGATCAACGATGGGACGGCAATAGGTAGCGGACTGGCCACAGCAGTCAGTCGGCTCAAGGATGTAAAGGGCGACAGCCGAGTAGTGGTCCTCCTAACGGATGGAACCAACAACGCCGGTGCTATCGCCCCAATCACAGCTGCGGAGATTGCGGAGAGCTTTGGGATCAGAGTGTATACGATAGGTGTCGGGAGCAAAGGCGAAGCCCCCACTCCGGTACAGACCCTGATGGGGGTTGAGTACATGATGCTCCCCGTCGATATCGACGAAGGAATGCTACAAGAAATCGCCACACGCACAGGAGGACAGTACTTTAGAGCCACAGACAATGCCAGCCTGAAAGCCATCTACAAGGAAATCGACCAAATGGAGAAAGTGAAACTCAAGGTAGAAAACTTTACCCAAAAAGCAGAGCACTTCCCGATTTTTTTGTGGCTTGCACTGGGCCTGACAGCTGCCGCCCTCCTACTGCGCAACACCTGGCTAAGGAGCCTGCCCTAGCACGTACAAGGGCAAATGCCTTATCTGACTTGAAGAAGTAACGACTTATGCGTTTTTTATACCCACATCTTCTCTTCTTATTGATCCCGGTTGTCGCACTGGTCCTGATCTCATTTGTCCGGACCTATCAGCAACGCAAAAGGCTCAAAAGATTCGGCGACACTGATCTCGTCAAGCAACTCATGCCGGACCTTTCACTCCGCAGGAAGCTGATCCGAGATATCATACTGGGCTTGTCTATGTCTCTGCTTGTGCTCGCACTTGCTCGCCCACAAATGGGCTCCAAGAGTGAGACCGTCACAAGGGAGGGTGTCGAGCTCATGGTCTGCTTGGATCTATCCAACTCTATGCTCTCCGATGACGTCAAGCCCTCAAGGCTGGAGTGGGCAAAGTCGATCGTATCAAGGATAGTGGACAAGCTGAGCAACAACAAAATCGGGCTGATCTACTTTGCGGGAGACGCCTACGTACAGCTGCCAATCACCTCGGACTTTGTCTCCGCCAAGATGTTTCTCGCAGGAGCCTCCCCGGACCTTATTGAGACACAAGGAACAGAGATTGGGCAAGCTGTCCGGCTGGCTATACGCAGTTTTTCCGGCGACGAAACCGTCAAGCGCGCCATCGTCATCATCACGGATGGCGAGGACCACGAAGCAAGTGCTGAAGACGCTATCCGCAAAGCCACAGAGCAGGGCATATCGGTCAGCGTGATCGGTGTCGGCACACCGGAGGGTGGTCCTATTCCCCTAAAGGATGGCTCCTATCTCTACGACAGTGACGGCAAGATGGTGGTCACGCGGCTCAACACCAAGATGGGAGAGGAGATAGCATCAGCCGGTGGGGGAACATTTATTCTTGCGAATGATGTCTCCGGGACGGTACGCGTCCTCGAGCAGGCTCTGGACAAACTAGAGAAAAGCGAGCTGGAGACCACCGTGTACACCGCATACACCGAAGTGTATCACTTCTTCCTTTTGCCGGCACTGGTACTTTTATGGCTCGACCTTTTTGTACTTGACCGAAAGAATAGATACTTCAGGCGTATCCATATTTTTGGAAAAAATCTATCATTTAGGTTCAAATGATTGGCATTCAATAGCCTAATGAGTTATGAAATGCAGTAGGTAATGATTTAGCGACCTATCTTCAACAATGATATACAACGCTTTGCATAACTCGAATAACCTGTTGCAAAGATAAGAGTATATCGTGAGAAAAAAGAATTTTCTCCGAGTTATTTTCGTAAAGCCGTCCGTTTGGGCGGCTTTTTGTTTTCCGTGTATTTTATTCTTATGATGAAATGCAGTCTCCGAAGACTGCGTTTTTTGTTTTCGCCCTGCTTCTTTCCATGCACATCCTCCACTTATGCCTGTGTATCATGTCGGGATCGGTTGTTCGTTGTCAGCGGCAAAGGTAGTTCCGGGCTTCTACGGACAAAAAAGGTCGGGGCGGCAAGCCGTTTAGACGACAATCTCCACACTTCCATTTCATTGCAGGTAGTATTCTCGCCGTAAAACCTTGTTTGTCCTAAGCCCTACCTTTTTACGCCACTGAAACGAAAACGACCGACCCGACGGAAAGACGCATAAAAAAAATGTCGGATATGCGAGAAGCTGGGAAAAAGAAAAAGTTGAAACTCAACTCCCTCACCTCTGGAATCCGCCTAAAATCAAAAAAATCAGACAAGATGAAACTGAGATACAAAATATCAATTTGGGTGGCACTTGCACTCGCAGGCTCTCTCCTTTGTGGCGGAAGCATCTGGCTTTGGCTGGCAGGGATATGTGCAGGAAAATTCCTCATTCGGTTACTCCTTACCATTGCTTTGGCTATCGCAGTGTACATTCTGACTTATGCCCTCATCATCGGAGCAATACTTTGGTTACTCATTTCTTAAACAGGCAGATATATGAAAAGAAGAAGCAAGACAATCGCACAGCAATGCAGATACTATGAGGTGGACAACATCTTCGAGTATATGGTATCGGTTTACCTCAACGGAAATATCTCCGCCTTTGGGGAATTATTCAAGGAACTTAATCGGAAGGACAGAAAGGAATTTATCCTCTATCTCTTTTCAGAGGTCGAACCCATTCATATCCAAGAAATCATTTTAGCAACCATCTAAAAGTAAGAATAATGGAAAAATTCAATTTTTATCAAGACAGAAAGGTTACTTGTTGGGAACGCACCCACTTTGATGTAAAAGCCGAGAGTTACGAAGAAGCCGTTGCCCTTGTCAAGTCGTGGCAGGGAGAGGACGTGCTTTGCTTTGAGGACGATGAGAATATCATCATCACAGACGGAGAAACCTTGTATGACACCTCCGAAAGCCTATCCGTAGAGGAAAACGGAGGACAGCCGACTATCGAGGTCTTTGCAAACAATGGAGAAGACATCATCAACAATAAACCCGATAACACTGAACAGATATGAGAACGGAAACAAGAACATACGAGGTATATAACCTCCACGAACTGACAAGGGAGGCACAAGCAAAGGCACACAGCCATTGGGCGGAACATTGCGACTATACTTGGGACAGAGAGAACCGAGCCACATTGCAAGCCTTTGAACGGATTTTCAATATCAAGGCGGACAGATGGTCATACGACAGTTGTACCTACACCTATAGTTTCACTTCCCATTACAGCGAGGAGGAAGACAATATGAAAGGGACAAGACTTCTGAAATACCTTGTCAATAACTATTGGAACGACTTGTATCCACCCAAGACTTATTGGAGTGGAAACTACAAGAAGAAACGCAAGAGCCGTGTGTTTGTTTCGGACGATTGTGTGCTGACGGGCTACTGCATAGACTATGAAATCTTGAAACCCATATACGTTTTTCTGAAAGCCCCCAATGATACCACCCTATACGAACTTATGGACAAGTGTTTGAACGGATTTTTCAAGGCTTGCAGGGACGATATGGAATATCAATTCAGCGAGGAAGCCTTTGCCGAAAGTTGCGAAGCTAACAATTATGAGTTCCTATCAGACGGAACATTATTCAACTGATTAAAACATAAAAGACAATGAAAGGTACAGAGCATTTCAAGAGCGTAATCCAATGTTATTTGGAGAACCGAGCATCATACGATGAACTCTTTGCGGAGAGTTTCCGCAAGGAAAACAAGAACATAGACGAGTGTGTAACCTATATCCTCAGCGAGGTACAGAAAAGCGGTTATTCGGGATTTTCGGACGATGAAATCTACTCTATGGCAGTGCATTACTATGACGAGGACGACATAGAGGTAGGCAAGCCTAATTCCTGCAAAGTGGTGGTAAACCACACCATCGAACTCACGGATGAGGAGAAGGCGGAAGCCAGACAGAGAGCCGTAGAGCAATACCAACGTGAAGAACTCTCCAAAATAAAAAGCCGTAACGCAAGACCAAAGAAAGCCGAGACAACGGAAATCGTATCACAACCCTCACTATTCGAGTTTTAATCCCTTAAACAACGAAAGGAAAATGGAAACAATGGATTTAAGCGAAGCACGCATCTATGTAGGCACTTATGCCAAGTACAACAACGGCTCATTGCAGGGAGAATGGGTGGAACTTTCGGACTTCTACGATTTGGACGACTTTATGGAGCGTTGTGCCGAGATACACGAGGATGAGGAAGAACCCGAATATATGTTCCAAGCGTGGGAGGAAATCCCCGATGGTCTGATAAACGAAGGTCATTTGGATGAAAACTTCTTTGAACTTCGGGACGAGTTGGACAGATTGAATGACACGGAGAAAGAAGCCTTTTGGGAATGGGCGGACGGCAACAATGCCCATATCACCCAAGACGCATACAGCCTTGTAAAGGCTTTTCAATCCGCCTATATGGGCAGTTATGCAAGCAGGGAGGATTTTGCGGAGGAAATTGTGAAAATGAAGAACGATTTATCCGATTTTGCACTGAGTTACTTCGACTTCTCCAAATATGCCGATGACCTTTTTGACACAGACTTTTGGTATAAGGACGGTTATGTATTTCGCAACGAATAAAACAAGGAGGATAGAAAATGAAACCAAGAAACAGATATGAGAAGGCTGTCCTTGCCGAGAGCAAGCACCTTCGCCCGATAACCAAGACACAGAGCAAATGGGCATTCCGTGAGTGTATAGACCATTTCGCCTACCGACTGCCCAAAGGTCGCACAACGTGTATGGATTGTGGGCATAGTTGGACAATGGAAAAGCCAACGGACACTTGCACCTGCCCCCATTGCGGGGCAAGGTTGCAGGTCAAGGAAACCTTTGAACGCAAGATTAGGCAGAAGCAATACTTTACGATACTTACCGCTTGCGGAGAGTACCAAGTACTAAGAATGTTTCTTCTTTCTGTGGAAATGGAGAAAGGTTGCAAGGCTTCATCATATACCCTTGAAATTGGTCAATATTGGTGGAACGCACAAGGACGGCAATCAGTGATAGCCGTTCAACGAACATTAGGCAGATACATTGACACCTTTTCTTTCTGTTCGCCAATGGCAGTACGCAACGATAACGAAGCCTACCGTCATATATCGTACTCACCGATATATCCCAAATTCAAGGTTATGGACACACTCCGCAGGAATGGATTTGAGGACGATTTTCACGGCATTGCCCCGACAATCCTTATCCCCGCTATATTATCCGACAGTCGGGCGGAAACCTTGCTGAAAGCAGGCAGAGCCGAGCATTTGAAATACTTCCTCTACAATTCAAGGACATTTGACACTTGTTGGCAGTCCTATAAGGTTGCCACTCGAAACGGCTATGACATAGAGGACATTTCTATATGGTGTGACTATGTGGATATGCTCCGCAGGTTGGGCAAGGACACACACAGCCCGAAGTATGTTTGCCCCACCGACCTATATCGGGAACACGACCGCAGGCAAAACGAGCTTCGCAAACAGAGAGAAAAGGAGGAAATAGAGAGGAAACGCAGGAAGGCGATGGAGGACGAGGAGCGTTTTCAAGAACTCAAATCCAAGTTCTTCGGTCTTTGCTTCACAAACGGCACAATCCAAGTCCACGTATTGGAGAGTGTGCAGGAACATTTGGAGGAGGGGGTGGCAATGCACCATTGCGTATTTGATAGTGCCTACTATCTCAAAGAAAACTCGCTTATCCTTTCGGCAACCATTGAGGGCAAACGGATAGAAACGATTGAGGTTAATTTGGACACGCTCAAAGTTGTGCAAAGTCGTGGCGTTTGTAATCAAAACACAGAGTACCACGACCAAATCGTAAGCCTCGTGAATGCCAACCGCAAATTGATAAGACAGAGAATGAGAGCGACAGCATAAGCAACAATCACCAAAATATCACAGATATGAAAGCAGAAATTGAAAGCATCGTATGTAATTGGGCGGACGAGATACCCCATATCCTTATAAGGGTAATCAATGCCATTACTTTATCCGTCAATGAAGAGGAACTGAGAGCTGCCGTCAAGCGGATAGCCGAAGAAACGGAACTTGACAAGTTCTTTGCCTATGGTTATGGCACACATCATTTTTGGCTTACCCACCGCAGGTTATCGAATGGTGAGCCGATGGAACACAGATTATTAAAAGTTGAGTTTTGAGAATATGAAGAAGAAAGTTTATAGAGTACGGACGCAGTACATTTTCGAGGGAGTGTTTGAGGTTGTTGCCGAAAGCAGGGAGGACGCACAGCAAAAGGTCATTCAGAATTGCGGATTGGTAATGGGTGGGAATATTCACAGCACCTTACCCGATGAAGAGGTGAATTGGGCTTTCTCCACCCACCCTGAAGTCAGGACGGGACGGATAACCATTCAAGAAGAACAGATGAAGTAATGCGGTCGGCAGATTTGCCAATCGCTCCTTTCTTTCGTGAGCCTAAGCAGATAAAGAAAGGAGCAAAGAAACCCCAATAAAAAACACCTCGTTACTTTTGACAGTGAGTTGAGACGGCTCAAAAGTAACAAAAAGCCCATCCAAATATTGTTCTATCTTCTAAAGCCGTATTTTTGTTCACGTTTCTCAAAAGCAACACGCCCTCCTTCCAAAATATCACATATGTGTTCACGGATACCTTGTGAAGATAATATATACTCAGCATTTTCGTCTCTTTGCTTGGTGTCTTCCAAAGATCCGTTGATATATTGAAATTTCAAACCTCCTAAGTTGGGCGTATCCGCACCTTCTTGATTAGCTACAATTACATTTTCTGCGTCTGCACTTACCACAACATTGGAATTGTGCGTCACCAATATTATTTGTCGCTCTTTCTTTTTCCGTTTGATGTATGCTACTAATTCATGATAAATCGCGCGATTATCAAGACTATCCTCTGGTTGGTCTATGAGTATTGGGCATTTCTTATCACTAAAATCCAAAAGTAGTTTCAGGATAACAAAAGCTTGTTTTCCCTCTGACATATTAACAAAATTATCCCCTTGATAAGTCAAGCTATAATCAAGGCTATACCAACTGTGGGTAAGAAATTCTGTTACAACATTTAATGCTTCATATCCATTCTTCAGAAGCACTTTCTCTGAAAGAAGATTCTTAAAGAAGTCCAAACTAATTGCTTTGTTATCTTCATCATATTTATTTAGCAATTCTTGTAGATATTCTTGACGTTCATAACCTCTTTGATTTAGTCTGGTCTCCAAAAAGACTCGCATTTCTTGCTTGTGAAAAGTGAGTTTTACACGAATATCAAGTTTATCATAAGTGATGGCTAAGTTATTACAAATATCATTTGCGCTTATTTTATAAGAGCAATGATTGTCAATGACTTTACGGATTGATTCTTCTCGTTGTAGCCTTGCTTGCTCAAGCTTTTTCTGTATCTCATCAATTGCAGTAAGCTTTCTTTCTTCTTCTTGTATTTTGCTATTAATATCTTTTAATTCCTTATTGTCCTCAAATATCCGTAATCCTTTTTTGTAGATATCAGAAGCTATTATTGTTTGTATCTCCGTGGCTATTTGGTCTTTTGCTTTAGAGGTATCTTCTATGATTTTTTGGACGATCTCTGTCCATTCCATTTCAGTTCTTACTTTCAAACCATTAAACAGACGATCTACTTCATACTGATTCAACCCAAAAGATAATTTATCAAAATCCCATTTTTTCTCAAAGGAAGAATCGAATGGAGTGAGATTTTTTAATCTATTCAACAACTCAAGGTCGTTATCTGCCGCAGCAATAAGTTTCTTCTTTTCTTGAATTTGATATACATAAGCATCAAATGAAACTCTTTCTTCTTGTGTTAATGCTCCATCTTTTTGCAGAGTAGATGCTTTTGTTTTCAATAGTTGCAATTGTTGTTGAACACCATCCCTATTACCTTTTTCTGATAAACTCTTTTTTAGAGAATCAATCTCTTTTTGCAGTTGAAAAACATAGAAAACTCCATCCGTTACACTTTTAGAAACATCTGTAAGATGAGTATAATAATTCTCTAAAATTCTATTTTCATCTTTGCTCTTTATTATGTCTTCTACTATTTTATTCGTCTTTTCTGAGTCAAAAGCAATCTCGTGCATGTAACTTTGTCGGAAATATTCTATTTCACGACCGAGTTGATTATTTCCATCCTGCCATCTGATAGAAACCCCATCAAGATGTTGTCTAATAAAATCACCTTCTCCAACTTCTTTATTTCCATGCTTAGCAGCTATTGCTTTAAGTAATGATGATTTCCCTGTAGAACGTCCTCCTATGATAGTATTTAAGTTAGGATTGAGAAAAATTTTCCCATCCCAAAAATCATCCTCTTTTAATGTTATACTATCAATTACCTGATAAATATTCTTCTCGTCAGGTTTGGTTATTTGAATCTTCACTCTATCCTCTGGTTCAAACAGAATCTGTTTTAGTCCTTCGAATGTAGTATCAGCCTTAATCCAAGTTTTACAATTTCCCAATCTATCCTTTAGCTCAATCTGGTCTGCAAAAGAATGGGCATCACTACAATCTAATAGCAAATCATTTACACCTTGTTCATGTAGTTTTTCTTTTGATTTATTGTATGCTTCGATATCCTCGGCTGCGGTAAATACTATATCAACATCATTAATGATACTCTTTTTTTCTGCTATAGAATTATCGTTCCATTTGAAATCTTCCCATTCTGTTTTACCAATAGCTGTCATGAATTTGCCCTCAAATATCTGATTGGCATTTGATAAAGCATTTTTAATGACAGACGTCTCAAGATTGAGATTATTAAATCCTTCTCTTAATGGACTTCCATAGTGTTGGTGTTCATTTTCTGGTACAGAGGCTATAATCCGTTCTCCTAAATCTTGAATACTTTCTATTGAAATAACTCCACCCCACTGTTGAGTACAGTCTGGACTTAATGTATAATGCGCAGTGAGAGCATTCAAGAATTGCTGCTGAATTTGATCAGGGGTTAGTTCATTAGAAAAAATGACATGGTAGTTTATTCTTTTAAACTTCTTATTTCCACAGAACTTTGATAACCTAAACTCGACAACAGGTAGTATCAACTCTATATTTTGCAGCCTACCTTGTTCTTTATAATCAAGAATTTTACGATAACCATCAATAAAAAGATAGTCATTGATACCAAGAACTTTTATATCATCGGGAAGATGCTCTAAAGCATCTATATACTTCTCCCATATATCTTCATCAGGAGAGCACTTATAATTATGCTCCAAAGAAAAAGGAGTATGGACATGCAAGTCCCAAATTCTCCATTCCGATCCTCTGTTCATGATTTTTCTATATTAATATTACCTTTCGCAAAGGTACTCATTCATAACGAGAAAGGCGAATAAAACGGCGAAAAAACGCCCCTTGCAGAACATAAAAATGTCGCAAGAGGCGTATTTGATAATCAAGGTATATAAAACAGGGCAAACTCCACCTTTCGCCGTTTGACAAGTCCTCGCAGAACTTTGCCTTTGTATTGGCAAAAAGAGACAAATTCACGGTAGAAATCCCTGTCGCCCGACTCTATCTTTCGTAGCAGTCGGCTCTTGGGATACTTCCCGTATCCCAGCAACCTACCCGCTCCAACATTGTAGGACAGAACGGCAAGCAACAAAGCATCCTTGCCGTAGTCCTTGAACATCATCAGACGCTTCATCAGGTCTGACCGGAGCAGCGAGTCCGCCTGCCGTTCCGTCATCGCTGCCGTGAAATGTTCGCCCGGCAAGAGCTGATGCCCGTATCCGACATAGGGAGCATCTTTGAACCCGTGTAAGCCCTCAAAATGCTTGATGCAGACAACGGCACGCTCAAAGGGCGGCAACGAGAGAAGTACATTTCTTCTGTCCTGAGCCGAAAGCCGTAAGCAGGAAAGGCAGACAAGGCACAAGACGACAAGTTTACTTCCTATCCTCATCCTTCTTCTCCTTTTCCTCGTTCTTCTGACTGTTGAACTCAAACGAGAGCTTTGCCGTCTGCCCGAAGTTGTCCTCCACATACACATCTATTGTCTGTTGGTCTGTGGATGCGGAAGTATAGTATAGCCTGAACTCTTCTTTCGTGAGCGGATAACGGTCTTTGGGCTTGAAGACCATACCGTTATCCATCTTCAATCTCCCCCTACCATCGGGTTGGAAATAACGGATGGTATAGCGTGCATCTTCAAATCGCCCCTGCCGTTTGAGCGTGCAGCGTATTTCCGCCGTCTGTCCCTTGGCGATATGCTTCTGCACCGGCATTGTCTCTACCGTGAACGGATACGCCTGCTGAATATCCAGCTCGTGATTACAAGCAGATAAACAAAACACAGCAATGGAGAGTACCCCCATTACCCAAATTGTATTCAATATTTTCTTCTTCATTGTTTGTTACATTTTATATTATACACTCACACCCGCCTTTGAGACAGCAGGTAGTCATTCAAATCCTTATGTTTGGCATATAGGGCAGAACGGTCGATGACCTTCTCCCCGAAACAGCCATGCAATCTCTGAAAAGTCCTTCTCCCTGCCTCGTCATTGTCGAGGAAGCATTCTATCCTTTCATAGCCCTGCAAGGCTTTCTCCGCTTTTTCCACGTTGGAGACGGAATTAAGCACAAGCCAGTCCGAAGCGATGATGCCCATTTGCATAGCGGAGAGGTAATCCATAAAGCCCTCGAATACGGCACACACGTCCGAACCGTTACGCTTCAGTGAAATATCCTTCGGAGGGATGCAGCCCTTGAAGAAGCGATTACGCAATTCCATTCCTCCTGCCTCATTACGAAAGCCGATGGCATAGTACCGTTTGCCATGCACCCGGTATCGAACCTCCTCGCAGTTGGGTATGGCAACGTGGGCATTGATTCCCCGTTCTTCCAGATAACCCAGCAGTCTGGGATTCTGCAATGGTCGCACCCAAATATCCTCGAAGACAAGTCCTTTCCTTTCGCTTCTTTGCGGTTGTTCCAAAGCAAGTGGCGGACACGTTCCACTCTTTGCAATGAAAGCCGCCCGCAGGAGGAAGTCACCGCTTCCGATAAACTCTCCTGCTAAGTCGAAAATGTCGCCCCCTTTGCCGATTCCAAAGTCGAACCATACATTTTTATTCGTATCGACCTTGAACGAGGGTGTCCGTTCCGTGCGGTAAGGAGCATTGTACCAGAGAATGCCACCTTTCTGCTTTTTTGGCTGAATCCCCATTGCGTTCAGGAAGTCCGCAATGGGGATTTTTCTCATTTGTCGCACGTCCATCAGTCCAGCATGATTTTCAGTCCGACACCGTACTGGGCATGGAAACGCTCCGTAGAGCCACCCCACAGACAACACTCCCTGCCATAGAACAATAACACCAATCTGTCCGTCAGATAAGTCTCCGCCTGCAAGGTAACGGCACCACCATAAAGAAAGCCGTCCTTATTTCGTAGCGTCGAGCCGTCAAAGAGCAGTTTCTTTCCACCATTGACCGTCTCATATCCCGCCAAGGCAGAAACGCCTGCGGAGAGGAAGAAGGTCTTGCTCCCGTCGGACAGCATATTACAGAAGAAACCTCCCTCGCCCGTGAACTGCTCCGTAGGGATACGGCTATCCCGATAAGGGTGGTATCTGCAGAGATACTCCGCCCCAAGCACCCATTGATGTCCGCCTTTAGTGTAGGTGGCAAGCGAAGCCCCGAACATATAGCCTGTGTTGTTGCTGGCAGACTTGGCATAAAAGCCGTCCGCCATGCCTGCGGTCAGGCGTATGCCCTTCATTTTGGGCAGACAGCGTTGGGCGTGTGCCTGCCCTGCAAAGAGGGCAAGCATCACGATAAATATGGAAAATAGAGACTTTCTCATATTACTTCACTCTGAGTTCGT
Source organism: Porphyromonas sp. C0026D3 (assembly GCF_056590775.1). Lineage (NCBI taxonomy): Bacteria > Pseudomonadati > Bacteroidota > Bacteroidia > Bacteroidales > Porphyromonadaceae > Porphyromonas > Porphyromonas sp. C0026D3. The sequence continues at coordinate 307,793 of NZ_JBWPWU010000001.1, forward strand.
CAATCTCCCCTGCACGCACAAGGTCTTCGTTCTCCACGATGAAGGACTGATGTCGCCCACCGTTTTTCTCGTGCATCTCCACAATGAGCTGCTTGTCATCGGGGATGGTGAACTTCTGAAGCGTGAACACCGTGCGACCGCTCTTCTGTCCCGCCACACAGGTAACATAGTTGTAGGCACGCAGCGGAAGCAGTACCTGCTCCTGCATGGCGGTCTGCTTGGCAACCTTCTTATCCACGATTTTGAACGTGATGAAGTCGATGTCGAACGGAACGTTGGATTTGTTGCGCAGTTCGGTGTGGAAGTACAGTAACCCGTTGTGCGAGTACAGACCTCGAAGCAAATATTGAATGCCAAACGCCTTGCTGCCGATGTGCTTGACGGTACGCCTATTCTCCTTATGGATGGACTTCATGATGAGCCTTACCAGCATCGGACTCTCGCTGCCAAGTTCCTTCAGATAGACCTCCATCGCATTGTTTGGGCGGTTTACGCTCGCACCGTCATGAATAAAGTCCGTCATCTCCACGTTCAAGAGCAGCGGCTCGTCGGCATACTTGACATTAAAGGTGTAAAACGCACCGTCCTCCGTGATGACGCTCATATTCGTCTCCTCCCGGAAGTTCTTGACCGTCGCTTTCACACGGATGACGTTCTCCGCTCCGTCCGCCTTACCCGCAATGAGGTTGGGCGAACCCAAATCCACATAGCGAACGGCGGAGGGGAAGATGATGTGCACCGTCTTATCGTAGGTGATTTCCAACCCGTGAGGCGGTATCATGCGCTCAAAGGCGATTTTACGTGTCAGTCCCTCATAGAGGTCTCCGCTTGAAGTTGTTTCCTGTGCGTTCGCACAGACTACGCCCAGCATCAGGGCGATGGCTAAAACTGTTCTTTTCATTTTACTTTGGATTAAAGTGGTGAATAATAATTGTGATTTACTTGTTCTCTGGCTGATAGAGTAGCACCTTATAACCTGCCTTCAGATGCACCTTGACGGTACGCATCTTCTTTGCAAAGTATTGGCTTGTTCCCTGTATCAGCCCCTTGCCGAGGTCGGAGGCAAGCTGTGCTTTTGCATCAGTGGAGATGTTCACGCTGCTGCCTACGGATGTCCCCATACCCGCAACGATTTCCTTGGCGGCACTGCGTTCCATCGAGCCGGGAATGAATATCCCTGCCTGTCCGTCCGTGTCATAGACCGACAGCTCCACGGGAATGATGCTTCCCCGATACTCCAATGAGGAAATGACAATGGAGAGTCGTTCGCCCTGCAACTTTGCCGTTCCCACGACAAGGGCATTGCGTGGAATCTCCCTGCCCGATACCAACATCGGCTCCAAGAGACGGAAATGCACCGTCTGCCCATCCATAACCGTCTGATTGTTATACACACAGGCTGATATGGTGTTTCTCTCCGTCTGCGAGATTGTCCCGATAGCCGTTTGAAACATATAGTTCCTCTCCTTGACATATTCGGAGCGGAAAGTCGAGTCGCTCATCGGCTGTGCCAGAGCCGACACCACTTGACCGCTCACCTGCCTGACAGGAAACGCCATTGCCTTTCCATTGCGACCGGAAGAGACCGCTTTCCTTTCGGAAGCCGTCTCATTCCCCGAGGTATGTGTCACCGAAGCAGATTGTCCATTACCTCCTGCGGGCATATACTTGGCTGCCAGTTGATAGGATTTTTCGAGCAGTGCCATCTGGTCGTTCACGGTTATAGCGGGCGACTGCTGCTCGGCACTCATACGACTTTCCAACTCCTTCAAACGGGTACGCATTTCCTCTTTTTCCGGGTCTTCTCTTGGTGCTTCATAGAAACTGCCGAGCGTGCGGTTGATGTCTTGGTAAGCGGAAGCCGAAGCATGGAATCCCTCTTGTGGAGCAGTGGTACGAGAGCCGAAACCGTTATCTCTTTCCGACAAATCCGTCTTCAATGCCAACTCTTCGGAACTCTGCACCGGTTGTCCTCCTGTCATCTCCCCGAACATGGAACTGAGGCTTTGCATGGCACGGCTTCGTTCCTGTTCCTTCTGTTCCATCATCTCCTTTTCGTAGGCTTTCTTCTTATCGCCGATGAGTTCCGAGGCTTGCGGATCCGGCATTTCCGTATTGAAACCTTGGCTGTCCTGCTCCTCCTCTTTCTTCGATGGGGCAAAGATGAGCCACATACAGCCTGCAAAAAGCAGGAACATCAGCGGGTAAATGACAAACTTCTTTCGCCTTTGTTTTTCTTCCTCCGTCAGTTCAGGCGAGGTGCTCGTATTGGAGGCTGTCTTTCTTTTGAATGGGTACATAATCGTAATACTTTAATAGGTTGATACTGTCGTTGGGATAGAGCCGCCTTACTTCAGGGGTTTCGATATGCTCGATTGCCGGTAACGTTTCCTCCTCGGAGTCTCCGTCTGAGAAGATACGGTACAAACCGTTGAAGAAAACATAGTTGGCAAGTATGGCGAAAAAGAGAAGCATCGTCAGGACGACATACAGCCTCAAATGAGCGGGGATGCGTCCGCACAGGCGGCGGAGCCTTGCCTCCGCTCCCTCCTGCATCATTCGGAACAGACTTTTCTTTTTCATCGCTTACGGGTACTGATGTCCTTGTTCTCCAAAATCTCAAATCCCTCGATGTTAAAACCGTTCGGGTTGTCGTCGCTTCGGTTCGTGTTCAGCAGGCGGCACTCCGTAACGAGGCTGCGTTCCGTGACGTTGCTGGCACGGATAATCAACTGTCGGGCATACGTCCTTGCGGAATACGGATAGCGGTTGAAGTTGCATACCACGCTGTCCACCTGCACGACTTGGTTGATGTTGCCCGCAATGATACGGTTGTAATATCCCTTCTCTGAGAAATCCCGATAATAGTTGTAGGCACTCTTGTCCGCCAAGAGCAATGCACGGGAGATATTGCTTTCAATCGCATTCTTGTCTGGTGAAAGCGTGAAGAACAGTTCGTGGAAGCGGCGGATATGCTCCTTGGCTTCCGCGGGTCTATTCTGCGACAGATCCTGCGACAGGGCGAGCATCAGCGACTTACCGCCATCCAATACATATATTTTCTGCCTCTGGGCTTCGGCAAAGGAGTAGGCACTCCATACCGAATAGCCCGCAAGGGTAGCACACAGGCAGATGACGACCAAGGTAAAGAGGCGTATCTGCCTGAAACTCGTTTCGATATTCTTTAATGACTTAAATTCCATAGCTTTTTAATTTTGTTCCGATGGTTCGGAGGATTTGTTTCCTCCCCGATGAAATAACTTCCCGGCAATCTCCTTGCCCTTGCTACCCGCATAGTTCATCGCATTTCGTGCGTGTCCTCCGGCGAAACCGCCGACGGCTCCACCCACGGCACCTGCGATACCTGCACCCTTTGAAGCAGCAAGTCCCACGTTCTTGCCATAGTTCCCTGCACCTCCCGCTTGGATAATCCAACCGGCAACGGTGGGAACGGTAAAGTAGCCGATGATACCGATGATCATAAAGACCAAATACACACCGTTCGAGGCATCTATGGAATAGGTCGGGTCGTTCTGTAACTGTGTGATGTCGTGCTTGAGCATCAGTTCCTGGATTTTTGCCAGCATCGAACTGAACAAGTCCGCCACGGGCAGCCAGAAATAGATGGAGACATACCTCGTAATCCATTGCGTGAGGGTACTCTGAAAACCGTCCCATACGGAGATGGCGAAGGCTATCGGTCCCAAGATGGAGAGGACAATCAGGAAGAAAGTCCTGAGCGTGTCGATGAGCAGGGCGGAAGCGGCGAAGAGCAGTTCCAAAAACTCCCGCACCATATTACGGAACCATTTTTTGAAGTTGTACATACTGCGTTCCACATACATCCCTGCCATCGTTGCCATATCCGAAGGCGAAAGACCGAGTTCATCTATTTTTTTATCGAACTCCTCGTTGCTCACCAAGTAGGCGGTCTCCGGGTCACGCACCATTGACTCATACTCTATCTTGTCCCGCATCTTGCGGTACTCGTCCATCTTGAAGGTTTGCGTCTCCATCATCTTGTGCGTTCCCTGCACGACGGGACTGAGCACACCGTTGATGGTGTCCAAGACCATCGGGAAAAAGAGAATGCAGAGACCGAGAGCGAACGGACGGAGCAGTGGATAGACGTCGATAGGCTCGGCACGGGCAAGCGTCTGCCATATCCTGAGTGCCACATAGAAGAGAGCACCCAAGCCCGCAATTCCCTTTGCAACGGCAATCATGTCGCCGCACATGGGCATCATCTCCGTATAAAGCGAACGGAGCACCTGATGCAGATTGTCAAATTCCGCTCCCATGGCTACCAGTATCTTTCGTTGTCCGTCCCGTACAGGTCAAGTACCCTGTCCGCATCCTTCTTCGCCTTGGCTCTGAGGTAACTCACGGAGATGTTCTTGTTGGTGTAGTAGCGCACGAGGTTGCGGTAGTCCCTCACCTCCTTGTAGCAGTGGTCCACCACGTCCATACGCTCCTTGTCGGTCATCTTCAGTGTGGTGATGTTCACCACCTGTTTCAGTTCCTTGAGCAGGTTGTTGCTCTCTCCGAGCAGTTTGGTATAGCCGTTGGCAATGGCTATCAGTTCCTCCGGTCGGAAGTTCGGGTCGGAGAGCATCTTCTTGTAGTTGTTCACATAGATGTCGGAGATTTCCCCGACCATCAGAATGGTCTCCTTTACCCTTTGGGCATCACGAACGAGGTCGTTCACCTTTTTCAGGGCATCGTAGTACTTCTTGCTCTCATTGTAGAGCTTCTCCACCTCCTTGAAGTTGTCGAGCGTGTTCTTGACCGTCTTGGAGGTCTGCACGATTTCCTTGGTGGTGTTGATGATGCTCTGTGCAAGGTTGGTGGGGTCTGTGACCACCCACTGGGCGTGTGCGCTACCTGCCATGAGACAACCGCACGCCATAAGCATTAAAATTTTCTTTCTCATTTTACTTTGGATTTTAGTGAATGTTATTGTTGTCTAATTCTCTTCGGCAAGTTGCCTGACGGCAAGCTCCATGTTGCCGCCAAGTTGCTCGGCTCTGGCAAGCACACGCATCTTCTCCGTCTCTTCCGTCGTGTAGGTGAGGTATTCGGCTTTCGACACTTCCGTGGCATAGACGGCGGACTGTACGCCACCCAGCCCAATCCACACCTCCTTGTATAACCTTGTGGCATCGTTGCTCTGGTTGATGGAGAGTATCTGCCCCCGTTCCTTGTCCGTCAGTCCCAAGAGTTCCTGTATCTGATCGAACTTGTTCATGTACTTGCGCTGGTCAAGCAGTATCTTGCAGTCGGAATTGTTGATGATACTTTCCTTGACAATGGGCGACTGGATGATGTCGTCCACCTCCTGTGTAACCACGACCGCCTCGCCGAAGAATTTTCTTACCGTTTTGTAGAGGTATTTTATATATCCCGCCATATTTGCGGACGCAATCGCCTTCCAAGCCTCCTCGATAAGGATGACTTTCCGTATTCCCTTCAGCCGTCGCATCTTGTTGATGAAGAGTTCCATAATGATGATGGTCGTGATGGGGAAAAGGATGGGATGATCCTTTATCGCGTCGATTTCGAAGACGATAAAGCGGGCGTTCAAGAGATCGAGCTGCTTGTCCGAGTTCAATAGATAGTCGTATTCTCCACCCTTATAGTACGGCTCCAGCACGTTGAGAAAATTAGCCAAGTCAAAATCCTTTTCCCTGACCTTCTTATCATGGAGCAAAGTCGCATAATCGGTAGTGAGAAACTCATAAAAGCTGTTGAATGAGGGTACGATGCCGTCGTCCGTCTTGATACGTTCGATAAAGAGCGACACGGCATTGGAGAGGGCGACCTCCTCCGAGCGTGTGGCAGGTTCGTTATCCTTCTTCCAAAGGGTCAGCAGCAATGTCTTGATGCTCTCGCGCTTCTCCACGTCGAACACCTTGTCCGGTGTATAGAACGGGTTGAAGCTGATGGGGCTTTCGTCCGTGTAGGTGAAATAGACCCCGTCCTCACCCTGCGTCTTGTGGCGTATCATCTCGCACAGCCCCTGATAGCTGTTTCCCGTGTCCACTAAGACGATATGGGTATTCTGTTCCCAGTACTGCCTCAAGAGATGGTTGGTGAAAAACGACTTACCGCTGCCCGAGGGTCCCAAGATGAACTTGTTACGGTTCGTGATGATGCCTTTCTTCATCGGCAGGTCGGAGATGTCAAGGTGAATCGGCTTGCCGCTGCGGTCTGCCATCTTGATGCCGAACGGTGAGAGCGAATCTTGGTAGTTGGTCTCCTCGTTGAAGAAGCAGACCGCCTGTTCGATGAAGGTGTAGAAACTCTCTTCGGCGGGGAAGTCGGCTTCATTGCCCGGGATGCCTGCCCAAAAGAGCGTAGGCACGTCCACGGTGTTGTGCCGTGGCTTGCACTCCATCAAGGCAAGCTGGCTGCCCACGTCGTTGCGGATACATCGGAGTTCCTCGCCGTCCTCGCTCCATGCCAGCACGTTGCAGTGGCAGCGGACGGAGGTAAGCCCAAAGCTGTGCGCCTCATTCAGATACTCGTCTATCCACTGCTTATTGATCTGGTTGCTTCGGCTGTAGCGGGAGAGCGAGTACATGTTCCGTGCATTCTTCTCAAAGCGTTGCAGGTTCTCCGCACTGTCGTCAATGAGCACATACTGGTTGTAGATATGGCTGCACGGCAGCAACAGTCCCACGGGTGCGGCAAAGGAAAGGCGGCAGTCGCTGCGGTCAGTGGATAAACGCTCATAGCGCATATCCGTGCCTACCAGCCCGGGCAGGTCTTCCGTATCGGAAAGGGTATGCAGGCAGAGTCGCTTATCACCGATACGCATTTGGTCGGCTTTGAGGTCGATGTCCTCCAAAACCGTCGTGTCGGAGAGGGACAGCGAGAAATACTTCTCAATCAGTCCCGGTGTCTCCGCCGTCCCGATAATCTCCTCGTCCGTTAGGCGAGAGAGGCGAATAAAACCGCTTTCGTTCATAATCCGCTCGAATTGCTCGGTCGCTTCGAGGAACTTGCGGGCAGTATCCTTGTCCCGTACCTCCTTGGGGATGATATGTCCTCGGCAGAGGGTGGAGAAGTTGCTTTGCTGCCGGTTGCGGTTCTTGGTCGTCTTGGTCAGGAACAGATAGCAGGCGTGATTCAAGAACGGTCGCTCATTGAAGTGTCGCTCGAAACTGCGGGAGAGGAAACTCATCTCCTCCTTTTGCAAGTCCGGACGGTAGCCCTCCTTGACAAACCAATCCTGCTTGTGTACGACGCTGTAGGTCGGCAACACCTTGATTGCCTTTACCCAAGAAGAATGGATAGAGGCATACTCCGCACTCGTCACCGTATAGAGTTCGGGCAAGTCCACACGGAAAGCGACCGTGATGTCGGCGTCCTTCGAGATGATGCAGCCCTCTTCGACGGCAAGCAGCGGGAAGCGGTTTTCCAGCGTGGTGGCTTTCAGTACGTTTCTCATTCTTTGTCCTCCTTTCCTTTGTTTGTTCTTTTACGTTCTCTTCTCTTTCGTCTTGGCAGCTCCTTGTACCGTAGCAGACGGGGAATGCGTCGTCGGTTGATGAGGTAACGGGGATGGCTGTGCAGCGCGGAACGCTTCATCAGGCCGTGTTCCCCATACTTCCTGTTCAGGGAGAAGGTCTGCCACACCAAGATGGCTGCGGCAGTACCTCCGAATCCGATACAAATCCATTGATTGACACCCGCCATGTAGAGGATGACAAACAGCACGAAGAGGGCGAGCAGCCCTCCTGCGAAGATGAACAGGTATTGGCTTTTGAGTCCCTGAAACTCTACCGAACGACCGATCCCCTTGTTGATGGGATAGGTCTCCATAGGCTTAGAGGAAGAAACTTCTTAAAATGGTGGCTGCGACAATAAGGAAGATACAGGCTCCAAACCAGCTTGCAGCGGTTTTCGAAGTGTCCGGGTCGCCTGACGAGAACTTTGAATAGACCTTTACCCCGCCGATAAGTCCCACGACCGCACCGATGGCGTAGATGAGTTTCGTGGCAGGGTCAAAATAGGACGTTACCATGTTGGTGGCTTGGTTGATGCCCGACAAGCCGTTGCCTTGGGCAAAGGCGGAATAGGCGGAAAGCAGCAGAACGGCTGCGATAAGAAAATGTCTTTTGGTCATAAATCTTTGTTTTGTGCCGAGAGGATTGGATATGTTCTCTCGACGGGTGAATACTGTTGTTACTTTCGGATTTCAGTGGTGGCTTCTCTCGTATGTCAGCCGTACTCTTTTTCTTTCATCGTCTTTGACTGTTTAATGGGTTTGTTACTATTTGCCCTTGCCCTCAGAGGGAACATAAAGCTCTTCAAAACGGTTGCGGACAATATCGTCTATCGTGGAAGAACGAACTTTGTCGCTTCGGAGTGTTTCCATCAGACGAGTGCCTTCCAATTCGGTCAATGTCTCACCGGCTCTTTGTCGCTCCGCTATGGAAGAGGCGTTTCGGTGTATGACCGACAAGGCTTCCTGCACCCGTGCAAAGTCAATTCCTCCGTCGTATGTCTCCTTTTCAGCGTTCGGCACTGCCACTTCGACCTCTTCCTCTTCTCCTGCCGTTGCCCCATCCGTTTCATACCAGAGGGGAACATCGTCGATTTCAGGAAGTCCTCCCGTATCTCCGGAGTGCTCGTTTCCGTTTTCCATGGCAAATGTAGAACTCTTTTTCCCCGTAGAATCGACTTCCGGATAACTGCGTACTTGTGGCTTCGAGTGGCATATTTGAAAGCGACTTTTACCGATGATTTCAGCCTCGGAAACCTCTTCTGTGAGATCTTCCCTTTTGGCTTTTCGTCTTGCCATTCTCTTTCTCCGTTCGTATCCAAAGAATAGAAGCAAATATAGGAGATAGAGCAGGAATGCTATAAAAACTATTCGGAACATAGGCGGGAGATGATTTCGAGTAGTTCTTTTCCCAAACTATCGGCAAGCCGACCTGATGTTCCGCCTCTTGGAGAACGGAGCGTGCAGATACCCGCCTTGCCGTCAGCGAAGCATGGACGGAAATGTTTGGAATATGGCAAGGAGGTCTGCATAAGTACAGCTCCCGTCTCATCGGCAAGCGTTCGACAGCGTTCTTGGACTTCTTCTTTTTCCCAAGAGCCGACCATGTTACGAAGCAGGCAGAGTTCCTTGATGCTTCCCTTGCCCATGGTTAATACCTGTTCGCCTACAATCTCAATGAAGCGGCGGACGGCATCGGCATCCATCGGATTACCCGTAACGGGAAAGATGACCGCATCCATACGGGTCAATAACTCCACCGTACCTTCGGTTCGCATCAATGGCGGCAGGTCGAAAAAGATACACTTGGGGCGAATTCCCGTATTGAGTCGCTCTGCTTCCTTCCATGTTTTTGCTATGGGGACACAAACAATTGGATAGGGTTGAAGCCATAATGGTTGCCGCATCATATTTTTGAGGCACTTATCGGAAAATCCTTGCTTATTTTGTCCCTCAGTTTCTTTTCCCCTTAGGTAAGCCGTCGTATAGAGCGGATAATTGCAGTCTATTACCGCAACGCTGTATCCTAAATGATAATGAAGGGTACTTGCCGCAAGTACGGTAAGCGTGGTTTTGCCGACACCTCCCAAAGGGGATGCAATGGCGATGTGAATCGGATTGCTCATGATTTTTCTTTTGATGGGTGAATACTATATCTTGATAAATTTGCTGTAATCGAAGTTCCCGGACTGAACCGCCTTGTGAGCTTGATTCATGACACGTTCCAGCAGTTCATGGATACGTCCGCCGGCAACTTTCTCTATCTCTTGGAGCATCGGTGAATCGTGCAACTTACAGATGGTTTCTGCCGCTTTGACCTCTTCCTCTATGGGAACCTCCTTACGGGACAGGACACTTCCCATGTGGTGCAGTTCTTTCGCAGTGATACTTTCTGAGAGAGAATGGCTTTCTCCCTCAAACTCCACCTGAACGTACTCCTCTTCACTCTCCATATCCAGAAGTTCCGAAGATAGAACAGGCTTGCTATTCTCCTCGTCCTCCTCTTCGGGTGTTATGGGAAGTTCGGCCAACAGGACATTCTCCTCTTGTACGAACTCCCGCTTGGGAATACGTATAGTAACAACGACTTTGTCTTTTCCCCGTTCCTTAAAGAAGAGTCTTAAGTCTTGATAGAGTCGCTTGGCTTTTCGATAGAGGTCGTACAGGAAACGCACGACCTGCACGCTGCCGAGATAGGCTAAGCCGACCAGCAGCAGAATGAAAAATGTCTGTTTCATGTCACAATAATTTCTTGAAATTCTGTTCGCTTAACCGGTTGATTTCTTCCTTGTAGTCCTCTAAATGTTTGAGGAGGATATTTTCGACATACATTCCCAGCGTCATTTCCCGCTTCCTGATGAAGAGGACAATCTCCGCCAGCTTATCCTGCAATTCTTTGGAGATGTAGATAGCCTTTCGGTCAAACAAATCATTGCGGTGCATGAAGAGTGATACATAGTCTCCCTTGGCGACATTCCTGCGACGGGTACGAATGGGAGAATGGAATTCTTCCGCCGTTTCTTGGGGTACTTCAGTCATATCGTTTTTCTTTTCCTCGACTGTGGCTGATGCAGCCATCTCACTCTCTTTCTTTTTCATCGGGATACCCTGTGAAATCAATTCCCGAATGGCTACGGGATCGACCTTTCCTTTATTCTTCTCTGCCATAATCTTCTGTTCTAATGATGTTAAGAATATCTTCTACAAGTTCTTTCAATTTGCTGCCTCGCAAAAGGGTGCGGGAAGGAGGAAAGATGGTGGAACGAAACAGTGTCGCCCCATTATCTGTCGCCTCTTTCTTATAGCGTGTCGTATTGGGGACAGCAGTCGGCAAAAGAGGAAGTCCCAATTCGGCAATCACTGTTTCGTACAGCGCATAGAGCGGTGTCTTCTCCCTGCCGTCCACCATGTTCCAGAAAAGGTATATCCCTTTATTCTCCGTCTGTGGATTGTCGGTGATGCCTGTCTTGATGACGGAGGCAAAACTCAGGGTACTCTCCAACGAGATACGGTCTGCGGAGATCGGCGTAAAGATGTAATCCATTCCGGAGAGCGTGTTCACCACACCATCGTTGTTGATGGTGCCGGGCAGGTCAAAGAAGACGAAATCCGTATCCGCTTCATTCGTTTCCAGATATTCCCTGACTGTTTCCACGGCTGTATCTGCCGTTGAACATAGAATGGTGTATGTGGACTTAGACCCACCGGAGAACTGGGCGACAGCCAATTCCTGCAGCGATGGGTTGCGTTCCAAGCCTTGTGCATCACGCTGACGCATGGCATTGATGCTGAATTGCGGATAATCGCAATCCACGACAATCAGATTATACCCGCAAACATAGTGCAGGTAACTTGCTGCCAAGACCGTGAAGGTCGTTTTGCCGACACCACCCTTCTGAGTGGAGAAGGCGATAAAAACAGGTTTCTTTTTCATTTCATTTTCTGTTTAATGGTTTTACATATATGGATGGGAAGGTGTATGCACACCTTGTTTTACTCCTCTGAAAAGGCAGATGGGGAATTGCCGCCATAAGGAAATGGATTTCCATGTGGGCATACCGCCGGAGGCTTTGATAAGGGAATAGAGCCTTACTTGGAGGGGGATTTCCCTCCTTGCCTAAGTATCGGAAAACATGACGGGGGATACACTTGCATACATCCTCCCGCACGTCTCCCATTGTACACTTGTGCAAGTATATACGGAGCTGCTGCCCTATGCCCATTCTCATTCCTATTGCCATACCCTTGGTTGCCTGTTCAAGTAGCTACAAACAGGTGTTTAGACTTGTGGAAGTTGGTATGCCCTCCTACCGGTGAACACCTGTCTGACGGGGCAAATATAGATGTCTTTCAAGCTGTTTTCGCCCCCTTTTTACTAAGTGCGTACTTGTGGCTTCGATTTGGTTGTTTATGGCTTCGTTGCTTGTAACTAACTTATACACAATAGGTAGTAACTTTGCACCCAAGCGATGAGCCGGTGCATTGAAGGCATTAGGAGATATTCTTTTCGAGAAGGTAACGCACCGTCCTTCGGGACGGATTTATTTGCGTCCGTGCAAATAGCAAGGTATGTCTTATGCTGCACGACTTCGTTTTTGCAGCATAAAACCCTTGCTCTTGCAGAGAGCTGAAAAAACTCCGAAGTCGTTTTTTCTTGATAAGAAGAATGCGATGCCTCAAATGCCGGTGATGTCGTGAAACACTAAAATCCATAGTAAACAAATGAGACAAAAGGAAATGAGGAGTATAAGCTCCAAAGAGAAGACGGAGAAGCGTGTTTCCGTTAATTTCACGCCTACCGAATTTGCACAATTCCTATCTATGAAGGAAGTGGCAGGTGTTCAGAGTTTATCGGCATTCATCAAGGCAAGAGTTTTCAACGAGACCTTTCGGGTGATAAAAGTGGATCGCTCGTTGCTCGATTATTATCAGAAACTGACGACTTTGTACGGACAATTTCGCAGTGTCGGAGTGAATTATAATCAAACTGTAGTCGCTTTGAAAAGCAATTTTACGGAGAAGAAAGCCTTTGCGATGCTCGCCAAGTTGGAGAAAATGACACTCGAATTGGCGGTCATCGGAGGGGAAATTGTGCAATTAACCCGAGAATTTCAAGAGAAATGGTCGCAAAAATAAGTTACGGAAGCTCACTATATGGGGCATTGGCGTACAATGGAGAGAAGGTAAACGAAGGTGTAGCAAAGATCTTGGAGACGAATAAGGTGTTCTGTCCTGCCGATGGTGGGCATGATATTACTGCTTGCATGCAAGACTTTATGGCATATATGCCAAGCCAAATTCGCACGAAAAAGCCCATTATTCATATCTCCCTGAACCCGCATCCCGATGACAAGCTCTCCGATGAACAGTTCTCCGTCATTGCATTGGAGTATATTGAGAAGATGGGTTATGGCAATCAGCCTTTCGTGGTCTATAAGCATGAGGACATAGACCGGCATCATCTACACATCGTGACCTTGGCAGTGGATGAGACGGGACGGAAGATTAACGATGGGAATAACTTCTACGCCAGCAAGCGTATCACACGGGAGATGGAGCAAAAGTATGGATTACACCCTGCCGACAGGAAACAATTCAAGGAAGCGTTTCGCTTGCGGAAAGTCCGTCCCGAAGAGGGAAGCCTTAAAAAGCAACTGGTTTCGGTCATCAAACCGGCAGCCAAATTCTACCATTGTCCGAGTTTCAAAGAATACCGAACCTTGCTTTCCACCTATAATATATGTGTGGAGGAAGTTAAGGGAGAAGTACACGGAAAGCCTTACAACGGGCTGGTCTATTTTGTCACGGATGAAAATGGCAAAAAGTTTGGAAATCCATTCAAGTCCTCGGTCTTTGGGAAATCTGTCGGATATGAAGCCCTGCAAAACCGATTCAAGACTGCCAAAGAAAAGTTGAAAGAGAAACAGCTTGCACCTAAAACCAAGTGGGGCGTGGAACAGGCTATGAATCGTTCAGCCACAAGAGAGGATTTTAGGGATAATCTCCATCGCAAGGGTATTGATGTACTCTTCCGTGAAAACGAAGAAGGTAGGCTCTATGGCATCACCTTCATAGACCACAATAACGGATGTGTGGTCAATGGCTCACGATTGGGCAAGGAACTTTCGGCGAATGCCGTAGCAGAATGGTTCGACCGTCCGCACCCCGAACTGTCCGATTCTATACAGCAGAGTGAAAAAAGTAGTCTTTCCCAAACCTCGAACTCGGATGAAGACTCCGTATTGGGAGGTCTGCTTGACCTGCCGTTGGAGGCTCACGGTACGGATTGGGAGGAAGAGCAGTTCAGAAGAAGAATGCAGCGTAAGAAAAGAAAACATCGTAAACTCTAAAAACAACAGACTATGTCACAACAAGAAGATGATTTGAGGGCACTGGCGAAAATTATGGATTTTCTGCGTGCCGTAAGTATTATTTTGGTAGTTGCCCACCTCTATTGGTATTGTTACGAAACCATCAAACTATGGGGACTGAACATCGGTGTGGTGGACAGGATACTGATGAATTTCCATCGCACGGCGGGGCTGTTCGGCAACATGCTTTATACCAAACTCTTTGCGCTGGTACTGATGGGTCTTTCCTGTCTGGGCACGAAAGGCGTGAAAGAGGAGCACATCACTTGGGCGAAAATAGGAGCATTCATGGGCATCGGCTTTGTCTTTTTCTTCCTTAATTGGTGGATACTCGCCTTGCCACTACCCATAGAGGCGAATGCGGCTCTCTATACTTTTACGATAACCGTAGGGTATGTTTGTCTGCTGATGGCGGGACTCTATATGAGCCGGCTCTTGAAGAACAACCTGATGGAGGATGTCTTCAATCAGGAAAACGAATCCTTTATGCAGGAGACAAGGCTATTGGAAAACGAGTACTCGGTCAATCTGCCGACCCGTTTCTATTATCGTAAGAAGTGGAACAAGGGTTGGATAAACGTGGTCAATCCTTTCCGTGCGGTATCCGTCTTGGGAACACCGGGCAGCGGCAAGTCCTATGCCATCATCAACAATTTCATCAAGCAGCAGATTGAGAAAGGCTTTGCGTTATACTGTTATGATTTCAAGTATCCCGACCTCTCCACGATTGTGTATAATCATCTGCTGCATCATTCAAATGGCTATAAGGTCAAGCCGAAGTTTTATGTGATCAACTTCGATGACCCGAGACGGTCGCACCGCTGCAATCCGATACACCCCGATTTCATGAGCGACATATCGGATGCCTATGAATCGGCTTATACGATTATGCTCAACCTGAACAAAACGTGGGTGCAGAAGCAGGGGGATTTCTTCGTGGAGTCGCCCATCGTCCTCTTTGCCGCCATCATCTGGTATCTCCGCATCTTTGAAGGTGGCAAGTACTGCACCTTTCCGCACGCCATTGAGTTTCTCTGCCGCAAGTACGAGGATATTTTCCCGATACTCACCTCTTATCCTGAATTGGAGAACTATCTTTCTCCTTTCATGGACGCTTGGCTCGGAGGGGCGGCAGACCAGTTGCAAGGACAGATAGCCTCTGCCAAGATACCGCTGTCAAGGATGATCAGTCCGCAACTCTATTGGATTATGACGGGAGATGATTTTACATTGGACATCAACAATCCCCAAGCTCCCAAAATCCTATGTGTGGGAAACAATCCCGACAGGCAGAACATCTATGGGGCGGCATTGGGATTGTACAATTCGCGCATTGTCAAACTCATCAATAAGAAAGGAATGCTGAAAAGTTCGGTGCTGATAGACGAGTTGCCTACCATCTATTTCAAGGGATTGGACAACCTGATTGCCACCGCACGAAGCAACAAAGTGGCGGTTTGTTTAGGTTTTCAGGACTTCTCCCAGTTGAAGCGGGATTATGGAGACAAGGAAGCTGCCGTGGTAATGAACACGGTCGGGAACATTTTTTCGGGACAGGTGGTCGGTGAGACGGCAAAGACGCTCTCGGAGAGGTTTGGCAAGGTGCTTCAGAAACGGCAGAGTATGAGCATCACCCGTAGCGACAAGACCACTTCCATCTCCACACAGATGGACAGCCTGATACCTCAGAGCAAAATTTCCACACTCACGCAAGGTATGTTTGTAGGAGCGGTTGCCGATAATTTCTCCGAACGCATCGAACAGAAGATTTTCCACTGTGAGATTGTGGTGGACAATGCGAGGGTGGCAAGGGAAACGGCAGCCTATCGTCCGATACCTGTTCTTACTGACTTTACAAATGAAGATGGAGAGGATATGATGGAACAGGAGATAAAGGCGAACTATGACCGTGTCAAGACGGAGGTGCGGGAAATCGTGGAGCGAGAGTTGCTACGGATAGCTAATGATCCCGAACTATCCAAGCTCTTAACTACCAAGAAATCATAAAAATAAGTGGTAATTTTCTTGGCTCAACAAGTGGATTTTTGTATTTTTGAAGTCGTAAGAATTTGAATCAGATGAATTGCTTTAATCACATAGAACAGCCGGCGATAGCCCGATGTTCCGATTGCGGAAAGGGACTTTGCCCTGAATGTGCAGAAAGGTATGTGCCGATACTTTGCACGCCTTGTTTTCAAAAGAGAAGACAAGGCGAGAAGTGGAGGAGCGTATGTAGTTTGTTACTCTTGGCAGCTCTGTTTGCCATAGGTTTCAAGTGGAACTTTTTGGCGACCAAAGGTTTTGAGGATATGCGATGGATGTCCGGATATACGCTAATGGCGATATGGTCGGGCTATCTCTTTGTGGAAAAGTACATTCCTTATAAAATGGTAGCAGGGACAAACGGGCAGTGGATAGTTTACTACATCCTCAAACTCCTCCTCTTTGTTGTCATCGGAGTCTTTACCGCTCCTTTTACCTGCTTGTGGGCAGTGTTCAGGGTCATAAAGGCTTTTCGGTAAGAGGTACAAGCATACTATAAAGAAGAAAGAATATGAGTACGCACAATATACCGCTCACATCGGCGGAATACCTGAGTTTTAAGGAAGAGATAACAAAGCGAATCCGCTCTGCACAGTATGAGGCATTGAAAGCCGTCAATAAGGAAATGATAACTCTCTATTGGGAGATAGGCAGACGAATTACCGAACAGCAGAAGGCTCTCGGTTGGGGAAAATCCGTTGTGGAAAACCTCTCACAGGACATACAAAAAGAGTTCCCGGGAATCAAGGGCTTCGGAGTTTCCAATATGTGGGACATGGCACGATTTTACGCAGAATATCAATCGAACGAAATTCTCCAACCATTAGTTGGAGAAATTAGCTGGTCGAAGCATATCGTTATTCTGACTAAGTGCAAGGAGACGCAGCAGAGACAGTTCTATATTCTGGCGACTAAGAAATACGGTTGGACTAAGGATGTGCTGATACACAAGATAGAACTGAAAACATATGAGAACTTTTTGCTCGGACAAAGCAACTTTGATACCACGCTGCCCGAAAACATCCGCAACCAAGCGGTGCTTGCCGTAAAAGACGAGTATATGCTGGATTTTATCGGACTGGGAGAGGAACATTCGGAATATGAGTTGGAACAGGCTATCATCAAGAATATCCGCTCTTTTCTGATGGAGTTCGGAACGGACTTTTCTTTTATGGGAAACCAATACCGATTGGAAGTGGATGGCAGGGAGTACTTCATCGACCTGCTGCTTTACAACCGACGCTTGCAGGCAATGATTGCAGTGGAACTGAAAATCGGAGAGTTCAAGCCTGAATATAAAGGAAAGATGGAGTTTTATCTCAATGTACTGAATGATACCGTGAGGCTCCCGCATGAAAATCCTGCCATCGGCATTATCATCTGTAAATCCAAGAGCCGAACGATTGTAGAATATGCCCTCAAAACTTCTACAATGCCTATCGGGGTGGCAACATACAGCCTATCACCCGAATTGCCGGAGGCATACAAGGAACTGCTTCCAACCTCAGAGGCTATAGCCCAAAAGTTGGAAGTGCTTATCAAAGAATGAATGAAGGGAGATATTCCGAATCTGGAATATCTCCCTTTTGATTTACCGCTTCTTGAACTTGCCGCCTTTCAGGTCGCTCTCCACCATACGCTTATTGAGTTTCTCACGGAGTTCGTCAAGGAAATAAGTGCGGCTGTCATCTTTGCGACGCTTCATATTCATATATACGTTGTAGCAGTTCTTTATCTCTATCCCGAAGAGTTCGGAAAGGGCGTCTGCCAATTCTTCCACGCCTATTTCTCCGTTGTTGATACAGTCGCAGGTGTCGAGAGCATAAAGGAGTTCCACTAAATCTGTCGCTTTGCCTGTCCAACGGAGATTGCTGACAGACTTCTGCGGAGCAGGGAACAATCCATGCAACCGCATATCTAGCAGTTTCAGTTCTGTGTCAATGACAAAGAGTAACTCCGATACATTTTTCCCCCATTTCGACTGTTAATCCAGTTCTCGCGTGGATAATCTGCAATTGAAATCGAGTGTAATGCAAGGTTCTAAATAATGAACATACTTTTCTCTCTGTGGCTACGAGCTTTAAGATTTCTCTTATTAAGCAAGCAGTAGCTTTCGTTGTATTTTCAGAGAGTAGCATTTTAAAAGAGTTCTTTTTTACGAGTCTTTTCATATTCCTAATCTATGAATGGTTTTACTATTCTTCTGAAAGAGTAAATACATCTGAATAACATTGAATAGTCAAAACAGATGATAGAGCAAGAGATATGAAAAGAAGATTCTCATCAGGTGTTATCTTCGTTGCCCTTTTAATTTACGGGCAAAGTTCATATGTTTTATTGAGACAAAATATCCGTAAAAAGTATAGTGATACCCCTGTTAAGTTGAATTACAACGAATCAAGATATTGCTTGGGTTTTATCCTGTGATATTTGCAGAAAGCCTCCGTGAAATGACTGAGATTGGCATATCCAATTTTATAGCCTACTTCTGACACCGAGTAGAGGCGAGTGGAAAGCAGTCGTTTTGCCCATTCCATCTTTTCGGATAGGGCATATTCGGCGATAGCTTTTCCAATAACCTGCTTGAAGCACTTTTGTAATTTGGAACTGCTCATATTAGCTTCACGCGCCAATTCGGGAATACTCGGTACATCACTGAGACTTTGAAGAATCTGGCGACGAACACGGAATACTGATTCAACATCATTCAAGTTTAGGTTGGCAAGAGATTTTACTTCCGAACGTTTTTCGATCTTTTCAAAGTACATCGTCAGTAATTCCATAGTTTTTCCATGCAAATGAAGCGTTGAAAAAGGATTGTCGATTTCAGTTATTGATTTAATGTTATCCAAGACCTGTTGCATTGCAGGTGTAATTGTCTCAAACAAATAAAAAGCCTTGTCCGATTGGAGAAGCCGACCGATATAGGTTTCATATGCTGCATCAATCTTTTCAATCCAATCTTTATTGAAAGTCAGTGTAATATTTTCGTATCGTTTCTTTGGTGGAAAACTCCACTCAGTCGGAATGCTGCTTGAAGGCATAAAGATGCCATCGAGCGTGTCCACTCCGACCGTTTTAGTACTTGTTCCAATTATCTGCTCGTGCTTATGCTCATTGATATAGAACATCACAGGAATCCATTTCGACTTTTCCACCGAGCGACGTACCATAGTTATCGGCTCGTATGCTATGAAATTGATGTAAGTCAATGTGAGCCATGGCAGGGGATAATACTGTTTGAAAAATCCACTACCCATAGAAGAAGGAATAGTAAATCCATCGTTTATTACTGATGTACCAAATTGCTCGGCAACCATCTCCATCCAATCTTCGGGTTTGTTGATGGCACAAAATTCTATAGTCATATTTTATGTCTTTTTGCAAAGTTACAAACAAATACGGATAAAAACTCGAATTATCACAAGTTTTTATCCGTATTACTCTTAGAAAAGGACCAATAGCTCCATGAGAAATGTTTTTAATGGGAGCTTATTCAAATGCGATTAAACTTGAAGGTACTCCTATGGTGGTAACAACTGGTCTTTGCGAGCATTCCCCCGTTTTGGTATTGTAAGTATAGTATCCTGTGCCTTCTTTGCACGTCATACCAAAGACTATAAAATCCTTATATCGTGTACAAGCAAAAGCTCCCATGCTTGTGGTCAATGGAAGATCGAGTTTTTCGATGGTTTTATTCCAAAGATTGATTTTAACCGGTTGATAGTTGAAATCAAGAATTGATGATTGCATAAGGTCATTGTGTTGAGTGTAAGCAGGGATGTTAATACAAGCATATGCTATTCCACCTCCTGCATAATAGAACGGAAGGATATAGGCAGCATCAGTGTCTAGACCTGTTACTTTTGTTTTGGATAATTGGAAGTAATAATCCTTATCCCATTCATCAGTTCCTTTTTTTATACGTAAGAAGCCGTCTTTCAAAGGATTCATCCCATCCATGCCTATACTGTAGAAGTAGATGTCTCCATGTTCGTCCTTGATAGCCGAGGAATGACGAAAAAGTCCTACAGATGCAGTTCGATTGTCTTTAATTACCTTTTCTACCGTGTTTGTCTTCAAGTCAATGATGGCAACCTCTGCTCCCGTTCCGGGCCATGAGGTGTGAGGTGAATTTTTCTGATTAAGAGAGACGTAAAGTTTTCCATCACGGATTACATTGCATCCCGGGTCGGGATTATTGTCATTCGTTGCATATTTTGCAAGATCAATCTCATCTTTTTGCTGCATTGTTTGAGGATTGAATATGCCAATCTTCCCTCGTTTACTGAGCGATACATAGGCTGTTTCATTATTGAAGAAAGCAATTTCTCCCGGACGAGAGTCCTGCCCAAAAGTCATTGTCTGACCTTTCACCAAATGTCCTTTGGTATCTCTAGTGAATTGATGAATTTTATCGCCCCACACTCCTTCGGCAATCAATACTATATTGCCATGGACAAAGGGATAAGTACCGAAGCCGAACTCGTATGTATTTTTATTGTTGACCTCTTTCTGCAAGAGATCCGAGAATGTCCCCAAATAGTCGGTCTTTTGGTCAATCTGATTGATAAAGACAAAATGCTGCTGCACCTCTTGAGGGGTAGGCGTAGGTTCATCATTTTTGTTACAAGATGTCAGCCCTATGACGCCGACCAGCATAGCGGAAAAGGCTATGCGATTGAAAATTGTTGTATTCATCTTTTATATTTGTTAAATTAGAAAATTCCTTTCGAGAAGACGTACCTGAATTTGAGGTGGAATGTCCGTCCTGCCAATGGTTGGCGGAACTGGTCCCAGACCTCTTTGTTCATTATATTATGGCATTCCAAGGCTACGGAATATTTGTTTTTGTAGGTCAGTAGCAGACCTATGTCATTGACGAAACTGCGGGGAATACGTCGTTTCTGCAATTCGGTTAGTTCCCAGAAATAGAAGAACTCCTCAGTAAATTTGCCGTCCCAGAAAGCCTTGACATACCAATTCTTGAATAACCGGTCGCTGTGATACTCCGCCCCGAAGTTGGCGAATAAATAGGGAATGTTCGGCAGTCGCAATCCTTTTGTCGGATTGGGGGCTTGGGTACCGGGTAAATAGTTCAAGACATCGCGCACATCTTGATAAGTCAGATTTCCGTAGGCATAGACCGTTGGTGAGATGTCCAGTTTTAATTCGGTTTCTATACCTTTAATATGTACCTTTTCTGCGTTCACATATCCGGCTGCCATGTGCTGTTTCATCAGTTTTATCATATCACTTACCTGCATATAAAAGCCGTTCACTTCAAACTGCAATCGCGATAAGCCGAGTATGTCGTTTTTATCTATCAAGAAGCCCAGATTGAAGTTGTGGCTTTTCTCCGGTTTCAATCCAGCAGCAGGAAAGGTGATGATACCATCGCCGAACAACTCTTGCGAATTGGGGAGGCGTATTGCCCGCTGGTAAGATGCTTTCAGATGAAAACCTCTGAAAGGCTCGTATTTTATTGCCTCTATCCAGCCGATTTGTGAGGTCGTATTGTTCTTTTTCTTCGGAGCCTCAATCATCTCGTATGAAGTCAAATCTTCTATCTCGGAATGGAGGTGGAAATACTTTGCGGAGAGCATATTCGTCAGTTTCTTGTCAAAGAGTTTTGCCTCCCAAGTCAACCCCGATACGACACTGGTCTTTTTACTGGGAAATCCCCCGATGACAAAACCTGCATGCTGACTTGCAATGTTATCGCTCGGTTGTCTTCGTGCATAGTTAATGAGTGTGTTCAGATTCAAACTGTGATTGGCAGACAATCTGTAATCAAGATTGATACGTTCGTTGATTTCCAATCCTTTGTCGTTTGAGTTATGAGGGACGTCCCCCGTTTCTCCCATTCCGTTCGGACTCGGATATATGTTTCCCTCGAAATCGTGATTAACTCGTGCCGTATCCACAAAATTGTTTGTTGTATGCGAGAGGGAGAAATGGGACTCAAAGTGAAGGCGGTCGTTCAGCATTCCGCTTTTTATCAGTTTGTTTTCCAACATAAACATTCCTGATTGGTCTTCGGCGTGTTGTATGTTTTTTAAGATGCCTTGGATTTCATTGAAACGATTATAGTACCCGAACTCGGTACTAATCTCATTGAACCAAAGTTTCGTGAAAGCAATTTTTCCTTTCAACATATACGAACGAAAACGGTCATGGTCACGCCTTACCAACAGATTCTCTCTCTCGGGAACTCTGAAAGAGTAGTCATTCTTTGCAGATGTATAATAACCTCCCGCACCGAGCAGAATGCCACTCTTTGGAAAATTCTTGCGAGAGAAGACGCTTCCTTTGTGTGTTTGATAAGAACCTAATTCATACGAGGCATCTAAATAATCCGTACTAAACTCTTTCGTAACGATATTGACAGCGCCTCCCAATCCATCGCAACCGAAACGGGCAGGAATGATACTCTTATAGACTTCTATTCTTTCTATAATGTCTATCGGAATTTCATCAAGAGAAAAAGCCCCATCAGAAGTACTCATTGGTATTCCGTCCCATAAGATTTGAATGCGGTTTCCTTCCAATCCATGAACAATAATTCTCGAACTGCTCCCCAAACCACCGGTATGCCCGACTTTCAAACCTATGGTTTTATTCAAAACGGTTTCTAACGAAATAGATCTGCCTTGAAGTTCTTTCGCATTTATTACAGAAACTGCTTCAGGCGACTCTCTGAGAACTTGTGTTCTTGTTTTCCCAACTACGACTACATCTGCCAGCTCTGTTGATTCCGGGAGTAGTTTTATGGTATAACGCTTCCCATTTGCAGTAATCGTATCGGTAATAGACTGATAGCCGACATAACTTACCATAAGCATAAGTTTTTGATTACTTGATGCATTTAGTTTTGCAATGCCTTTCCTATTTGTAGTCGTACCATTCGTGTACGTTGGAGCATTCAAACCTTTCCATTGTATGGTGGCAAATTCTATGTTGTCTCCAGTCTCTGCATCAATAACTTTTATTTCAGTTGGTTGCAGTTGTGCAAACATAGGATAAGACCACAACAATAGAAATCCGACAATGAGCATTCTTTTATATAAATGGACTATTGAGCTGATTGACATATCTTATTTGTTTATGAAATTCTGTGCAAAGGTACTTACCTGCCGAGTAAATAAATACCCCCGCTGTTCACGCTTATGCCCCTGTTGTGTTTATATGCGTGCAAATTGTTGTTTGGGGGTAGTGTAATGCTTATCGGGGTTATTTTACCCATGTTCGTTGCCGTACCTTTGCAGCAGAAAAATCAAAACGACACATATATGGATAAACAAAAAGTCAGACCTCTTGATGAGGAACGGGAGAGCCGCAGTCTGCTCTCCAATGCAGTGGTCATATTGCACCTTATTTTTGGTACACTCCCTATACTGCTGGTAGTATGGGCAGTGGATAAGTTGATGAATGGCACGCTCTCTCCCATAATAGTTTCGGGTATTGGAGGAATAATGGTACTATTCGCACTGCTTCGGGGAGTATTCTATGGAACATCGATTTGGCGGGCACACCGGTCGGCTTACAATGCCCTTACACGATTGAGGTTGCGTATCATAAGTCATCTGCAACGCTTGCCACTCGGTTTCTTTCAAGAACGGAAAGTTGGCGAATTGGTGAATATTATCAACCACGATGTGGAACAAATTGAAATTTATTTAGCGCACGGATTACCTGAAATCCTTTCGGCTACGCTTTTTCCTGCCTTACTCTGGATAATCATTATGGTGTTGGACTGGCGTTTGGGGCTGTCGCTCATTTCTCTTTTGCCTGTAGCATTTCTTCTGCAAATGGCTGTCAAAACACTTTGGGGAAAGAACTTTCAACACTTTATGGAAAGTACGCAAAAAATGTCGGAAGACCTTTTGGAATATGTGGCTACCATATCGGTAATCAAGGCTTTCAGTAACGAGGAAAACAGAACGGTACGGGTACTTGGCGGTATGCGCGATTATATTCATTGGGTGAAGCGGAGCATGTTCAGCGTTACTGTTCCGATGGCGCTCATAACGATGTTCTTGGAAGGTGGTATCGTGGTAATGACCCTTGTCGGGCTATGGCTGATGACTTCGGGCGAACTGACGGTGGCACGTTTTATCCTTGCCCTGATATTGGGCGGACTATTCTCGTCCTCCTTTGCTAAGTTGGCAACATTCCAACATTTCCGAATCGTCTATGGTCAGTCGTTGGCAAAAGTACAGTCCATTACAGAGGTACAGACAAAGGAAACTGCGGACAAGAAAACAGATACGACACAGACGGATGTTTGTTTCGAGCATGTTACGTTCTCCTATCCAAACAAGGAAGACAATGCGCTGAAAGATGTATGTCTTCAATTTCCGAGAGGAAGCCATACTGCAATCGTGGGCGAATCCGGGTCGGGAAAAACCACGCTGGCAAGTTTGATGATGGGGTTCTGGCAACCCCAAACAGGTACTATACGACTGGGAGGAGAGAATATTACGGAACTCTCCGAACGTAATATCGCTGATTATTTTTCGATGGTACAGCAGGAGGTTTTTCTCTTTAACACAACCATTCGGGATAATATCCGTATAGGAAGACCAACCGCCACACAAAAGGAAGTGGAAATGGCAGCACAGCGTGCTCGTATTCATGATTTTATCATGGGCTTGCCGAATGGTTATGATACGCTGGCAGGCGAAGCCGGCGTAAAATTCTCCGGCGGAGAAAAACAGCGTATTTCCATTGCCCGAATATTGCTCAAAGACTCTCCAATAGTTATTCTCGATGAAGCTACTGCCGCATTGGACGGAGAGAATGAGAAACTAATTCAAGAAGCTCTTGATGAATTGCAGCGCAACAAGACCGTCATTGCGATTGCTCACCGTCTCAATACCATTCAGGATATGGAGCGTATTGTTGTGATGGACAAAGGGCAGGTTGTGTCGAAAGGAACACACCAAGAACTGATGAAAGACTGTTCTCTGTACCGCAATATGACGGAAACACAGGAACAAGTAAGTAAATGGCAATTAAAAGAAGAGGAGGAATAAGAATGGTACGCAATATACTGAATGAATTGACCGCTCGCGGAGTGCGGCATCTGATTATCTCCGCACTGTTTTTCGTGGTTTATGCCCTTTGCGGCACGGCGATAATGCTCACAGTCTTGTTTCTCATCAACCGTCATATACAGGGAGAAAGCATCTCTTTCATTTTGGCAGCATGGGTACTCGGCAGTCTGCTGGTCTTGAAAACCATATCCAATGCCATTGCCGATATGAGTAAGCATTTTGCCGGATTTGATCTTGTGGAACGTATCCGCGAGAAAATCATATTGAAACTGAAAATGTTTTCACTCGGTTTCTATACCAATGAGCGTCTGGGAGAGATAAGTACAGTCATTCACAAAGACGTCGATAATATGGAGATGGTTGTGGGTCATCTTTGGACGCGAATGTCCGCCGACTTCATTGTAGCTCTGATACTCGGCGTCGGGCTGTTCTGTGTGGACTGGCGCATGGGATTGACGATGGTTGCCATTCTTCCCATTGCCCTATTTTCTCTGTATCGGGGCATTCGTTCGGGAATGAAAGCACAGGAGGAGGCACAGGATAATCTGGCGGATATGGTCAGTCTCTTCGTGGAATATGTCAAGGGCATACCCGTGCTGAAAGTGTTTGGTGGAAAAGGAATGTTCCGTGACAGACTCGACCACTCTGTCAGTGAATTTGGAGAAAGCAGTAAGAATATTTCCCGTTTGGCTGCTGTAAGTGTGGGTAGATACACTTTTTTGATAGAATTGGCTTTCGCTCTGATGGCTACAATCGGTCTTTGGTGGACACAGCAAGGTGAACTTTCTCTTTTCGCTTATCTGATGTTCGTCATCGTCTCAAAAGAATTCTACAAGCCTTTTGTCAATATGGAAAGTCATTGGCTGAATTACATCAAGGTAAAGGACAGCTACGGACGCATTTCCCATTTGTTGAATGCCCCTGTTATCACCAATCCTGAACAGCCGAAAACAGCAACCCATTTCAATCTTTCCTTTGACAAAGTTGGTTTCCATTATGAGAAGGAAGGTTTTGAGATGAAAGATCTCACGTTCCATGTTCCCGAAGGAACGGTAACGGCACTTGTTGGCTCGTCAGGTTCTGGTAAAACAACCATTACCAACCTGTTACTCCGTTTCTGGGAACCGCAGACCGGCAGTATTCGTATCGGTGGTATAGACATTCGAGAAATGGACTATGATTATCTACTCGGTAAAATCAGTGTAGTGATGCAGAATGTTATTCTCTTTTCAGATACCATTGCCAATAATATCAAAGTGGGCAACCGCAATGCTACGCAGGAAGAAATCGAGGAAGCTGCACGACGGGCGATGATACACGATTTTATCGTCAGTCTGCCGGAAGGTTATGAAACAAAAATCGGAGAAAACGGTTTGGGACTATCTGGAGGGCAGAAACAAAGGCTTTCAATCGCCCGTGCGTTCCTAAAAGATGCTCCCATCATTCTTTTGGACGAGATAACGAGCAATGTCGATCCTGTCAATGAATATAAGATACAACAGGCGATGTCCGCCCTTATCCGAAATCGTACAGTTTTGGTCATAGCCCATCACCTGCAAACCATTCGCAATGCTAATCAGATTATCGTGATGGACAAGGGACGCATTGTAGAGAACGGGACGCATTCAGAACTTGCAGCAAAAGACGGAATGTACTGCAAACTATTGTCGATGCAATAATTTAATCAATAAAAAATATGGAGGTATGGTGTTGAGTCATACCTCTTTTTTTGCCACTTTCATCCATATCAATGCCACAAGTACGCAGTTATTTCCAACTGCTAATATGCACAGTTTCTTTGATTTACCTTTGTTCATACACCGCTGTTGGTGTCATTAAATACATTGTAATATGGACGAAAAAATCAAAGACCAAGAAGTCCTTTTGGTGAAAGACCCCAAGGACGAGAATCTCAAAGCCGTCTCAGGGACGGACGAGAAAGGCGGACTGAAAACTGTACCGCCTACCGCCGAACATGAGCAGAGTTTCTTGAAGTTCGACAAGCACAGCAACGCCTTGGAGAATTTCCTCTCCAACTTCATGCGGCAGTTCAAGAACCCCACACAATTTCACTTCTTCAAAGTCCCCTTCGAGGGTGTTGTTGCCAGCGCACGGGTTCTCGCCGAGATGCTCAAAGCTCCGGATGTCCCCTCCAACAAGGAGATGCTGGACTCTGCCCGTGTGATTCCTTCGGACTATGCAGGAGAGCAGAAGCGGACCTTTCAGGAGATAGACCCCGAGAAGATTGACTGGGAGCAGTTCTCCAAGATGGGCGTGAGCCGTGAGAGCCTTGAAAAGGGCAAGGAGCTTGAAGCCATGCTAAAATACCGAAAATCACCCCACCTTGTCCCCATCAGCGTAAAAATCGGAGACGTAGCTCTCCATACGGACGCACGCCTTTCATTACGTGAGACAGAGGACGGCAGATTTATCCCCGTTGTCCACGCCATCCGCAAGGAGCCTCAGTTGGAGCGGGAGTTCTTCGGGCACACCTTCACCGACGAGGACAAGAATGCCCTGAGAGAAACGGGCAACCTCGGACGTACCGTGGAACTGACCTTTCCCAATAGCGATAAACCCACCCGCAGTTTCGTGAGTATCGACCGACTGACCAACGACATCATCGCTTTGAGTGCCGATAAAGTTCGTATCCCTGATGAAATCAAGGGCGTAAAACTGAGCGAAGAGCAGAAGAAGGATTTGTCGGAAGGCAAGAGCATCTATGTGGAGGGAATGACAGCCAAGACGGGAAAGAGTTTCAACGCCAACCTCCAGTTCAACGCCGACAAGCGGGCAATTGAATTTCGTTTCGGCTCACCCAAGCAAAGCCAAGGACAGCAGCAAGACAGCCGTAAAGCAGAAAATCAGGAGAAGCGGCAAGGAGTCCGCATACCCAAGAAGTTGTTGGGAAGGGAGGTCTCGCCGGAAGAGCAAGCCAAGCTCAAGGAAGGCGGAACGGTCTATATGGAAGGCTTGAAAGACAAGCAGGGACAGCCGTTCAACGCATACGTCCGTGCCAACTTTGAGAAGGACAAGTTCGATTTCTTCAAATGGAATCCCGACAAGCCCCAAGCCAAAGAAGTTGTTCCCGACAACGCCTCCAAGACACAGGTAGCCGTCAATTCCGAAGGCAAGACCAACGAAGCGACGAAGCATGTGAAAGAGCCTCTGAAAGAAGGACAGACACAGCCCACCGCCGAGCAGAAAGAAGAGAAGCAGGAACAGAAGCGTTCCAAGGGAATGAAAATGTAATCCGCCACCACTAACATCCAAAAGTAAAATCGTATGAAAGTCATCATAGCAGAAAAACCGAGCGTAGCCCGTGAGATAGCCCGCGTCGTTCGGGCAACAAACAGAAAAGAGGGCTATATAGAAGGCAGTAACTACACCGTCACATGGGCATTGGGACACCTGATAACGGCGGCCATGCCCGAAGCCTACGGCTTCAAAGGTTTTCACAAGGAGAACCTTCCGATTCTTCCTCCCGTCTTTACCCTTATTCCCCGCCAAGTCAAGAGCGGTAAAGGCTACAAGGCAGACCCGAGTGTCGTTGCCCAGCTCAAAGTCATTGAAAAACTCTTCAAAGCGGCAGAGAGCATCATCGTAGCCACCGACGCAGGACGTGAGGGTGAGTTAATATTCAGATTCATCTACGAGTATCTTGGCATCGCCAAGCCTTTTGAGCGACTCTGGATCAGTTCGCTCACGGACAAAGCCATTCGGGAAGGACTTGCCCATCTCAAAAGCGGAGCCGAGTACGACAATCTTTACTATGCCGCCCGAGCACGCAGCGAAGCCGACTGGCTCGTGGGCATCAATGCCACCCAAGCCGTTTCCATAGCGGCAGGTTATGGCACCTACTCGTTAGGCAGGGTACAGACTCCGACGCTCTGCATGGTCTGCTCCCGCTTCTGGGAAAATAAAAAGTTTACGCCACAACCGTTTTGGCAGCTAAGCCTTTCCGTAAAGGACGGCGATGAAAACTTCCGTTTCTCTAATCCCGAACGTTGCTTCAACAAGGAAGAAGCCACCGCCTTGTATGAGAAGATCAAAGCCGCCTCTCACATCACAATAGAAACGATAGTCCGCAAGGAGGCGAAGCAGGAACCGCCTCTTTTGTACGACCTGACCACCTTGCAGAAGGAAGCCAACAGCCGACACCGTTATTCGGCAGAACAGACCCTCACGCTGGCACAGAAACTTTATGAAAGAGGATACATTACCTATCCGCGCACCGGAAGTCGTTATATCTCGGAGGATGTCTTCGAGGAAATCCCCGCATTGATTGCCTTCCTGCACGACCATCCCGTATGGGGTATCCATACCCGTAACCTTTTCGTCCTCAATGCCCGGTCGGTAAACGGGAAGAAAGTGACCGACCACCACGCCCTGCTCATCACGGGCAAAAAGCCGATAGATGTATTCGGAGAGGAAGCGGTCATCTACAATATGATTGCGGGGCGTATGCTGGAAGCCTTCTCCCCTCGGTGTGAAAAAGACGTTACCACCGTAACCGCCTTGTGCGAAGGTGTAAAGTTCACGCTCAAAGGAGAAATCATCAGGCAGGAAGGCTGGCGTAGCATCCTTAAAAACGAGAAAGGCAAAGACAAGGAACAGCTCGAAGCCGAAGAGCGAGAAAGCCGTGAGAATGGCGAAGGAGTCCTCATTCCGGAATGGAACGAAGGCATGCAACTTGCCATTTCCGCCTGTTCGTTGGCACAAGGGACAACCAAGCCCAAACCGCTACACACGGAAAGTTCCTTACTTTCTGCAATGGAGACGGCAGGCAAGGAGTTGGAAGACGAGGAACTGCGTGTCTGTCTGAAAGATTGCGGCATCGGCACTCCTGCCACCCGTGCCGCCATCATCGAAACGCTCTTTACCCGCGAGTATATGGTACGTAAGGAGAAGTCGCTCGTGCCTACCGAAAAAGGACTTGTCCTCTATTCCATCGTCAAGGAAATGAAAATCGGCAATGCCGAGATGACCGGGCAGTGGGAGGCAGACTTGGCGAAGATAGAACGTGGAGAGATGAAGGAAAAAGATTTCCGCAAGGACATCGAGTCTTATGCCACGCAGATTACCGACGAACTGCTCTCGTCCAAAATCCTCTTCCCTCAAAGGCGAAGCGACATCCATTGCCCCAAGTGCGGTAAGGGTACGATGGTATTTCATTCCAAATGTGCCAAATGTTCGGATGCCGATTGCGGATGGACGCTTTTCCGCACCGTTGCGGGCAAAAGCCTTACGGACGAACAGCTGACCCAGTTAGCTGTAAATGGGGAAACCGGCATCATCAAGGGCTTTACCTCCAAGGCAGGCAAGCGGTTCGAGGCTTCGCTCTCGTTAGACGGGGACTTCAAAACGGTTTTTGTCTTCCCCGAACGCAAGAAAACGGGCAAATCCCGAAGATAAATCCCCGTAAATTGCTAATTTTGCCACTGAATGATGCGGTCATAACAATCTTATTGTTTTACTGCGGATTTTAGTGGTGGCACTCGGCGGGGACGTCGAGTGCCTTTGCATTATAGGGTTATGCCTCAAAAAAGTATTCTTTAGAGAAGTTTTTTTTCAGAGCCGATAAACGGTCGTTCAAAAGATGTCGAGTAATCTCCGAAAAGATACCGAGTAATAACAGAAAAGATACCGAGCAACCGGCTGAAAGCTCATTAGCTTTCTCTTGATTACTAATTAGCTTTTCGGGCAATCCATAACATTCACTAAAATCATTCATATGACAGTCATTCATTTTTCATACTACGAACTTTCCCTGCTCTCATTTCTCAGGGAGAGCCACCCCGAGCTGGCGGACGACATTCCTTTCGTGAAGGAGCGTGCCGAAGCCGCCTCGCAAGCCTATACCGAAGCCTTTGACAACGGCTTTTCCGTAGCCGAATGTATCGGCATCGCCAACAAAACCCTTTATGCGGGACTGCATTTCTCCCGACACGACACGCTCACGTCCGTTCTGTGGAACGAGTTCTCAGCAGATGTGCCGCTCGAAGCGGTACGGGAGACAGCAATACGATTACGTCCGTTTGCGGAGGAGATCTTCTCCAAATATCCTATTTCGGACGACTTCGCCTATACCCCCGAATACAATGCCCTATACACGGAACTGACGGGCTTTATCCAATTAAAACTCGAAGAAGATGGCAAGCTATAACAAGAAAGAGCATCTTCGGGCGAATATAGATGCCATCCAAACGGTTTTTACCCTCCATCGGGAGCATCGCACGGCTACGGAGGAGGAAATGAAGGTGTTGCGGGCTTATACGGGTTTCGGTGCCTTAAAGTGTATTCTTTCACCGGCAAACTCGATGGAGGACATCGCACGCTGGAACAAGTCGGAAGTGGAACTCTTCCCCTTGGTTATGGAACTGCATCGGGTTATTCGGGACAACACCGCTTCGGAGACTCAGTACAAAAGCTATATGCAGAGTCTGAAAAACTCGGTGATGACCGCTTTCTATACACCTGAACCCATAGTACAGGAGATTGCCGCGTCCTTGCAAGAGGCAGGCATTACCCCCGGCAAGATACTCGACCCGTCGGCAGGAATGGGCGAGTTTATCCGCTCGTTCAATACTATCACAGCCGAAGGACACACCACATTCGGCTTTGAGAAAGACATCCTGACGGGACAACTGCTTTCCGCCCTGCATCCCGACGACAAGATACGCATCCGTGGATTTGAGGAAATCGAATCCAAGTTCAACGGGTATTTTGACGTGGTGAGCAGCAACATTCCTTTTGGGGACATCGCCGTCTTCGACCCGGTCTTCAGCAAGACGGACGAGCCGGCACGCAAGGTGGCACGCATGTCCCTGCACAATTACTTTTTCGTCAAGGGTGTGGATATGCTTCGTGAAGGCGGCGTGCTGGCATTCATCACCTCCCAAGGCGTTATGAACGCTCCCTCGAACGAACCTGTTCGGGAATGGCTGATGAGCCATACCCGCCTTGTGTCGGCAGTCCGTCTGCCGAACAATCTCTTTTCGGAGAATGCCGGAACGGAAGTGGGCAGCGACCTGATTGTCCTGCAAAAGAATAGTAACAAGGCATGCCTTACCGAGGAGGAGCAGCGTTTCATCAAAAGCGAGAAGCGTCCCAGCGGTGTGATGTTCAACACCTACCTGCGGAGCATGTCACAAATCGTGCATACCGAGTGGAAGCAGGACACCGATCCATACGGGAAACCCGCCATCCTGTTCCACCACAGCGGAGGGG
Organism: Porphyromonas sp. C0026D3; assembly: GCF_056590775.1. Classification (NCBI taxonomy): domain Bacteria; kingdom Pseudomonadati; phylum Bacteroidota; class Bacteroidia; order Bacteroidales; family Porphyromonadaceae; genus Porphyromonas; species Porphyromonas sp. C0026D3. Next base: position 340,006 of record NZ_JBWPWU010000001.1, read on the forward strand.
CGGAAGGCATTGCCAATGATATGGGTAAAATCCTGCGGGCAGATCTGGAAAAGCGGTTAGACCTGTCATTATACCAACAACATATCCCCACACAGCAACAGAGCGAAGTTATTCTCCCTGCTCATTCTGAGGAAAAACAGACCGTGCAAAAGCCTCTGTCTTCTGATGGTGCACACACAGAAGAAAAGCCCGCGACTACGGAACCCATTCAAACGAATGTATCGCCACAGACGGAACTGTTCGACCTCTTCGGAAATGTCATTCAAGAAAAGAAGCCCAAGCGTAAAGCAGCCGCAAAACCGAAGCCGGTTTCTTCCCCCTCTCTGTTTCCCGAGACTTCACAAAGCAGCGAGACGGCAAATGGATTAAAAGATACGGGCGAGCTGTGGTGGCAGCAGGATAAGGAGAAAGGGATGCTGGCACGTCCCTATGAGGGCTTATGGCACGAACACCTCAAAGAGGGTTCTTTGCTCGCCTCGGACTTTCAGGTAGGTACGCTTGTCTGTGATATGGAGGACAACCGCCTGTTTCAGCCCATAGACTTCTCTTCCCAAGAACGGCAGAAGATGCTGGGCTACATAGACCTGAGAGACGCCTATCACGCTCTCTATGATTATGAAGCGGAGCACAAGGCGGAGAATGTTTCTCTTCGGCAGCATCTCAATGACCTGTATGACCGTTTTGTACGTCTTTACGGGCATCTCAACGATCGCAAGAACCACGAAATGATTCTGATGGACGCTGGAGGACGTGAGATACTTTTCTTGGAACGCAAGGTGGATGGCAAGACGGTCAAGGCGGACATCTTCACTCAGCCCGTCTCTTTCAGTCTGCACGATGTAACTCAGGTGGAGACTGCCACCGAAGCCCTTTCCGCATCCCTGAATAAGTTCGGAAGCGTGGATCTCGAATACATGGCTTCCCTGTTGTCCGACGGAACGGAAGAGGACATCCTGAACGAATTAAACGGCAAAGTCTATTACAATCCGTTGGAGGGTGGATATGAGACAAGCGAGAAGTTCATATCAGGGAATGTGGTCGCCAAGGCGGACGACATCGGACATTATCTGTTGGAGCATCCCGAAGATACAAGAGCCGCTGCCTCCATGCAGGCGCTTAGGGATGCCGTGCCTGTCCCCATTCCTTTCGCCGACCTTGACTTTAACTTCGGGGAAAGATGGATTCCCGTACAGATATACTCGGACTATGCCTCCTTCCTCTTCGACACGGAGGTGGCGATACACTACAATTCAAGTGCGGACGAGTACTCTGTCGATGCACGCCTGCACAATGCCAACATCTGGGACAAGTTCTGTGTTCGGGGACAGCACCGCCGCTATGATGGTGTTACGCTAATGAAACACGCCCTATTGAATACTTCTCCCGACATCACCAAGAAGATTATGGTCGGAGACAAGGAGGTCAAGGTAAGGGATACGGAAGCCATACAGATGGCAAATTCAAAGATTGATGAGATACGAAACGGCTTTACAGACTGGCTTGCCGAGCAGCCGGACGATTTCAAGAAGCAGCTGGAAAAACTGTATAACGACAAGTTCAACTGCTTTGTGCGACCGCAATATGACGGCTCGCATCAGACGTTTCCCGACCTCAATCTGAAAGGATTGGGTATTGAAAGCCTGTATGGCAGTCAGAAGGATGCCGTATGGATGCTCAAACTCAACGGAGGGGGTATCTGCGACCATCAGGTGGGAGCAGGAAAAACGCTCATCATGTGCGTGGCAGCCTACGAGATGAAGCGATTGGGCTTAGCAAACAAGCCGATGATTCTTGCCCTGAAAGCCAACGTGCAGGAGATTGCGCAAACATTCCACACGGCATATCCGAACGCAAAACTGCTTTACCCGGGCAAGAACGATTTTACACCCGATAAAAGGCAGCGTATCTTCCATGACATCAAGAACAACAACTGGGATTGCATTGTCCTTACGCACGATCAGTTCGGTATGATACCCCAGTCGGACGAGATACAGCAAAGCATCTTGCAGGATGAGTTGGACAGTGTAGAGGAGAACTTGGAAGTGTTGCGTCAGCAGGGGCATACGATTTCCCGTTCCATGGAAAAGGGATTGGTCAAGCGTCAAATGAATTTGGAGGCAAAACTTTCCGACATCAAATTCCGCATTGACAATCGAAAGGACGACGCGGTGGATTTCAAGACAATGGGCATAGACCATCTTTTTGTGGATGAGTCGCACACTTTCAAGAATCTGATGTTCAACACCCGCCACGACCGTGTGGCAGGATTGGGCAACAGCGAGGGCAGTCAGCGTGCACTCAACATGCTCTTTGCCATCCGCACCATTCAGGAGCGGACGGGTAGGGACTTGGGAGCGACCTTCCTTTCGGGAACGACCATCTCCAACAGCCTCACGGAGCTGTATCTGCTCTTTAAGTACCTCCGCCCGCAGGCATTGGAACAGCAGAATATCAAGACCTTCGATGCTTGGGCGGCTATCTTCGCCAAGAAGAGTATCGACTACGAGTTCTCCGTCACCAACGAGATTGTGCAGAAGGAGCGTTTCCGCTATTTCATCAAAGTACCAGAGCTGGCAGCGTTCTACGCCCAGATAACGGACTACCGGACGGCAAAGGACATCGGCATAGACCGACCCGAGAAAAACGAAATCATGCACAATATCCCGCCAACGCCCGAACAGGAGGAGTTCATCGCCAAATTGGTGGAGTTTGCCAAGACGGGCAATGCCGAGCTGTTGGGAAGAGCTCCGCTTACGGAACGGGAAGAAAAAGCCAAGATGCTGATAGCAACTGACATGGCGAGGAAGATGAGCTTAGATTTGAGGCTCATAGATCCCGAGAAGTACTCGGATCATGTGGACAACAAGGCTTCCCACTGTGCCGCCAAGATTGCAGAGTATTATCGGAAGTATGACGCACAGAAAGGTACGCAGTTCGTATTCTCCGACCTCGGAACCTACAAGCCCGGAGAGTGGAATCCTTACAGCGAAATCAAACGGAAGTTGGTGGAGGACCACGGCATACCCGCTCAGGAGATACGCTTCATACAGGAGGCGAAGAGCGACAAGGCTCGAAAGACGCTCATTGCGGGCATGAACGAGGGAACCATTCGGGTACTGTTCGGTTCCACCTCTATGCTCGGTACGGGCGTGAACGCCCAGAAACGTGCCGTGGCTATCCATCATCTTGACTGTCCCTGGCGTCCTTCCGACCTTGAACAGCGGGACGGACGGGCGGTGCGTAAAGGAAACGAAGTAGCCAAGTTTCATGCGGACAACAAGGTGGATGTAATCATTTATGCAGTGGAAAAATCACTTGACAGTTATAAGTTCAACCTATTATATAATAAGCAATTATTTATAGAGCAGCTGAAGAACAATCGTCTTGGCAGCCGTACCATCGACGAGGGAAGCATGGACGAGAAGTCGGGGATGAATTTTTCCGAGTATGTAGCCATTCTTTCGGGAAATACGGACTTGTTGGAAAAGGCGAAGTTAGAGAAGAAGATTGCTGGCTTGGAGAGTGAGCGACGTTCCTTTATGCGCAGCAGGCAGACTTCCCGAAGTCGATTGGACGAGGTGTTGCGTGTCGTGGATGGGAACAAGGAACTGATAGCACGCTTCAAAAGCGACCGGGATCTGTTTGAGAGCAGGGTGCAAAAGGACAAGGACGGTAACAAACTCAACCCGATACAGCTGAAAGGCGTGGAAGGCAGCGACCCGAAACGGATCGCAGCCAAACTTGCGGAAGTCAAGGAGCATGCCCGTACCAAAGGGGAGTATTTCGACATCGGCACTCTTTACGGTTTCAAGATAGTGGTCAAGACCGAATCCTCCTCACAGAGTCTTTTCGACTTATCGCAGAACAGGTTTTTCATCATGGGAGAGAGTGGCATGAAGTACAGCTACAACAACGGTAACATTGCCACAGATCCGGTACTTGCCTCCATGAACTTTCTCAATGCGTTGGAAAAGATCCCGAGCCTGATACAGAAATATGAGGCGGATACGGTGAAGATAGCCAAAGATATTCCCGTATTGCAGGAGGTGGTCAATGGCTCGTGGAAAAAGGAAGAGCAACTGAAAGACCTCAAGACGGAACTTGCCGCACTCGACCGTCAGATACAGCTTTCCTTGAAGCCCATTGAGCAGGGAGACGCACAGCAGGAAGAAGAGAACATAGAAGAGCAGAAGGAAATGGAAGGGAACATCTCAGGGCAGTCCCGTCCGATTGAGCCTACCGCTAACGCATCCTCCGTCTGCACGCTTTCGGCTCAAACCGACAGACTGCCCGAAGACGCGAGGCAGAGTATTAGGGATACACAGCCCCTTACGGACGGTGTGCCGTCATTGGCAAACAAGGTCTTTGTCGTCAGACCGAAAATATGATTTATGAAACGGACTCCAAGTATAAATCCCGCCTCGTCATCACGACGGGACGGGATTTGCACAACTAAAATAAAAAAGCAAAGAACTCATTCTTCTTTTTTCCTCTTTCTTCTCCGTTTCTTATTCTCGGTGAAATGATGTTCCATAAAGGCAGTTATCTCTGATTCCAGATACCACGTTTTGTGATAGATGATGTGGAACGGCAGCGTCCCCGAATCTCGGTAACGTTGCAAGGTTCGCTTGCTGACTTGCAGCATCATACAGACCTCTTGATTGTCCAAGAGCGGCTCGCCGTTGAGCATCGGACGTTGGGGAATATCGGGAATGGTCTGCTTCAGATGGTCGAAACGGGTCATAATCCGCTCCATCCATTCAAGAAAAGTGTCTCTGTCCAATAGTTCCATATGCTATTTCGTTCTCTTGGCTTTAAGCAGGAAATTCTGTCTCAGCTCTTTGATGTTTTGAGGATTGCAGTACAGGCTCTTCTTGCGTATCGCCTCCTCTATGTCGTTTAAGTCGTAATAGCATCGTCCAAGGATAATCTTGTAACCGATACGTTCCGAACTTCGCAACCGTTGGAGGGTGCGTTGGCTGATGCCGAGTATTTCGGCTAAATCCTTGTTGGTTATCAGGCGGTTTTCGTATTCTTCCTTCGCCTGTTCCTCTTTCTCCACATATCGGAGAATTTTCTCTATCTTGCCCACCAAATCGTGGTAGGCTTTGCTCTCAATTGTAATGACATCCATCGCTCTTTTAATTTGATTATGGTGCAAAGTTCGGGCTTTGAAATCGTTTGGATTGTATGCTAAATATGTACTGAATAGAGATTTTTATTGTCAAGTATTCAAGCCCGAAGACACAGGCTGTCATATCAAAGCCACAAGCACGCAATTTGATGAAAGTATCTCTTTCTCGCATACGCTGTCATTACATTTGCATATCGTAATATCCAAACTAAAAATTGATATATGGAAGTAATAGCAATCGAAAAGAAAACGTATGAAGCCATGATGGAGCGTTTCCGCATCCTGACCGCCAAGGTCGATGCCCTCTGTCGGGAATCGGACGAGAAAAGAATGGGCAAATGGCTGGACAACCAAGATGTCTGCCAAATCCTGAACGTCAGCTTGCGTACACTGCAAACCTATCGGAGTAACCGGACTTTACCCTATACGAAGATAGGCTACAAGATGTACTATAAACCGGAGGATGTTCAGAAACTGGTAGACAAGTCGGTCTCTCCATAACACAGTATCTTAATCACCACTAAATCCAAAGTAGAACTATGAGTAATAATGTAAAGACCAAGAATGACGAAGAAATCATGCACTTCCTCAATGCCTCCGACCGTATGATAAAAGGGATAGATGCCCTGAGGAAAAGAAACAGACCAACGCTTCAAGGGCAGCGGTACTTGACGGACGAGGAACTTTCCCGACGGCTGCATGTCAATCGACGCACCCTGCAAGACTATCGTGATATGGGGCGTATTCCATTTGTCAAATTAGGAGGGAAAGTCCTCTATAAAGAGGAGGAGGTAGAAAAGTTGCTGCAAGAGAACTACCACCCACGATTTGAGGAATGATGAAATGTTTGTCGCTGTTGCCTTGATTTTTGTCGTATTGTCGATTTGTTTTGACCACGATAAAACAAGCTCTCAAAAAAGTGACGTAAGATTTCAGAAAACTTACGTAAGTTTTCCGAGATTCTTACGTAAGATTTGATGGCTTCTTCGACCACTTCTCTTCATTGGCTCATCATACGCCCAAATCAAGTTACAACGGAATGTGCAGTAAGCAAAAAGCAGACAGTAGGAATTATCTTCTTACTGCCTGCTTTTCTTTAATTATGTTGTCTGCCAACGGTGTAACAGACAATCATGGGTGGAGAGGAAACTTTCTTCTCCGAAAGCCTGCCGATTATCCACCTTCGCAAAGTCTTTGCCTGTGGTGTGGCAATACGAAACGACAGCATCGTTATCATTTCGATACTGTATAAATCAATAAATCCTTGTTCGGAGTGGATTGTTCTCATCGCTTCCGTCTCCATCAGGAGAACTTCTTTGAATATCGCTTTGATTTGTGCGCTCACCTTGCCGGAGAATGCCCCGAGCAGGTCGGCAATCTCACAAGCAGACATCCAAACGCGAGTAGCTGGGATATGTATTTCTCCGTTACCGCCAATGGTTATGATTTCTCTTTTCATAGACATTCTTCCTTATTATTATATGGTAATACCGCTAAACTGTTCTATCCGGCTTAACTTGTCGGAAAGGGAATTCATATCCCGGCTTTCCTTCTCGTGGGTAATTTTGGCGTAGATTTGTGTCGTGCGGATATTCGTGTGTCCGAGCATCTTGGAGAGCGTTTCGATGGGAACTCCGTTGGTCAGACAAATTTCCGTTGCCATGGTATGGCGACTGGTATGCCACGTTATGTTCTTTTCTATACCGCAAAGTCCGATGATTGTTTTAAGGTTCTTGCAGGCGGTAATGTACTGAGGAACGGGCAGGAGATAATTTTCCTTTGCCATGCCATCATACTTTTCGATAATCCTCAATGGAATGTCCATCAGCATGATGTTGGATTCCACGCCCGTCTTCTGTCGCTTGGTCATAATCCACAATTTGCCGTCGAATGAAGTTTGCACATTGTCTTTGGTCAGGTTCTTCATATCGGTAAACGACAAGCCGGTAAAGCAGCAGAAAACATACAGGTCACGCACCAACTCCATGGACTTGCGGCGAAACTTCAAATCCATCATTTGACGTATCTCGTCCTTGGTCAAATAATCCCTTTCCGTACTCTCGGCGGAGATGCTGTAATCCACGAAAGGGTCTCGAACAATCCAGCCGTGATTCTGGGCAATGGTAATCATTCGGCGCAAAGGCATCATGTAGATCCATACGGTATTATTGCAGCACTGCTTTTCCGTGCGGAGGAAAATCTCAAAGTCCGTGATGAATGCAGGTGTAAGCTCTCGCAGGGCAATGTCGCTCAGACGATAGCGTGTCTTGATAAATTCTTCCAAGTGCTTGTAAACGGTACAATACTTATGGTATGTGGAATCGCGACGCAGACCGGCAGATACCTGCTTGGCAAAATCCTCATTGTGCTGGGCATAGACCGTCAGCAGTGTCTCGTACCGCATCTCCAAACCCAAGAAAGCGTTCTTTACTTTCTCCGCCGTGACATAGTTGTCCCTTTCGGCAATCTCCTTGTATTTGGCATTGATACCCACCCGAATCTTGTCCAAGAAGCGGTTGGTTTCCAATGCGACGGAACTTTTTCCCGAAGCCCGGTTGCTCTTGACATCCCATAGATTGGGGAGAATGTCGCATTTGCAACTGAACTGTGCAATGGTTCCGTCGATAGTGATACGGCACATCACGGGAACGGAACCGTCTTTCTTCGGGGCGTTCTTTTTGAGGTAGAACAGAACCTTAAACGTACTTCGCATAACTCTGACCTTTTATAAGTTACAAAACTATTTATTGTCAGGTTATCCGCTGATACGCAATTCATTGTACTTTGATGGGAAAGATTCCAAGCATTCATTTTTTTGCCTTTTTTCTTCCCATTCTCCCTTTATTGGGCTATCTTTGCGGAAGATTTCAGTTGGGGATTAGCCCGTTCGTTACCGTTTTTGCCATTCCTTTCTACTTGGATATAGGGTAATGTTTTAGTAACGCTGCTCTGTCCAAAGTTGGCAAAAGTCCGTCTTTTGGCGGTTTTTCCCCCGAATGGTCAAATAATCAGAACTGACTGACTCACAAATCATTTGCTATGTCCGCTCATTTTTTGACCATTAAGGATAGATTTTTGACTAAAAAGTATGATCAAACATATTATCCTAACCCTTACATTGGCTCTTGCTTTTGCTCCTTCGCTTTTTGCCCAAAAGCAAGTTAGGAGCGAGATACGTAGCGGGAACCGAGCTTTCCGGAAAGAGAACTACAGCGCGGCGGAAATCAACTACCGCAAGGCACTTGATCTCAACAGCAAGGACCCCGTTGCGAGGTACAACCTAGCCAATACCCTCTACCGCACAGATCGGAACGAAGAGGCACAAAAGCTACTGAGTGAACTCCTCCAAGAAGCCAAGTCACTTCCCGCCGAGCGTGTGGCAGACTTGGCCCACAACGCAGGTAACTGTGCCATGAAAGCGAAAGACTACAAGAGTGCTGTGGAGTGCTACAAAGCGTCGCTACGCCATCGTCCGACGGATGAAGAAACGCGCTACAACCTAGCGCTTGCCCAAAAGCTACTCCAACAACAGAAAAATAACGGTGGAGGACAAAACAACGACCAAGAGCAGAAGCAGGATCAAAAGCAACAAGACCAGCAACAATCACCGGATCAGTCGCCAAAAGATCAGCAAGACAAGCCCAAGCAAGATCAGCCTCAGCAACAACCTCAGGAGCAACAAGAGGATAAACTGTCACGCCAAAACGCTGAGCAGATCCTGAAGTCTTTTTTACAAGACGAAAAGAAGACGCAACAAAAGCTAGAGAAGCTCAAAGAACAACAATCCGGAGGACGATCGAAAGAAAAAAATTGGTAAATGATACACAAGCTATACAATTTCAATCTAGGGATCCTATTGCTTTTGCTTTCGCTCTCTACGGCAAGTGCTGTTGAGAGTGACAAGTACGCAGGCGACAAAAAAGTCACATTTGAGCTCATCACCCCTGATATCATCGTGGCGGGAGAGCCGTTCAACATCCAGTTTGTCCTCAACGCCAAAGGGAAGGACCTACACATGCCCACCCCACAGGGCTTGCAAATCAGCTATGGACCGGCGATCAGCAATTCGTCCAGCGTCTCCATAATCAATGGCAACATAACTCGATCGGTCACCACCACATTTAGCTACACCCTGATTGCCCCGAAAGAGGGGACCTACACCATCCCAGAAGCCACTGTAAAATCTGGGTCAGCCACCTACCGCACCTCGCCCAAGCAGATCAAAGTATTCACTGCCGAAGCTGTGTACGGTGCAGACACCAAAGACGATGCCCGAGCACAATCCAAAGCGCAAGTAAGAGCCTCGGAACGCATATCCGACAACGACTTTGTCATCAAGGCCATCCCATCCAAGACCAAGGTTTATGAGCAAGAAGGGCTACTCGTGACCTACAAGCTCTACTCCACCCACCCGGACATTTCACTCACCTCCGCCAATTTCCCTGACTTTCAGGACTTCGTCAAGCAAGAGGTAGACACCCCCGCCCAAAAAAGATGGGATACTGCAGAACTCAATGGGCGAGTCTACTATGTGGTTGACCTGTACAAGGTCATCCTCTTTCCTCAAAAGACCGGGAAGATAAGTATTCCATCAGGAACCTTTGACCTCATGGTTCAGGTTAAAGTCAACGACCCGGTATCGGACTTTTTTGGCAGCTTTCTCGATCAGTACACCCGAGTAAAAAAAGAGGTGCGCTCACAGCCATTTAGTATAGATGTGAAGGCTTTGCCCACCCCTAGTCCGGAGGGATTTTCGGGGGCTGTTGGGCAGTTTGAGCTTGCCGCCAATGTTCCAACCACTGTCCTCAAGACTAACGAAAGCTTTCAGATCGAACTAACTCTGAAAGGGAAAGGAAATATCAAGCTCACCTCCCTACCCTCTATTGAATTTCCCGAAGGATTCGAACAATACGATCCACAAGAAAACGAAGATATCACAGTCCTCGGCTCCGGTGTCTCAGGCACCAAGACTAAGACCCTTGTCGCCGTACCACGATATGCAGGAGACTACGAGATTCAGGCTATTCCATTTGCCTACTTTGATCCTGTCGCCGGTCAATACCGGACAACCAGCATTCCCACCACACGAGTACATGTCGACAAAGGCGATGACACGGCTGTCACACAAGGTACTCTGACCGACAGAGACGAAGTAAAGTACTTGGGACAAGATATTCGGTACCTCAAGTCCGAACCGGGAAGTGCCACACACCAACGTATCAGCACGGCCAAGATCCTCGCATGCTACTCCGGAGTGATCCTGCTGGCTCTCATCATATATTTGGTATACCGCCTCCTGCTATCCCAAAGTGCCGAGACAGCAGAGCTTCGCTCTCGTCGTGCCGGAGCCATGGCCAAAAAGTACCTCAAGATCGCAGAGAAAAAACGCTCTTCCGGAGACGATCCCGCTTACTATGAGGCACTACTTACCGGTGTCAACAACTATATCTCGGCAAAGTTTCACATCGACCGAGCCAATCTCTCCAAAGAGTACATCCAGTCGACGATGCTCAATGCCGGACTGTCGCCCGAACTGATAGAGCAGACATTGGGGACCCTCTCGACCCTTGAGATGGCCAGATATACGCCATCGGAAGGCACGAGCCAAAAGGAAGACCTCTATGCACAAGCCGCCAACGTGATAGACGCTATCCAAGCCACCAAATATAAATACTCCAAAAAATGAAGTTTCATCTGACTGCCCTATTTGCCCTACTACTCACCCTACCCGCCATTGGGCAAAGTGCTTTTGAGAAGGGTATATCAGCATACAGCGAAGCCCACTACTCGGATGCCATTACAGCATTTCAAAGTGCGATAGAGAGCTCCGACAAGCCAACCGCCGCCATGTACTACAACCTCGGCAACGCATACTACAAGAGCAATGATCTCGCCGAGGCAATCCTTGCCTACAACCGAGCCTACAGGCTGGCTCCGGCCGATAGAGACATCCGCCACAACCTAGAGTTTGCTTCGTCCAAAACAGAAGACAAGATTACTCCCGCACCCACGACCTTGTTCGCTGCGTGGGTGGATAGTCTGTCGCATTGGTTTGATCTATACACTTGGCTGACTCTGGACCTTGTCCTACTCTTCCTCACCTGTGGCTTGCTCCTCCTCTTTTTCATCTCTCGGACGAGAGCACGGAGACTTGTGGGGTTCTACGGCTCCATGGCTACGACGGTACTCTTTGTGTTTACCAACTTCATGACCTTTCGTCTCAATAACTTTGTACAAGACACAAGCGGTGCTGTGGTCATGTCACCGATCGTCACCATCAAAAGTTCGCCCGACCAATCAGCCACCGATATCGTTGTGCTCCATGCCGGAGTGCAAGTGCGTGTCCAAAAGGCAGTAGCCAACTTTTATGAGATCCTTCTTCCGGACGGAGTTGTCGGTTGGATTCCCCAGTCGGACCTTGAATTCATTTTACCGCAGTGATAGAAGAACTCGTACAGACTGAGCGAGACCTTTTTCTCTGGCTCAACAGTCCACATACCCCATACCTGGATAGTGTCATGTACATTATCTCCGCCCCACTTGTCTGGATTATCTTTGGCTTGACGTTCATCTTCATGATGACCTACAAGCAAAAGCCCAGAGAGTGGGTTTGTTTTTTCTTTTTCATCCTCCTGTTGATCTTCTTGGCCGATCAGGTATCCTCGGGTATTATCAAGCCCTACTTTCAGCGACTCAGGCCGACGCACCATCCCCTTACGAGCGAGGTGGTCAAGACCGTACTCGGCTACCGTGGAGGCTCCTATGGCTTCATATCCGGCCACACGGCCAACTTCATCGCCTTGGCCACCTACTTGTCCCTTTTCTTACGCGACAGACGTTTCTCACTCGCCATCTTTACAGTGGCCCTGACCGTTTGCTACTCACGCATCTACTTGGGTGTACACTTTGTCACGGACGTATTGCCGGCGCTGCTGCTCGGACTCTTTGTGGGCCACTTGGTCTACTTCCTATACACTAGGGCAAGGATCGCATTCTTGGGCATACCCGAGTCCGAAGCCGGCGACCCCTATCTTTTTCCACAAGCGATCATGACTAAAAGGCTACGATATACCGTTATTTTTTTCTATATTGCAATATGGGCATTGTCCCCACTACTGATACAGGTGTATCTATGAGTCGTTCACAGCAACCCTAACCACGTACCAAACCACATCTATGGATCAAAAGTTTAAAGTCATTCTTGACCACTTCGACATTCCGGAAGAGCTAGTCGACGCCGCTCCGATAGGCAACGGGATGATCAACGATACTCTAGCAGTCACAGTTCGGACCCCCGGTGGGGCGACCGAGGAAAAGTATATCCTCCAGCGGATCAACAACCATGTATTTGAGGATGTAGACACCCTGCAATCCAATATCTTCAGCGTCACAAAGCACATCCGCAAAAAACTCCAGACAGAGGGTGACCGAGATATAGATCGGCATGTCCTCACCTTCTTCCCCACCAAAAGCGGAGCACCCTACCACCGCCACAGCGATGACACCTACTGGCGACTCAGTCTCTATATCAAAGGGTCCAAAACCTATGAGACCGTGACACCGGCACTCGCACGCGAAGCCGGCAAGGCATTTGGTGCCTTTCAGAGTCACCTAGCCGACCTGCCAAGTCACAATCTAGGAGAGACCATCCCCCGCTTTCACGACATGGCCTTTCGTCTTGACGAACTCCATCAAGCCATCCAAGCTGATCGCGCAGGTCGTGTCGCCGAAGTCCGGGATCTGATCGCTGAGATAGAGAAGCGGTCAAGTGATATGCTCCTCCAGGACAAACTCCATGCAGAGGGCAAGCTCCCCAAGCGAATCAACCACCTTGACACCAAAGTCAACAACATCCTTTTTGACGCCCACAGCGACAAAGTACTATGCGTCATTGACCTAGATACAGTCATGCCGGGATACGTCCTTTCGGACATAGGTGACTTCATCCGTACTGCAGTCAACACAGCGGCAGAGGACGAGGAAGACCTCTCCAAGGTCGGCGTGAATATGGAGATCTTCCACGCCTATACCGAGGGCTACATGGAGGGAGCCCGGGACTTTCTTACCCCCACGGAGATTAGCCTCCTACCTTATGGCGGGAGACTTCTCACCTATATGCAGACCGTACGCTTCCTCACCGATTACCTCAATGGTGACATCTACTACAAGACAGCCAAGCCCAAGCACAACCTGATCCGAGCCAAAGCACAGTTTGAATTTTTGCGCAAGCTAGAGGAAAAGGCACAAGAGATGGACTCCTTCATGGAGCGTTGGCTCTAGACAGTAGCCCTTTGCGATGAAAAGGTCTACCTTTTCGCCCACGCGATTTTACCATAGCCTCCGCCACGCCCTCCGAGGTGTGGGGAGGCTATTTGCATCTGAGCCCAACGCACGTATTCACCTGCTTTTTGCAGTAGCTGTACCACTACTGGCGTGGTGGCTGGAGGTTAATCCATGCGAGTGGCTGATCCTCCTGGTATGTATAGGCCTAGTTTTGGCCGGTGAAGCTCTCAACACAGCACTTGAGCATCTCTGCGACCAAGTCTGTCCGGAGTACTCCGAGTACATTCGAGACGCCAAAGACCTAGCAGCCGCAGCCGTTCTCCTGCTTGCGACACTTTCCGTAATCATAGGGCTGATCATTTTTCTACCCAAGCTCCTCAGCCTCCTGTTATCATAGAGAAACCTCTCAGCAGCCTATTTCGAAAGGAAGAGAATTTCCTTGGCAATATCAAATAAAACCGTTACCTTAGTGGCACAACAAGATAGCAACCATGAAAAAACCCTCTTTCAGTCTCAATTGATATAGTAGGGTGACCTATAAAACAACAACCCCAAAACTACAATTCTAGCTATGACCAAGACAATTACATTCAACGAACTTCGGAAGCTAAAAGACAGTTTGCCCGACGGCTCTATGGCACGTATCGCCGATGAGTTGAACCTACGAGTGGATACCGTACGCAACTACTTTGGGGGCGAAAACTACAAGGACGGCAAGCCTGTAGGCTTTCACCTTGAGCCAGGCCCTGACGGAGGCATAGTGGTTCTGGACGACCTCACCATATGGAACAAAGCCCAAGAAATTCTGAGCGAAACACACGCCAACGCTCAAGAATAGGGGCTAAATAAAGCACCCCCCTGATCGCTCGGAGTATATACTTCTGTGGCGATCCATCGGGTGCAGTTAGTGTTGTGATTGCACTGGAGAGCCATGTGACTTGGCACTTCAGTGCTTTCCTTTTTTAGAGAGATCTATTTTATGAGGGGACTATAGGGGCGTTCTCACCTCCTATGCTCAAAGAATCGGCGCATCAGCTCTGCCGCCTCATCGGCCAAAACCCCGCCGGTCCAAAAGGTTTTTGGATGAAGGATCTCACGACTAATCGTCGTGAAGCCACTTTTGGGCTCATCACATCCCCATACCAGACGAGCTATCCTATTCCACCTAATCGCACCTGCGCACATGACACATGGCTCGACAGTCACATAGAGCGTACACTCCGGCAAAACCTTGGCACCTAGGGTATTCTGAGCAGAGGTCAGAGCCAGCATTTCAGCATGGGCCGTCACGTCTCTCAGGCTCTCGGTCTGGTTGTATCCACGTCCTATGATCCGACCATCTACCACCACCACGGCACCGATAGGGACTTCGCCTATTTCGTAGGCCCTACCCGCCTCCTCTAGTGCCACATGCATAAAAAAGAGGTCATCCTGCGTGAAGGTTTTGAGCTCACTCATGGGGAAACTGGCTAGCCTCAAAAAGGGATACCGGATTACCGGAAATTTCGCTCAGAACCTTATTCATCACCACTCTTCGGACAAAGGCAGATCGGTTGTGGATGCCTTTTCGGCCGAGATAACTATTGAGGAGTGCCATCTCACCTTCGCTCATCATGATCGTGAGTGGGCAGGTTTTAGGCTCCTGTTTTATTTTTTTTCGTTTGGGACGTGTCGGCATACTGTACAGAGCGGAGAGAAGTGATGGAGGTGGCTACAAATCAACCACAAGGACCTCCATATCAATATGGTTGCCCGGGCGACAATCACGTACCATAGCCCACTCCTTGGCATACTGGTCGTAGATGTCGATCCTAAAGTTTTCGGCTCCCAGTCGATCCAAGAGGGTAATGATGCGACGGACGGTGATTACGGACAAGTCCAGAGCCGGGGTATAGTAGGGACTGCCGGGATCCTTTTTATTCGTTCGATGGGAAAGGAGGTTGCAGAGGTGTAGCTTGTCTAGGGTATCGCTGACCACGAGGAGTGGCAGGTCACACTGGTCGGCCAGCGACTCAGCGGTATAGACTTCGTTGTCGTGGACAAAAGCTTTGCAGATCTTTTTCATCAAGATGATCGCCACAAAGTCTCTGAAGCGACGACTCACCCGCTCACTCTCAGTCTTGAACGTATAGTTGCGGACATTCTGTATCGAGTAGGACAGCTGGGCCCCAAAGAGACAAATCACCCACGACCAATTGGTGAAAAGCATCAAAAGGGGGATTGCCGCAAAACTACCATATATGGAGTTGTATTTGGTGACCCATATCTGGCCGGAAATGTACAAGAGCTGAAAGAGCTGAAACGAGACCCCGGCAAGTACTCCACTGACGAATGCGGGGAAAAAGTGCACCCTAGTATTGGGCAAGAGTTTGTACAAGATCGTGAAGAGAGTTATCCACACTATGTAGGGGACAATAGTCGTGGCAGTCTCCAATATCGGAGTGATGGCAAAGCCCCCGGCAAGCTGTAGGTCGTTGAGAAAACTCGAGAAAACGTTGAACCCGGATGTAATCGCCAACACCAACGGAGCGATGAGGAACGTGGCAAAGTATGCCAATACCTGCTTGGATATAGGTCGGGACTTCTTGATGTGCCATATATCGTTGAAAACCCCCTCAACACTCATCAGCAACGATATGACTGCGACAAGCAGTAGGACGACACCGACACCGATAAAGACACTACTCTGCATCTGGTTGAGATAAGACTCTGCAAACTTGAAAGCCTGAGTCAGCTCGTGTTGCTGAGCCGGGAAATACTCATAGAGCTGACGTTGCAAGGACTCCTGAAGCCCAAAGCCGGCCGCGACACTCAGGAGGACCACGAGGAGCGGAACCAAAGACAAGAGGGTGCTGTACGTGAGCGAATTGGCCTTTTGGGATACAGCCCGACCTGCATACTCACCTGCCGCAATATAGATGACCTGTAGCATCCGCACAAGACGTCCCTTGATACCGGTCACCTCAAAGTCATAGAGTCGCCACATATCGTAGGTCACAAACTCATGAGCATTTTGCCCCTTCATGGTCACCAACGAAAAAAAGGACGGCTTGCGTCTTTTAGCACGGTCTGCTTGGATCTTTTTGAGCTTTTCTAGGTCTTTTTCTTCCACCATTGAGCAGTCTGTTTTATCAAAAAAAACAAAGTGAGGAGCAGCGTGTATAAGCCGGGTTCTGTCCCCGGTGGCAGAGGTGTCTAGGACAATCTCCGAACCGGGTGCTTGTCATTTATCTAGGACACAAGTCACCTTGTGCCTCTATCGATCTACCCCTCGACATCGGGCGGGCAACCCTGGTAGCGTCGGTATACGTGATCTTTCCACCCACTCCGCGTACTGCAACACTGTGTCACCACAGGCTCGGTGAGCTCTTACCTCACCTTTTCACCCTTACTCGCTCCGCAATGGGAGAGAGCGGTTATTTTCTGTTACGACGGATACACCTCACGATGCCTTCCCGTTAGGAAGCGTGGTGCCCTGCGTGGCCCGGACTTTCCTCTCTCTGGTACACGGGGCACCAAACAGCGACAAGCCCTTCTGCTCACTTACTTCGTTTCTGTTTGGAGCAAAGGTAGTCAAAATTGTCCTATTTGCCCCGAAAATATAACCTTCCGAGCAGCGGAAGCACATCAGAGGTTGAGGAGGAGCAGAAAAATAAGGAGGGCTGTAAAGAGGCAGAGCAGCGTGGTGGCCTTGAGCAAGTAGTTGAGTTGTCTTCCTTTTAGCCGGAAGATCAAGGTGCAGAGCCAATAGTAAGCCGGCCCCGTAAGCAGGGGAGGGAGCAAAAGCGCCAAGATCCTACCGGTGGCAAGGTACATTCCACAAGCAATGGCAGAGCAGGCGACAATAGAGTTGAGACAGTAGAGACGAGGACCAAGGTCTTTGCCCATCCGGACAATGAGGGTCCGCTTGCCACTTCGTGCATCCTCCTCATAGTCTCGGTAGTTGTTGACGACCAGGATATTGGCCGACCACACCCCTATACCCAATGCCAGCCAGTAGAGGTAAGCAGGGGGCCTTCCGGAGACTGCATAGTAGGTGACCAGAGTGGGGACAAGCCCATAAAACAACACGACAGCCAGATCACCAAGTCCATGCGAAGAGAGGGGATAGGGACCGGCCGAGTAAGCCAACACCCCTATCATCACCACGGCACCGACCGCCATCAGTCTAGGGTCGCACAAGGCGCATAGGAGGAGTCCGGAGAGTGCACAGATCCCCATTGCGATCAGTAGCGCAAAAAGCATCTGACGCTCACTGACCCGCCCTTGGGTCAACAGTCGCTCAAAGCCGACACGTCGCTCCGTATCCTTTCCGCCTCGATAGTCAAAGTAATCGTTGGCCAGATTACTCGCAATCTGTGCCGACACGGCGACCAGCAGAGCCAAGAGGTAGAGGCCCCAGGACATTCCGCCCTCACGCAGCAGCGATGCCCCGACAATGAGCATGGGGGCCAAGGAGGCTCCAAGCGTGTGTGGCCGTGTGGCATAGAGCCAAGTTTTTAGAGATTCTTGTGTGGACAAAACGATTCCGGGAGTTGTCGACCTTACCCCAAGGCAAATAGGTGCTCGCTCAGCAATTCAAGTGCACGCTGCTTGTCTTGAGTCCGGATCAGGACAGAGACATTGTGGTTGGACCCCCCGTAGGTGATCATCCGGATCGGTATATCCTCCAGAGCCTTGACTATATCGCCCTCCTTGCCGGTGTTTTTCCAGTTGAGGTCACCGGCGATGCAGATAATGCTCATCTCCTCATCCACAGACACCGTGCTAAACTTCCGGAGCTCGGCGAGGAGCTCCTCCAGCCTTCGGGTCGAATCAATCCCGAGAGAGACAGCCACTTCACTGGTCGCCACGAGGTCGATCGAGGTCTGATGTCGCTCAAAGGTCTCAAAAACCTTGCGGAGAAACCCGTGTGGCACCAGGCGACGTGTGCTGATGATCCGCAATGCCGTGATACCATCCTTTACGGCGATGGCCTTTATCTCCCCCTCATCGATCCGATTGGAGATCAGAGTACCCTCAGCCGAGGGATCCATCGTATTGAGGATACGTACCGGGATATTGGCCATCTGGGCAGGCAAAATACAGCTCGGATGCAGGATCTTGGCACCGAAGTACGCCAGCTCGGCCGCCTCACTAAAGTGCAGCTTGTGCACCGGCTCGGTGTGTCGGACCACTCGAGGGTCATTGTTGTGCAGTCCGTCGATATCCGTCCATATCTGTATCTCCTTGGCATCCAGTACAGCTCCCACGATTGAGGCCGTATAGTCACTTCCTCCCCGCTTGAGGTTGTCCACCTCCGCATAGGCATTTCGGCAGATATAGCCCTCGGTCAAAAAGAGAGTCTGCTCCGGATACCGAGAGATCAGATCATGTAGCTTGGCACTGATCTTACCTAGATCCGGCTCGCCGTACTTGTCGGTCGACATGTAGTCTAGAGCCGAGATCATGGTGCTGTCACGTCCGACCTCACGGAGGTGCAAGTACATCATATACACCGACACCATTTCACCGACAGCCAGTACCTGCTTCTCCTCAAAGTCCGTAAAGGCCTCACGCTGAAACGCCCTCAAAAAGTCCATCTTGCCCAAGACAAAGGTGGTCGCCTCCGACCTACATTTTTCGGACCGATACAGACCACAGATCACCTCCGCATACCTCTGGGCCAGTTGGTCGATCAGCATCAGTGCGCCCTGGACATTTCCCGTCCTATAGTAGTGGCTGATCTCCACCAGCGTATTTGTCACACCCCCCATGGCACTGAGGACAACCACCTTGGGCTCCTTGCCACTGATCAGCTTGCCTACCTGCGTGATCCGCTCAGGGGTAGACACGGAGCTCCCCCCAAACTTCATCACATAGTACTCCGAGTAGCTTCTTTTCTCCATCTTCGTCACTTCGTCACTCCTCCACGCTATCCGACGAGGGCTGTGAAGCACGCAGACGCACCTCTACCACCTTGCCCTTGTCGATCTTCATCACTCGCGATGGATACTTCTTCACCATGGCATAGTTGTGTGTACTCATCAGTACTGCGGTACCACTGTGGGTTATTTCGTGCAAGAGGCGGACGATCTGCTCCCCGGTCTCGGGGTCGAGATTGCCGGTGGGTTCGTCGGCAAGCATCATCTTAGGCTTATTGAGCAGTGCCCGAGCAATCACGGTACGCTGTTGCTCGCCACCGGATAGCTCATGGGGGAGCTTGTACTTCTTGGTTTCCAAGCCCACCAGCGAAAGCACCTCCTCGATCCGCCGACTGATCTCCACCTTGTCCGTCCAGCCCGTGGCTCGCAGGACAAACTCCAGATTTTTCTCAACCGTCCGATCCATCAGCAGCTGAAAGTCCTGAAAGATAATCCCCAGCTCACGTCTCAAGTAAGGGATCTGCTTACGCTTGATCCGTCGCAGATCATACTGACCAAAAGAAGCCTCACCGCTGTAGATGGGGATGTCGGCATAGATAGACTTGATCAGCGTAGACTTGCCCGAACCCACCTTGCCGATAAGGTAGACCAGTTCGCCTGGGTAGATATCCAACGATGCTTCGCTGAGGATGGTGTTTTCATCTCGCTTGAGCGTCACATCTCGGAGTGATAGTAGTACTTCTTGAGCCATAGTTGTCTTTCAAAACATGCAATACAGACTTCGCAAAGATACCAAAAATAGCCCTTAGCCGTCACCCCTTGATCCCCACTTTGCCAAGCCAACCCCTCCCCACTCTCCGCCAACCCCTCTTTTTTGCTCCTCCCTGTGAAAAAGATTGCTTCTATCCGTGAAAACTTTCGCTTCTATCCGTGAAAAAGATTGCTTCTATCCGTGAAACTCAAAGCTCCTCACAACCACCTGACTCTCTTACACTTACAAAGTCCAAAATTTTACCCAAAACATCGCCCGCCTATTTTCGGCCTAATCGACTGAAAAACAGACTACTACAAAGACTCAAT
The DNA here is from genome assembly GCF_056590775.1 of Porphyromonas sp. C0026D3. NCBI lineage: Bacteria > Pseudomonadati > Bacteroidota > Bacteroidia > Bacteroidales > Porphyromonadaceae > Porphyromonas > Porphyromonas sp. C0026D3. Next base: position 360,367 of record NZ_JBWPWU010000001.1, read on the forward strand.
GCCCCAAGCGAGACAAAAATCATTTTGACCACCGAGACAGGCCCTATCCCGAGAGGACCACACGATGAAGAGTGTATGTGTGCAGTCTCGCTCATCCGGCCTGTGTCTCTTCAGAAAAATGAGGTATATTTGACCTACAAGTTTTGGACAACCACTTTACACCACACAAATACAAAAAACCATGAATACCAACGACTTTACGATACGGCACGTCGGCGTAAGCAAATCGGAGGATGAGCAAAAAATGCTCCGGACTATCGGCGTCTCCTCCATTGACGAACTGGTCCACAAGATCATCCCCGGAGATATCTTTTTGGACCATGAGCTCGACCTCCCCGACCCCATGACCGAGCGAGAGCTGATCGAGCACATCCACGAGCTGGGAGACAAAAACCAGGTCTTCACCTCCTACATCGGCCAAGGATGGTACGACACCTGTACGCCGGGAGTGATCCAACGAAACGTACTCGAAAGCCCCAACTACTACACCTCCTATACCCCATACCAAGCCGAGATTGCCCAAGGACGACTGGAGGCGCTCTTCAACTTCCAGACCGTCATCACCGAGCTAACCGGCCTGATGCTGACCAACTGCTCACTCCTCGACGAAGCCACAGCCGGCGCCGAAGCGGCGGCCATGCTCCTCAATGCCCGCCCACGCAAGCGACAAAACGCACGCAAGCTATTCGTAGCCAATGACCTATTTCGCTCCACACAAGGGGTGATCAAGACCCGAGGCTCGCAGTGGGATATTGAGATTGTCACGGGGAAGATGGCTGACTTTGACTTTGGAGAAGACTACTTCGGGGCAATCATACAATACACCAACGACGACGGCCAAGTGGTGGATGCCCCCGGCTTCATCCAAAAGGCAAAGGCCGCCGAGATACCGGTAGCCGTTGCGGCTGACCTCCTCTCCCTCGTCCTACTCACGCCACCCGGGGAGTTTGGGGCCGATATCGTCTTTGGTAGCACCCAGCGTTTCGGGATACCCATGTATTTTGGCGGGCCATCCGCCGCCTACCTATCGGCCACAGACACCTACAAGCGCATCATCCCCGGACGCATCGTGGGGATCAGCAAGGATCGCGAGGGCCATCAGGGCTTTAGGCTGGCGCTTCAGACCAGAGAGCAACACATCAAGCGCGAAAAAGCAACCTCCAACATTTGCACAGCACAAGCCCTACTGGCAACCATGGCGGGATTCTACGCTGTATATCACGGACCCGAGGGGCTGAAAGACATAGCAGGGCGTATCCACACCTATGCCACCACGCTGGACAGACAGCTCCGAGAGCTGGGCTACCAACAACAAAACACCACCTACTTCGACACACTCAAGATCGTCGGGCTGTCCAAGGAGGAGCAAGAAAACATAGCCGAGATAGCACTGGACTGCAAGGTCAACTTCCGATACTTCGACGACTACTCCATAGGCATATCCGTGGACGAGACCACACAGATATCCGACCTGGGCACCCTCTACTACATCTTCTGCGAAGCCAAAGGCATCGAGGAGATCCCCACACCGGAGCTACCCACACAGTATACAGAGCTCCCGGATGGGGTGAGACGCACCTCGGAGTTTCTCACCCAAGAGGTCTTCAATAAGTACCATACCGAGACCGAACTGATGCGCTACATCAAGTGGCTGGAGCGTCGCGACATCTCTCTGGCACAGTCCATGATCTCGCTGGGCTCCTGCACCATGAAGCTCAATGCCGCCGCGGAGCTTTTCATCCTCAGCAACCCCAACTTTGCCAACATTCACCCCTACGCACCCGCTGAGCAGACCCAAGGCTATCTCGAGATGCTGGACGACCTGGACAGATACCTGGCCGAGATCACCGGCATGCAAAAGACCTGCTTCATGCCCAACTCCGGAGCATCCGGAGAGTACGCCGGGCTACGCACCATCCGCGACTACCTCGATGCCAACGGTGGACAAGACCGCGACATCGTCCTGCTCCCCGCATCCGCACACGGCACCAACCCCGCCTCAGCCGTGCAAGCGGGATTCGTACCGGTGATCGTAGACAGTGACGAAAAGGGCAACATCGATGTCCAAGACTTTGAGCGCAAGGCCGAGCAGTACAAAGATCGGCTCGCCGCCACCATGATCACCTACCCATCCACCCACGGTATATTTGAGGTAGAGATCCGCAGATTGCTCCAGATCGTACACGACCGAGGAGGACAAGTCTACATGGATGGAGCCAATATGAATGGACAAGTGGGCTACACCAGCCCGGGCTTTATCGGAGCAGACGTATGCCACCTCAACCTCCACAAGACTTTTGCCATCCCTCACGGCGGAGGCGGACCCGGAGAAGGCCCCATCTGTGTGGCCCGACACCTAGTCAAGCACCTACCCAGCCATCCACTACACTACGGCCACGACAATATACCGGTGTCTGCGGCACCCTACGGCAGCGCCGGGATCTGTGGCATCACCTACGCCTACATCCGGCTACTCGGTGCCAAAGGGCTCAAGCGTAGCACAGCTGTCGCACTGCTCAATGCCAACTACCTCGCCGCACGGCTCAAGGAGCTGTACGGCATCACCTACACCGGTGCCACTGGCTATGTCGGGCACGAGCTGATCCTCGAGTGCCGTCCGCTCAAGCAAAAAAGCGGCATCGACGAAAACGACATCGCCAAGCGACTTATGGACTTCAACTACCACGCGCCCACACTCTCATTCCCCGTACATGGCACCCTCATGATCGAGCCGACCGAGAGCGAAAGCCTCATGGAGCTGGATAGATTCGTAGACGTGCTGACCAAGATACGCCAGGAGATAGAGGAGGTCATCACCGGAGAGGCAGATGCGACAGACAACGTGCTGAAAAACGCACCACATCCGCAGTATGAAGTAACCGCTGACGAGTGGACACACTCCTACCCACGCAGCAAGGCCGCCTTCGCACTGCCCTACCTTGAGGAAAACAAGTTTTTTGTCAACGTGGCACGCATCGACAACGGGTTCGGAGACCGCAACCTCATTGCCACCTACTCCTGCTGCTGACAACCGGCCGACCACACAGGATCGGTAAGAGGAGGGTGTGCCAAAGCTCGTTTTGGCACACCCTCTCTCCTTTTTTTGTTGCGACCATCACGATTTTTGACTAACTTTGGGCAGTAATTGATAAACAACTACCACCGTAGCCGTGAGGCTACCTTGTCCCACACTTCAATCATAGGACACCCCAGACGATGAACAACGACAACTATCAGGACACCGGCAGAACCAGCGACGAAAGCATCAGCCACTATCCTGATCGCGACAGCGAACAATCCCAACCATCCATGCGAAAACGGAGGAGAGTGCGACTCACAGTCAATCAGATCCAAGAGGCGGCCCAAAAACGCCGGCAACGCAAGCTCGATGACCTGAATGACGACCGAGTGGACTACGACATCCCGTACGACAGTGGCCAACACAGCTACGAGGAGAGGCAAAAGTCATCGACCTACAAAGAGCAATACCGGCAACATCGGGAGTACAACCGAAGCAAATACGGCACCCACAGAGCACCCGACCGAGAAGAAGAAGGGCGCACCCACTCGACCTACCCGTCCGGAGCCAACCCATCTCGTAGGACCAACTACAAGGCCGGTGGAACCCAACGCCGATCCGGCAACGGCTACAACAGAGACCAAAAGCCCTACAACAACGGAGGCAAAAAAAACAACAAGCACCAACGCCCGGTGTACGAAAACACACAGTTCGGGACTGAGAAGCCACTCCGACTCAATAAATACCTCGCACACTCCGGAGTGTGCTCACGTCGTGAAGCGGACGAACTGATCAAGAGCGGAGCGGTACTCGTCAATGGGGTACCCGAGACACAACTAGGAGCAAAGGTGACCCTTCAGGATCGCATAGAGGTCAATGGACGAGTAATCACCCCGGAGCAAAAAGTATATGTCCTGCTCAACAAGCCTCGCAACTGTGTCACCACCTCCGATGACCCACAAGAGCGACTCACGGTGATACAGCTGACTCGAAGTGCAGCCAAGGAGCGCATATACCCGGTCGGACGACTCGACCGCAACACCACAGGAGTCCTACTCCTGACCAACGATGGAGACCTAGCCGCCAAGCTGGTACACCCATCATTCATGAAAAAGAAGATCTACCACGTCTGGCTGGACAAGGAGGTGACTGTAGAGGACATGCAAAGACTCGCCGACGGTGTAGAGCTCGAGGATGGAGAAATGCACGCCGATGCCATCAGCTATGTAGATGACGAAGACCACACCCAAGTGGGTATCGAGATCCACTCCGGACGCAACCGTATAGTCCGTCGACTCTTTGAGCACCTAGGCTACCGCGTAGAGAAGCTGGATAGGGTTTACTTCGCCGGACTGACGAAGAAAAACCTCGGACGTGGCAAGTGGCGTTACCTCACACAAGAGGAAGTAAATAATCTGAAGATGGGAGCATTCGAATAACAATCATGAAAAGGACAAAAATAGCAGACCTGATACAAAACCCCACCTATGGTCAGGAAGTAAATATCAAAGGGTGGGTGCGCACCAAGCGCGGAAGCAAGTATGTGGCGTTCATCGCACTCAACGACGGCTCTTGCATCCACAACCTCCAGGTAGTGGCAGGAGTGGAGGACTTTGACCCGGACCTCCTCAAGGACATCACCACAGGAGCGAGCCTGAGTGTCACCGGAATACTCGTCGAGTCACAGGGTAAAGGCCAGACCATGGAGGTACAGGCCAAAGAGATAAAGCTCTACGGCACAGCCGACCCAGACACCTACCCTCTACAAAAAAAGGGACACAGCATGGAGTTTTTGCGGGAGATCGCACACCTACGTCCCAGGACCAATACCTTTGGTGCCGTATTCCGCATACGACACAATATGGCGTATGCCATACACAAGTACTTTCACGACCATGGATTTTACTACATCCATACCCCCATCATCACCGCATCGGACGCGGAGGGCGCAGGCCAGATGTTTCAGGTGACGACCCTGGACTTGGAGAATCTCCCCCGGACAGAGTCAGGCGAGGTAGACTACAGCCAAGACTTTTTTGGCACAGAGACCAACCTCACCGTCTCCGGACAGCTCGAGGGAGAGCTTGCCGCAATGGCGCTGGGAGCGATCTACACGTTTGGCCCCACCTTTAGAGCCGAAAACTCCAACACCCCACGCCACCTGGCAGAGTTTTGGATGATCGAGCCCGAGGTGGCCTTCATAGAGATCGAGGAAAACATGGACCTGGCAGAGGACTTCCTCAAGTACCTCATCACCTGGGCACTGGAGCACTGCCGGGATGACCTGCAGTTCCTCAACGACATGATCGATCACAACCTCATTGAGCGGCTCCAAGCTGTGGTAAAGACAGACTTTATCCGACTGACCTACACCGAGGGGATCAAGATCCTGGAGGCTGCAGTAGCGTCGGGACACAAGTTTGAGTTTCCGGTATACTGGGGAGCCGACCTCTCCTCCGAGCATGAGCGCTATTTGGTAGAGCAGCACTTCCAAGCCCCCGTCATCCTCACCGACTACCCCAAGGAGATCAAGGCTTTCTACATGAAGCAAAACGACGACGGCAAGACCGTAAGAGGTATGGATGTACTCTTCCCAAGAATCGGAGAGATCATCGGAGGATCGGAGCGTGAGTGGGACTACGACAAGTTGGTGACCCATGCAAAGAACATGGGCGTACCTGTCGAAAAGATGCAGTGGTACATGGACACTCGTCGCTTTGGGACAGCGCCACACTCAGGATTTGGGCTCGGCTTTGAGCGACTGATCCTCTTTGTGACAGGGATGGCAAACATCAGAGACGTGATCCCCTTCCCCCGCACCCCAAACAACGCCAACTTCTGATCACAAAACACACTAGGAATGATAAGAGAGGGTGTGTCCAAACTCACGTTTTGGACACACCCTTTCTCCTTTTCGGCTCCACCAGCCCCAATACATGATACTAAAGGACAAATCTCGAAACGATGTCTTGGGGATAGGGGCGCTGGGGTTGCCGACCCTGACAGTGGTCAGCGAAGTCGCACTACTGACAACAAAAATCTCCCACTGGAAACTTTTCGCCACTATCCGTCAAATCTTTCACCCGACCTGACCCGACTGACAGATTTGTCACTACCTTGCTCGGACAGATGACACGAAACAAATGGTCCCGGGTCCGATGGCACACCCTTTGCACTACTACACTTGAGAATTATAGAAAACATACAATAACAAAACACATATACAACAATGGGAAAAATAATAGGAATAGATCTAGGTACCACCAACTCCTGTGTAGCTGTACTCGAGGGCAATGAACCGGTAGTCATTGCCAATAGCGAGGGCAAGCGGACCACTCCGAGCGTGGTAGCCTTCATAGACGGAGGGGAGCGGAAGGTAGGCGATCCGGCAAAACGCCAAGCAATCACCAACCCCACCAACACCATCTACTCTATCAAGAGGCTCATGGGTGAGCGCTACTCGGAGATCGAGGGCGAGACCAAGCGTCTCCCCTACAAGGTAGTCAAGGGTGACAACGACACCGCACGCGTAGAGATAGACGGACGCCAATACTCACCACAGGAGATATCTGCCATGATACTCCAAAAGATGAAGCAGACCGCCGAAGACTACCTCGGAGAGCCGGTGACCGAAGCCGTCATCACTGTGCCGGCGTACTTCAACGACGCACAGCGCCAAGCCACCAAGGAGGCCGGAGAGATCGCAGGACTGACCGTCAAGCGTATCGTCAATGAGCCTACCGCAGCGGCACTGGCCTATGGGCTGGACAAGAGCAACAAGGACATGAAGATCGCAGTCTTTGACCTCGGTGGAGGTACGTTTGATATCTCCATCCTTGAGCTCGGTGACGGTGTATTCGAGGTAAAGAGCACCAATGGTGACACCCACCTCGGTGGTGATGACTACGACCATGCGGTGATCGACTGGCTGGCCGAAGAGTTTTTGCACGACGAGGGCGTCGACCTACGCAAAGACCCCATGGCACTCCAGAGGCTGAAAGAAGCCGCCGAGAAGGCCAAGATCGAGCTATCCAGCACCACCAGCACGGAGATCAACCTACCGTACATCATGCCGGTAGACGGTGTCCCCAAGCACTTGGTCAAGACCCTCACGAGAGCAAAGTTTGAGCAACTGACCGACAAGTACACACAGGCCTGCAAGGCTCCGGTAGAGCAAGCACTGAAGGACGCCGGCATCTCTGCCAACGAGATAGATGATGTCATCCTGGTCGGAGGTTCCACACGTATCCCCGCCGTACAGGAGATGGTAGCCGGGCTATTTGGCAAACAACCCTCCAAGGGCGTGAACCCCGACGAGGTAGTGGCATTGGGTGCAGCCATCCAAGGTGGTGTCCTCAGCGGACACGTCAAGGATGTCCTACTGCTGGATGTAACCCCACTGTCACTGGGTATCGAGACCATGGGTGGAGTGATGACCAAGCTCATCGATGCCAATACCACGATCCCGACCAAGAAGTCGCAGATCTTTACCACTGCCGCTGACAACCAGCCCTCAGTGGAGATTCACGTACTACAGGGTGAGCGATCCATGGCGAGAGACAACAAGACGCTCGGAAAATTCAACCTCGACGGCATACCACCCGCCCAGAGAGGTGTTCCTCAAATCGAAGTCACTTTTGATATCGATGCCAACGGTATCGTAAACGTATCGGCGAAGGACAAGGGTACCGGCAAGGAGCAAAAGATCCGTATCGAGGCCTCTAGCGGGCTGAGCGATGATGAGATCCAACGCATGAAGGCGGAGGCAGAGGCCAATGCTGAGAGCGACAAGAAGGAGCGCGAGCGCATCGATAAGATCAACCAGGCCGACAGCGTGATCTTCCAGACTGAGAAGCAACTCAAGGACCTCGGAGACAAGATGCCGGCAGACAAAAAAGCCGAGATCGAGGCGGCTCTCACCAAGCTCAAGGAGGCACACAAGGCCCAAGACCTGGCCGCCATCGATGCCGCACTAGAGGATCTCAACAAAGTAGCACAGGCAATGTCCGAGCAGATGTACAATCAGCAGCAACCCAATGCAGGCGCCACCACAGACCAAACACAGTCCGGTGCAGGATCATCCTCCGGTGACGGTGTGACGGACGCAGACTTTGAGGAAGTGAAATAATCACCCACAAAGCATACAGATGATAAGTAAAAGAGTGCATGCCAAGGGTAAAACCTTTGGCATGCACTCTGCTCTTTTTGGGAGAGGCAACACTCATAACTTCACCCCTGCACAGAAGAGAGCTCAGTAGTTATTAAAATGAAAAGGGTAGTGTATCTATCGAATAGATTGTATTATGGTCTGTTCTTTTACTTTAGTTGGGTTCAGATTTTGCTCTATAAAATATTAAAAGCGTGGCCACAGGGACAATCTCTCCCTCCTTGTGGTCACGCTCTTTTCGTTTTACTCCTCAATCCAGTTTCTACGGACTGAAACTACAGTTTCTACGGACTGAAACTGCAGTTTCAGTCCGTAGAAACTGCAAAATGAAGTGCCATTCACCAAATTTCGTATAGACTATGATCCGCATAGCAAACCCATTTTCGCCGGTAGTGAATACCATAGCTGAGGTCCATCCGCAGGGGCAGAAAACGGAGAAGGTAGGAGGTCGTAAAAGAAAAAGGGGAAGATGGTTGTGATTTCGGGGGGAATTACCTAGATTTGTATTGGCTCCAAGGCTCCCCTGAGCCTATTTGCACAAAAAGTCGTGCATAGGTTGCGGGGGTTTGTTTTGACCGGACATTTTTTAGTCATTACTTTATAAAAACCTTTAACAAATACGCAACATCTCATGAAAACAGACGAACTACTGAAGAGTCTAAAAGAACGCCATCCAGGAGAGAAGGAGTTTCACCAAGCGGTCGAAGAAGTACTATCCACGATCGAAGAGGTGTACAATGAGCACCCGGAATTTGAGAAGTACAAGATCGCCGAGCGTCTCTTGGAGCCCGATCGTATCTTTACTTTTAGGGTGACTTGGCAAGATGATGCGGGGGAGGTACATGTCAATACTGGGTATAGGGTTCAGTACAACAATGCGATTGGCCCGTACAAGGGAGGTACCAGATTTCATCCGTCTGTAAACCTGAGCATCCTAAAGTTTTTGGGATTCGAGCAAACCTTCAAAAACGCACTGACCACGCTACCTATGGGCGGAGGCAAGGGAGGCTCAGACTTTTCGCCAAAGGGAAGATCCGAGGCGGAGATCATGAGGTTCTGCCAAGCCTACGTGACTGAGCTGTGGCGCAATATCGGACCGGATACCGATGTCCCTGCCGGTGATATAGGCGTGGGTGCCAGAGAGGTGGGCTACATGTATGGCATGTACTGCAAGCTGGCGAGAGAGAATACTGGCACTTTTACCGGCAAGGGTAGGAGCTTCGGTGGGTCAATCCTGCGACCGGAGTCTACAGGATTTGGCGCAGTCTATTTCCTCAACCAACTGTTGCAAGAAAATGGACACTCATTACAAGGCAAGACTGCCGCAGTCAGTGGATTTGGCAACGTGGCATGGGGAGCAGTCACCAAGCTAACCGAGCTGGGTGCCAAGGTCGTCGCCATATCGGGACCGGATGGCTACATCTATGACGAGGCGGGGATCAACACTCCGGAAAAGATTGCCTACATGCTTGAGCTAAGGAGTAGCGGGAATGATGTCGTGGCACCGTATGCCGAGAAGTTTGCAGGTGCCAAGTTTGTAGCCGGTCGGAAACCTTGGGAGGTAAAAGTGGATATCGCTCTGCCATGTGCCACCCAGAATGAGATGGACGAAAACGATGCCAAGACCCTCCACCAAAATGGTGTGCTGGCGGTATGCGAGGTATCCAATATGGGCTGCACCGCGGAGGCAACCCACTACTATCTGAGCCACAAGATGCTTTTTGCCCCCGGCAAAGCGGTAAATGCCGGTGGTGTGGCTACCTCGGGACTCGAGATGACCCAAAATGCGGCACACTTGGCTTGGGAAGCCAAGGAGGTGGACGACAAGCTACATGCCATCATGAGAAACATCCACGACCAGTGTGTCAAGTATGGAACTGAGAAGGATGGATACATCAACTACGTGAAAGGGGCCAACATCGCCGGATTCATGAAAGTGGCAGATGCAATGATCGCCCAAGGAGTGATCTAAATGACCGAAGTAAAGAGAATACCCTAAACCAACAAGCGGTGTCCCATTGCCGGCAATAGCCTGCGGTGGGGCACCGCTCAGTTATATTTACCTATATGAAAAAATACATTTTCACACTACCCTGCATGCTGTGCCTCATGATAGCAGCTGCATGCTCCCAAAGGGTTGAGCTCAAGCGATCGATCCCTACTCCAGAGACGGAGGAGCTGGTGACCGTCGCTTTTGCCACCACAATAGGGGAGCTACCGACGTACCTCAGGGCAACCACTCCTCAGGAGCTGGATATGAAGAAAACAATAGCCGTAAAGGATCTGAGGATCGTCCTGTATGCCAATGACGATACCGGGCAGCCCAAAAGTGTTGCCTACACCTTTGACCGTCAGATAAATATCCTAAAGGGAAAAGCAGCTGGAAAGGATCTACTCAACTTTGACTTTGAGACCGGAAGGCTCGAAGTGAAACAGACTGAAAAAATAGAGGTAGGGAACTACTCGGTGCTCTTTTTCTTATCACCAACTGCTGCGCTGAAAGAGGCGACAGCAGTTGGGAAAAGCTACGACGAACTCAGCAAGCCCATCCGGCTTGACTTCTCGGAAAGAGCAGACCAAAGTATCATCTACTCTATATACTCCAATATAGAATCCCCACTCGTCATCCAAGAAAAACAGCTAAAAAGCGCACTAAGTGCACAGCTCTTCAGGATCGAAAGCCCTACGCTGAAGGCTCTCACAGCGATGGTCTATATGAAAGTAGATGAGGACCTGAAGGACCCCAAATTTTACATACCGGAGGGGAGCATGTGCATCGTCTATGCAGATGCGCAACGAAACTCCGTCGTTCCCAATCCACAATACTCGGAGATCACACTCGATGACCAGACCAAGGTAAAGATCCCACAATCTCTGCCGTACAGTGGCCTGGGTGAGGAGAAGACGGTACTCAGCCAAAACTTTGTCTACTACAATCTACTAAATGGATGGGACAATAGGCACAGATTCGGTATGGGAGACAAGGACAAGGATAACTGGATCATGCCAATACCGGAAAACACACTGGCCGGAAGTGATGTAAATACCTACACCGCTACACGGCTGATCATCCAAGTGCCCGTCGTACCCAAGGAGATCCAAAGCGACTTTGACCAAGATCTCCAATACGCTCAGGCACAAAACGACCTCAATTACGGCTGGATGAAAGTCGGCAAAAGCTACTACACCAATAGGACCTTTAGGACAGCGTACGCCAACGCAATTGCCGAAAGGACCCCATCTGCTACCGAAAAACTGATCATACAAGCTGGTAAGGAACTGACCGCAACCGCAACGAAAGCGAGACCGGAGGAGATCAACAAATCCGCCTCACTCAAGTTCCCGATGCACAACTATCGATCCGAGGTGATTGAGTACTACCAGAGAGGGCTGAGCTATAAGGTCCTGCCGATACGGCACTTTAGTGACCAACAACTCACCAAAAGGAATGCAGACGGACGCTTCTCAGTCGTCCGAAACACTCTCTACATGTACCACCTCAAGATCACCTCGATCGGACAGTGCGATATGGAGGAGTACGACCGGTTCATCAAGTACGACAGCCAGTTGTTCCCGGGGAACGTTGGGCTTGGGATTAGCAAACCGACTATCATTTTTGCTGAACATTCGCTCTAAAGATCTATTAGAAATGTAACCAAGCCCGAAGTCCGAAAATAAGGAGCTGATTGCCACCGTGCAACGGCCTTGACCGTGGATTTTGGGGCTCGGCAAAGTAAAAAAGAAGGAGGATGTATTGGTGTTCCAACACATCCTCCTTCGCTTTGTTTTAGGGGAACCCAGTCTCTCAGAAGATGGGTACCCACTTCATGTACCCGAAGTCCATTCCGTGAGGCAGGAGCGGGTGAGTAGGCGTGATCCGAACTGCAACCTTTTGCACACCGGGATAGTCCACAGTATGCTTTAGGGTATAAGTCCGTCGAGTGCCATCAGTAAAGGTGAGCCCAAAGGGTATCGAGTAGACAAAAGAAAGCTGCTTGGTGCTGGGATTCTCTTCTGCCACAATGATCTCCACTTTTAGATCACAGGCCAATTGATGCAGGTCAAGCTCAATATTCATGGTCAGCTCCTCTCCTATTCGGAAGTGGTTGAGCTGCGCATCATCGGACCTTAGGTCGACATGTAGTACCTCAAGCTGATCCCACTTTTCGGCCACAGCGCGCTTCCAAGCCACTATCTCATGAGCTTGGGCATAGTTGTCCATTACCAACTGCTGCGCTCGCTCGTTTAGTGGTGCATAAAAGCGATCAACGTACTGATCCATCATGCGCTTCATGGTAAAGTGGGGCAGGATTTTAGACATTGACACTTTGATTGCAGCCACCCAATCCTTTGGATAGTCCTCCCCATCGTTTCGACGGAAGTAGCAAGGGATGATCTCCTCCTCCAACGTGCGATAGATTGTAGCCGCATCAAGTCGATCCTGTAGTGTCTGATCAGTATACGAGCGTTTGTCCGTCAGGGCCCAGCCCCCACCCTCGACATAACCCTCATACCACCAGCCATCCAGTACTGAGTAGTTGAGGACACCATTCATTAGGGCCTTCATTCCGGAGGTGCCGGATGCTTCGAGGGGTCTGGTGGGGGTGTTGAGCCATACATCTACACCGGCTATAAGGTTTTGTGCGACCTGGATATCGTAGTTTTCGATAAATAGGATCTTTCCAGAAAACTCCGGACGCTTGGAGATCTCAATGATGTGCTTGATCAGCCCCTGTCCGCCCCCGTCAGCCGGATGCGCCTTGCCGGTGAAAATGAATTGTACCGGGAAGTCGGGGTTATTGACAATCTTGGACAGTCGATCTAGGTCTGTGAAGAGTAGGTGGGCACGCTTGTAGGTCGCAAAACGCCGTCCAAATCCGATAAGCAACGCATCGGGGTTGAGGTCATCGATGATTTTGATGACCGAAGAGGGATCCGTATTTTCACGCTCAAGGCTGGAAAGGTAGTTTTCACGCAAGTAGCGAACCAACCGCTCTTTCATCACGTGGCGCATACGCCAGATCTCCTCATCGGGGACCTCATTAATCCTAGACCATACCTCCTCCTTTGCTTGGTCCTGATCGATGTTTGGCGAAATGTACTTTTTGATAAAGTCATCCCACTGGTAGGCACGCCATGTGGGGGCATGCACACCGTTGGTGACATAGCCAACATGCAACTCCTCGGGAAGATACCCTTTCCAGACAGGAGCAAACATACGCTGAGACACAAGGCCGTGCAACTTGCTAACGCCATTGGCAGCACCACAGGTGTTGAGTGCAAAAACACTCATGGAAAACTTCTCATCCGTTCCGGGATTTTCGCGTCCCATATCCACCAAGGACTGAAAGGAGATACCCAGACGATCCGCAAAGTGGTGATTATACTTCCCAAAAAGTCCCTCATCGAAGTAGTCATGCCCTGCAGGGACAGGCGTGTGCACCGTGTAGAGCGAAGAGGCTCGCACAACCTCCAAGGCCGTGTCGAGGTCAAGCCCTTTCGTCTCAACCAACATAGCCAAGCGCTGAAGGTTCATCAAGGCGGCATGACCCTCATTTGCATGATAGACTTCTTGGTGTATACCTAGCTTTTCTAGCATAAGGACACCGCCCACACCGAGCATATACTCCTGCTTCATGCGGTTTTCCCAATCCCCACCATAGAGCATGTGAGTGATTGAGCGATCATACTCACTATTCTTATCTATGTCTGTATCCATCAGATACAGTGGTACACGCCCCACATCCACTCGCCAAATATTGCTGTACACAATATGGTCACTAAAGGGCACCTCTAGTATCATAGGAGAGCCATCGGGATTGGTTACCTGAGTGATCGGAAGATTTTTGAACTGCTGAGCCTGATAGTTGGCCACCTGCTGTCCATCAGCCGTAATCACTTGATCGAAGTAGCCAAATCGGTAAAGAAAACCGACGCCAACCATATCGACATGAGAGTCACTGGCCTCCTTGATATAGTCCCCAGCCAAAACTCCCAAACCACCAGAGTAGATCTTGAGGATATTGGTAAGACCATACTCCATACAAAAATAGGCCACACTGGGAGTATTTGGGCGCATCGGAGCATCCAGATAGGCACGGAACTCAGCATATACCTCATCCAGTCGTTGCATAAAGGACTGGTCTTGGGCGATGTCACTTATCTGCTTTTGGGTCAGAGACGAAAGCACAAGCATGGGATTACCCAAGGAGGAGTGCCACACATCGCGATTTAGGTTGATAAAGAGGTCACGAGCCTTCTTATTCCAAACCCACCAAAGGTTGTTTGAGAGCTCCTCAAGTTTGAATAGCGAAGCCGGAAGCTTGGAATAGGTGTACACATCACGCCACATCGGCTGATTAGGATTATTACTTTGGATCATCTTATCGTAAGAGAAATTCTGTTGAATACATACTACCGCTAAGAATACAAAAATACTAATTATATGAGAGATAGCCAATTTTAACATACAACGAACCACGCGGACACATTCGCTCAAAAGTCCAAGTACACGGGGCTGAACATCAAAGTCTAGGGATACAAAAAAAGACGAAGTCGCCCTAGAGCGACCTCGTCTCGTATTTCAGATCTTGTAATAGGAGAGATTAGTCCTGATTGAGGTTAACTCGCCTAAAGTCTGTAACCGTAAGAGTCTTGGACTCACCCTTGAGAAGCTCAGCCACACTCTTCTTGCCGTCAAGAATAGATGCTTGTTGCAAGAGAGTAAACTCTTGGTAGAACTTCTGAAGGCTACCCTGAGCTATCCTTTCCAAAAGGTTTTCAGGCTTACCTGCATCACGGGCCTTGTCCATCGCAATATTCAACTCACGATCCTTGATCTCCTGGGGCACACTGGCCTCATCTACAGCGATCGGGTTCATAGATGCAACCTGCATGGCGATCTCTTTGCCCATATCATCAGATACAGCTTCATTGAAACCAACGATTGCAGACAGCATGTTGCCCGGGTGCATGTACACTACTGTAGCAGGAGCCTTGATAAACTCGTACGCTCCAAGCTCCATCTTCTCGCCTGTCACGCCCGAACGGTCAGTAATGGCCTGCTCCACAGTGCGACCACTTTTGAGCGTCGTAGCTAGCAGAGCCTCCTTGGTAGCAGGCTTGTGCTCCAAAGCTGCCGCAAGTATTTCCTGAGTCATTTTGACAAAGTCCTCATTCTTAGCGACAAAGTCTGTTTCACACTGCACAGCCACGATGCAAGCAAAGTCTGCATCATTTGCAGCCAAGCAGCATCCTTGCTCTGCCGAACGCTCCGAGCGCTTCGCTGCAATAGCCTGACCACGCTTACGGATCAGCTCAACAGCCTTCTCATGATCACCATTAGCTTCCTCGAGGGCTTTCTTTACGTCCATCATGCCCGCACCGGTGAGGGTGCGAAGAGCCTTGATGTCGTTCATGGATATTGCCATAATATATAAATTTGTCCTTATCTTAAATAAAATATTCTCACAGGAGAAACGCTACTCACTCAGCGTCTTCCCCATCAATCGCAGCTTGCTCAGAAGCAGTGACATCGTCACCCTCATCAGCAAGATTGCGAACATTGGCAGTCACGCCCTGGCGACGGCGGCTACGACGTACAGGAGCTTCTTCAGCCTCCTCATCTCCAGCATCCACATTTTGGATTTTACGCTCTTGCACACCCTCCTTGATCGCCGCAGTACATGCACGGACAATAACCTCGATGGACTTAGAGGCATCGTCATTGGCGGGTATTACATAGTCAACACCTTTCGGATCACAGTTCGTATCAACAATCGCAAAAATAGGAATGCCAAGCCTTTGAGCCTCACGGACAGCAATCTGCTCCTTCATCACATCTACAACAAAGATAGCTTGTGGGAGAGTGCGCATCTGTGCAATAGAGCCAAAGTTTGTTTCCAGCTTACCTCTCTGACGTGTTATCTGCAACTTCTCACGCTTCGACAGGTTGTCAAAAGTGCCGTCATTGATCATTTTGTCAATGTTTGCCATCTTGCTCACCGTTTTGCGAATGGTCGGGAAGTTGGTAAGCATACCACCTGGCCAACGCTCAACAACATAGGGCATATCGGCATCCTTGGCCAAGTCAGAGATGGCCTCCTGAGCCTGCTTCTTTGTACCTACAAAGAGGATGGTTTTTCCGTCCTGTGCAAGCTTTCTCAGTGCATCACAAGCTTCGTCAATCTTTGCGACAGTCTTGTGCAGATCAATGATGTGAATACCATTGCGCTCCATGAAAATATAGGGTGCCATGGCAGGGTTCCACTTACGTGTGAGGTGGCCAAAGTGTGAGCCGGCCTCCAATAGCTCGTCAAATGTTACTGCTGACATAGTTCTTTCGTTTACGTTCTTTGTTAGGGGAATATAATAGTTTATTTCGTCCGGTCCTCAACCCTTTCAGTAGGGGAGAGCGCAAATGCACATTTAGCTCCCATCTAAAGGGTTTAGATACTAAACGATCATGCTAATTTCAATCCCAAAATAAGGAAAAAGCAACTCTCGCAAGGCATTAACGCTTGGAGAACTGGAACTTCTTTCTTGCCTTGGGCTGACCTGGCTTCTTGCGCTCAACAACACGGGGATCACGAGTCATAAAGCCTTCGGCACGCAACGCTGCCTTATCTTCAGGATTGATTTTTACAAGTGCGCGGGCAATACCGAGACGTGCAGCCTCGCTTTGTCCTGTAGAGCCACCTCCGTTTACATTGATGACAATATCGTACTTATCCTCAACCTCTAGTTTGGCCAAAGGTTGCTTGACTACATACTGCAAAAGAGGATTCGGAAAAAACTCCTTAAGATCCTTATGATTGATGGTAATCTTACCACTGCCATTCTTCACAAATACTCGAGCAACAGCGGCCTTTCTTCTACCAAGTGCGTTTACTACTTCCATAGGTCGTCTCAGTCTTACTTAGTTCTTATTTCTACCAGCCTCGGCGTCTGTGCCTCATGCTTGTGCTCTGCTCCCTCATATACGTACAGATTGTTGATCAGCTTATCACCAAGTCTGTTCTTGGGCAACATACCGCGCACCATCTTTCTGTAGAGATGATAAATCCCCTTTTCCTTAAGATCCTTAGGGGTCGACAAACGCTGTCCACCGGGATAACCCGAATATCTCACATACTTACGGTCAGCCCACTTGCTTCCCGTCAGAATAGCCTTGTCAGCGTTGATAATAATAACGTTATCACCACAATCTACATGCGGTGTAAAGTTTGCCTTGTTTTTTCCACGTAGCATCTTTGCCACTTCACTGCAAAGACGACCCATAGAATGACCCGTTGCATCCACAACGACCCACTCCTTTGTCACAGTAGCCTTATTGGCAGATACCGTCTTATAGCTTAGAGTGTCCATCTAAATTCTTCAGTATTATTTGTTACACAAGTAACTTGGGCTAAATCTTCACACCCACATACGCTGTATGCTAATCCTACAGCCACACAACTCTGCATCGCTTGCACTCCGTTGGCCGGACAACCTTCGAGTGAAAGCAACAACACAACTGCGCAGGTCCATCTTGATCCGCCCAAATCGTTATCAGTTTTGATAATAATCTGGCATGCAAAGATAGCTATTTCCAAACACACCACCAAACACTTTTCTACACATTACACAAAGTACTTTAGAGGAAGGATTGAAAACAAACAAGGCTAGACGATGATCGGGCAAAAAAAATGGCAAACCCAAACGATAAAAGCCTAGACAAAGTAGGTATGATTTACCAAAGAGAAGACAAAAAAAAAGAGACGCACAGGAGGGTTGCTCCTATGCGTCTCTCGATAAGTGGCGGCTACCTACTCTCCCATCGTAATA